>JAGCPV010000146.1 GCA_017965475.1 Prevotella sp.
CCTCGCTCAACCCCGCCTTCATCCCTGGGCGCTATATGCACCTCAGCGAGCCGCGCACGTGGTTCATGAAGGAGGGCACCCTCCAGATACCGGCCTCCGTGACGCCCTGGGTGAGATTCCCGCTGTTCTGGCTCTCGCTGCACAACCTGCCGTGGACATGGTATAAGGTGCTGACGAACTGGACACTCCGCCACGACGGCTACTTCGTAACGTACTTCCACCCGTGGGAGTTCTACGACCTCGACAGCCACCCGGAGTTCAAGATGCCGTGGTATATCCGCAAGAACAGCGGGGAGAAGATGGTGGAACGACTCGACAGGCTCATCAAGCAGTTTAAGAAGCATCACTATGAGTTTATGACGTTCCATGAGTTTGCAGAGAAAGTGAAGAACGAGGAGAGCGAAGAGAAGAGTAAAAGAGGAAAATGATAAAACTGGCGACGGTATCACCGTGTTATAATGAGGAGGAGGTGCTGAAGCACTCCGTGGAGCGGCTGACGGCGCTCTTTGATCGTATGATCGCTGAGGGACTGATCTCGGCGGACTCCATGATGGTGTTCGTGAACGACGGCAGTCGCGACCGTACGTGGGAGATCATCCGTGAGCTGCATGCGGAGAACAAGTTCGTGAAGGGGATCAACCTCGCCCATAACGTGGGGCATCAGAACGCCATCATGGCGGGCATGATGACGGCGCGCGAGTGGGCGGATGCCGTGATCACCATCGACGCCGACCTGCAGGATGATATCGAGTGCATCCCCCAGATGGTGCGCCACTTCGAGGCGGGCAACGAGATCGTGTATGGCGTGAAGGTGTCGCGCGATGCCGATCCGCTGGTGAAGAAGCTGACGGCGCAGGCGTTCTACAAGTTGCAGAACAGGATGGGTGTGGAGAGCATCTACAACCACGCCGACTTCCGCCTGCTGAGCCGCAGGGCCCTCGACCTGCTATCCACTTATCAGGAGCACAACCTCTACCTGCGCGGACTGATCCCGCAGATAGGACTCCAGCATACGACCGTCGATGACCATATCAGCGAGCGCTATGCGGGTTCGTCGAAATATACGGTGGGGAAGATGCTGGGACTGGCTCTCAACGGGATCACGGCCTTCTCCGTGAAACCCCTCTACCTGGTGTTTAACATCGGCATCATCTTCCTGATCGTGGCCTTCGGCATCGGCATCTATGTGACCTACGCCCTCCTCACGGGGGCCGCCGTGAAGGGATGGGCGTCGCTCATCCTCTCGATATGGCTCGTGGGCGGGTTTATCCTGATCTCACTGGGTATCATCGGCACGTATATTGGCAAGATCTTCACTGAGGTGAAGCAGCGGCCGCTATACCATGTGAGGGATCTGCTGCTCTAGGCATCGGACTTCCGCTTCAGGTGACGGAAGACGAAGCGCACCAGCACGAAGTTCGTGGGGACGGCGATGGCGAGCACGGCGAAGGGTGCCACCTCGTTGCTCAGACCCAGCCACAGGAAGAAGTTCAGCAGGACGATATGCAGGAGGTAGTTCACCAAGTGGGCCCCGCCGAAGCCGATGCCGTTCTTAGCGGAGGTCTTCTCGTGGAACGTGAAGTGGGCGGAGAGGTAGTAGTTCACCAGGAAACTGAGCACGTAGCCGATGGTGTAGGCGATGTTGACATTGATCCAGTGCTGCAGCACCCAGTAGATGGCGTAGTGGATGGCTGCCGACGTGGTGCCTACAATGGCGAAGCGTACGATCTCACCGAAGGTCTGTTTCTTTTGCATAGCGTCTGTTTTCTGGCTGCAAATTTACGAAAAGTCGTGTAATTATCCAAATAAATTTGGTATTTCGCGCGATTTGCACTATCTTTGCACGCAAAAAGAGAGAAGAGTTATGGATTTATCTGTCGTTTCTCCCGTGTATCATGGTGAGAAGATGCTTGAAGAGTTGGTGGCGAGGATCCATGCCGCCATCTGTCCGCTGACGCAGGACTACGAGATCGTGCTCGTGAACGACTGTTCGCCTGACAACTCGTGGGAGAAGATCAGGGAGATCTGTGCGAAGGACAAGCTGGTGAAGGGTATCAACCTGAGCCGTAACTTCGGACAGCCGTATGCCATCACGGCAGGACTGACGTATGCCAAGGGTGACTATGTGGCCGTGATCGACTGCGACCTGCAGAACAAGCCCGAGGATCTGCCCGCGATGTATAAGAAGGCGCTGGAGGGCTACGACGTGGTGAGCGCCCGTCGCGTGGTGAGGGAGGACACCTTCCTGAAAAGACTCTCCTCGGCCGTGTTCCACAAGGCCTATGACTTCCTCAGCGGCTTCGAGACGGATAAGGCCGTCGCGGAGTTCGGCATCTACAGTCAGAAGATCGTGAAGGTGTATTGTAATATCCCTGAGTACTCGCGCTCGTTTGTCGAACTGATCCATACGCTGGGCTTCAGGAAGAGCACCGTCGATGTGCTCCACGACCACCGTGCCGAGGGCAAGAGCAGCTATAACCTCAGGAGGTTGCTGCGGCTCTCGTACAACTCGATCATCTCGAACAGCAACCGTCCGCTGCACCTGGCCGTGACACTGGGATTCATCATGTCGGCAGTGTCGTTCCTGATGGCGATCTATAACATCTTCGCGAAGTTCCTCGGTCTGAACGAGGTGGAGGGCTATACCTCGACGATCTTCAGTATCTGGTTCGTGGGTGGACTGCTGCTGTTGATGATGGGGATCATGGGATTGTATATCGGGAAGATCTTCGACCAGGTGAAGGGTCGGCCCGTGTTTATTGTGCAAGAAACCATTAATGAAGATGATACCGTTTAATAAACCTTATTGCTCCGGAAGGGAGATAGGATATATCCAGGAGGTGTGCCGTTCGACGACGATGTCGGGCAACGGTGAGTTTACGAAGTTGTGCCACGGCTTCTTCGAGAAGCGCTACGGCTTCCGCAAGTGTCTGCTCACAACGTCGGGTACGGATGCCCTGGAGATGTGTGCGATGCTCTGTCGTCTGCAGCCAGGGGATGAGGTGATCGTGCCCTCCTACACCTTCGTATCGTCGGCCATCGCCTTCCTGCGCGAAGGGGCTTTCATCCGTTTCGCAGACAGTGGCAGCGGGGATCCGAACATCACCGCTGAGACCATCGAACCGCTTATCACGGAGAAGACGAAGGTGATCGTGGTGGTGCACTATGCGGGTGTCGCCTGTGACATGGATGCCATCATGGCCCTCGCGGAGAAACACGGGCTGATGGTGGTGGAGGATGCCGCCCACGCCATCGACTCCTACTATAAGGACCGTCCGCTGGGGAGCATCGGCCATGTGGCTGCCTTCTCCTTCCACGAGACGAAGAACATCAACTGCGGCGAGGGTGGTATGCTCGTGGTGAACGACGAGACGCTCGTGAGTCGTGCCGAGATCCTCTGGGAGAAGGGCACGAACCGTGCGGAGTTCTACCGTGGGATGGTGAATAAATACGGGTGGTGCGACATGGGCTCCTCCTTCCTGCCCTCGGAGTTCAATGCCGCCTATCTGTGGGCGCAGCTGGAGCAGATGGATGATATCCAGGGGAAGCGCCGTCAGATCTGGGAGACGTATGACAGAATCCTGCGCGGGAACCTGCCAGAGGGCTTCAGACTCGCCGAACTGCCTGACTATGCGACGAACAACTACCACATGTACTATGTGCTCTGTCCGTCGCTGGAGGTGAGGACGCGGCTGATGGACTATCTGAAGAACAAGGGTGTGCAGACCACGTTCCACTATCTGCCCCTGCACTCCAGCAAGTATTATGAGGACAAGCACGACGGGCGCGAGCTCGTGAACTGCGACCGTTATGCCGACACGCTGATGCGTCTGCCCCTCTTCTACGAGGAGACGCTGGAGCAGGCGGAACAGGTGGCGAAGCTCGTCGTGGAGGGCGCCAAGAAATCCTCCCAGCGCATCATCTTCTGAACATCATGAAAAAGATCCAGGAATTTCTCGCGAAGCCTTTCTTCCACGACTACAGGACGCTGTTCTGTCTGTGGATGATACTGCCCATCATCATGTGGCTCATGAAGTTGAACCGGGCCAACAACTTCCTGATATACCGTGGCTCGTTCTGGAACGCTGTCAGGGGGTGGAACCTCTACATGCGCAATCCTGAGGAATATGCCGACCTGCACCATTACGGACCCTTCTTCTCACTGCTCTTTGCACCCTTCGCCATCGTGCCGAAGTGGCTGGGACTGCTGATGTGGGGTATCGCACTGACGCTGTTCCTGTACTGGGCCATCCGCAAGTCGCAGTTTACGAAATACCAGCAGCTGTTCATCCTCTGGTTCTGTGCCCACGAGATGCTCACGGCGCTCTATATGCAGCAGTTCAACATCGCCATCGCGGCCACCATCCTGCTCGGCTATTATCTGATTGAGAAGGAGAAGGACTTCTGGGCGGCGTTCTTCATCATGCTGGGTACGTTTGTGAAGATCTACAGTATCGTGGGTCTTGCCTTCTTCTTCTTCTCGAAGCACAAGGGGAAGCTGGTGGCGTCGCTGCTGTTCTGGGCCCTCGTGATGTTCGTGGCACCCATGCCCTTCTTCCACGGGTGGGACTATATCGTCGGCCAGTATGGCGAGTGGTATATCTCGCTGGCGAACAAGAATGCGGAGAACACGGTGAACATCATGAACAACATCTCGTTGTTGGGGATGGTGCATCGTGTGTCGGGCGTGTGGTTCAACGACCTGTGGATGATCTTGCCAGGACTGGTGCTCTTCGCCCTGCCGTATCTGCGGGTGAACCAATACCAGCATGTGGCGTTCCGTCAGACATTGCTGGCCTCCGTCCTGATGTTCGTGGTGCTCTTCAGCACGGGCAGTGAGTCGAGTGGCTATATCATCCCCCTGATAGGTGTGGTGGTGTGGTTTACGGCGGCACCGTGGGAGCGCACGCGCTGGGATATCGCACTGATGGTGTTTGTCTTCATCCTGTCGAGTATGTCGCCGAGTGACCTCTTCCCTGCCTATCTGCGAAAGACCTACGTGCAGCCTTACGCGCTGAAGGCGTTGCCCGTGACCATCGTATGGCTGCAGCTCTGCTACGAGATGCTCACGAAGGATTATTCTCCAAAGACTGAGGCATGAACAAACAATTCTATAAGGATCCGAGGTTCTGGTGGACATTTGGTCTGCTCATCGTGCTGCTGGCTACGACGTTGGAAGTGGTGAGGGGGCGCAACACCAACTATTTCGACTATCAGGACTCCACCCGTATGTTCTGGGAGGGACTGAGTCCGTATAACCTGGAGTATGCGCAGGCTCATGCGATCTATTTCCTGTATTCGCCCGTGTTCAGCGTGCTCTTCGCACCCATCTTCTTCCTGCCGTGGTGGTTGGGGCCCTATGTGTGGAACGTGGGGAACTATACGCTCTTCAGTCTCGCCATCAAATGGTTGCCGAAGCCGCTGGAGCCCTATAGGCTCTGGATCTTCGTGTTCCTGCTCTCTGTGATCCTGCAGACGGTGTTCTGTTATCAGCATAACATCATCGTGAGCTATATCTATATCTTCGCCTTTATCCTGTTGGAGAAGGGCAAGGGTTTCTGGGCGGTGCTCCTGATCATGATCTCCGCCACCACGAAGGTGTATGGGGCGGCGGAACTCGCCATCCTGTTGTGTTATCCGCGGTTCTGGCGGAATATCGGCTATGCCGTGCTCTGTGGGGCGCTGCTGCTGTTGTTGCCTGCCATCAACACGGCCTTCGACAATGTGTTCGTGCTCTACAAGGAGATGTTCGACATGATCGCGGCCCATCATAGTGACTCTGACTTCGTGGGTATCCTCTTCGCCGTGGGACTGAAACCCTTCCTCCTGCCTAACTACAGAGTGGTGCAGCTGGTGGTGTTCGCCTTCCTGGGTGTCGCCTTCTTCCTGCGTTATAAGCGGTGGAAGGATTTCCACTTCAGGGTGCAGGCACTGGCAGTGCTCACGGGGTTCATGATCCTGTTCAGCGACTGTCCAGAGACCCATACCTATATCATCTGTCTGCCTTTCTATGCGATGGCCTTCTGGCTACAGCCCAGGCGCACGTGGCTGGACTGGACACTGTTCTGGTCGCTCGTGGTGAACTTCTGTATCCTGCCTACGGACGTGCTCTGTCCTGCGTGGTTGCATGAGTATATCCACAGGACGTACTGGGTGGATGTCTATACCTTCTTCTTCTGTTGGCTGCGCATCCTGTGGCAGGCCGTAGGTCCTGCAGAGCCGCTGGAGGTGCCTGTGAAGAAGGTGGCAGCGGTGGTGCTGATGCTGTTGTTGCCTGTAGGTTTGCAGGCGCAGCAGACGAGGAAGATCTCCCATGCGCGTACCTATTATATTAATGGGGTGACGTTTAAGATGCTCTATGTGGAGGGTGGCACCTTCACGATGGGCGCCCTCCCAGGGGATACGTTGGCGGATGCTGACGAGGTGAGACATCCCGTGACGCTCCAGAGCTATTACATCGGAGAGACGGAGGTGACGCAGGCACTGTGGGAGGTGGTGATGGGTAAGAACCGTTCGAAGCAGAAGGGGGAAGATATGCCCGTGGAGTATGTCACCTATGAGCAGGTTCAGACATTCATCGCCAAGCTCAACCAGATGACGGGGAAGCAGTTCCGTCTGCCTACAGAGGCAGAGTGGGAGTATGCCGCCCGTGGAGGCAGGAGGTCGAAGGGTTATCTCTACGCTGGCAGTAATGATCCTGCGGAGGTGGCCTATACGCTGGAGCATGACTTCGACGATCACCACAAGCCCGTAGGACAGAAGAAACCTAACGAACTCGGACTATACGATATGTCAGGAAACGTGTGGGAGTTTTGCGAGGACTGGTATCGGAAAACCCCTGACGGCAAGCCGTCGTGCTATTTCCACGTGATCCGTGGTGGAGCCTACGATTGTTTCTCCAAATACAGTCGTGTAACCAACCGTTTTATGTACGATCAGCGGCGTCGCAGGATGGAGGTAGGTTTCAGGCTCGCACTGTGAACTATACCATGTGACTGAACCAGTAGTCGAACTTGAGAAATTTCTCAAGTGTCATCTCGTTGGCATCCCTTGTGTCCATACGGTAGAGTGGAAGGTCATGGTACATACCTGCCACCATGGAGAAGGTGGAAGGGGGACCTATCAGATAATCACATTCGGAGAGCATAAACAGGTCTTCAGGCGCATTGCCATGAAGATGGTGGACATGGACAGAGGGGCATAGTTGTTGGTATTCCTCTTCCGTGACGGAGGGGTCGTTTGTCGAGAGATACACATGTATTTCCTTTTCAGGAAACAGTTCCTGGAAGCGGTTGATGTGCTGGGCGTAGATTCCGTTGTCGAAGAAGAACTGTCCGTCGCGCCATTCTGCATAGTCTCCTCTACGGATATGGACACCCAGACGAAGGGTCTCGGCTTCATCATGCTTAGCCACCGCACGCTCAGCCTCCTGCATCTTCGCCTTGACGGGATTGGTGATCTCGGGATCGATGGTGAAGAGTTCACAGATCTCAGAGCGATATTTCAGGAAGAGGTCGTACCATCGGGCAAACCAGCCGCTGACAACGATATGGCGATGACGGAGCATCTTGCGCTCCAGGACCTCACGGTCGCAGTCGCGACGCTTGAAACTCGCTGTGGGTAGCAGGTGGAGGGCGGCCATGTATTTGGCGAAGAGATACCATCCGAAGCCCGTGAGGTCGGTATGGCAGATCTTAAAGAACTTATACTTGTAGCTGAAGCGCATGGAGATGACCTTGCGCCCATGTTCCCTGCCCCACGCATAGACATGGGCGTACTGCAACAGGTTGTTGCACATCTGGCTCTTATCGCGCGCAAAGATCATAGTTCGCTTTCCTCCTTGATGTGGTTCGTAATCTGGAAATATTTCTGGAGCACCATCAGGGAGATGAGCTTCTCACGTTTGTGGTCTTTGAACTGTGCGACATGCTCGTGGGCATGCTGGATGATGGCCTCGGCCTCCTCAGGGTGCGCGATATAGTAGGAGAGACGCTCCGTGAGGTCGGAGAAGTCGGGCTTCACCTCGATATAGTGGTAGTTGGGGATGAGGGTACCCTCCATGAACCATGTCTCGCATGTGGGTTTCGGCATCACGGCGATGGAGTTGGACGACATCACCCACTTCAGGTTGGAGGCCACATCATTGCCTTCGAGCGACATGATGAATTTATAGTCGAGATGTTCGCCGATGGTGAGCTTGGGCTTCGTCCACTCCGGATGGGCGGGGAAGATGTTCGTTGCTGCGGCATCGACCATGGGGTCGCCAAACCAACGGTTCATGAACACCTCACGGTTGTATTTCTGGTCTCCGAGGTCTCCGCGGAAGATGGCCATATCGCGTTTCTCGCGCCAGGACTTGTGGTCGTTGACGAAGAGGAAATGGCGCACCTTGATGAGTTTCAGGAGGGTGGAGTTCTGGTTGTCATCGCCCAGGGGACGGCTCTTCACGAGACTGGGTACGGGCTGGAGGTCTGTGATGTCTCCCCAACGATAGACCCATCGCAGGGTGGGGTTGAAGTAGCGCGCGATCTCCATGATGTCGATGTAGTACATCTTCTTCTTCCGCATCTTCGGCTGATCCTGGATGCTGATGGCGGTCTTCTCCCAGAGCGCGTGGTCGATGGGAGAGTCGGGTGTCAGCTTACAGTAGTAGTCCACCCGCTGCAGGATCGCCTCCTTGTCAGGGTATTTGTTGAGTTTCCGCAGTTCCCTGTTGAGGCGCATACGGTAGAAGGAAGCAGGCATGAGTTGTCTGACGTACGCCTTGAGGTAATACGTCACGTGGCTGTTCTTGCCACTGTTGAACATATAATAGATCTTCCGTCTCAGTGTCATGCCTTGGGAGCCGTTCCTGTAAATGGTGCTGCAAAAGTACGTTTTTTTTGGCAAAATGACGAAAAACAACCAAATAATTTGTCCGTTTGCCGTAAAATATCTAACTTTGTAGGCATAATTGCTATCAGACGGATGAAAGTCGTATATTATCTCTTCGTAGCAGGCTGTTATCTGCTCTCTCCCTTACCGTTGAGAGTGCATTACCTCATCTCCGATATTGTCTTTGTGCTGATGTACTATGTCATCCGTTATCGGCGGCGTGTGGTCTGGAAGAATCTGACGAGCTCCTTCCCTGAGAAAGATGAGGCGGAGCTGCGGAGGATAGAGCGTCGTTTCTACCGTTTCCTGGGGGATTATTTTGTGGAGACGCTCAAGCTGCTCTCCTTCAGCCATGAGGAGATGAAGCGGAGGGTGGTGTTCAAGAATATCGAAGTGATCAATGAGGTCTTGGAGAGTGGACAGTCGTGTGCCCTCTATCTGGGACATTACTGCAACTGGGAGTGGATCTCCTCGATGCCGCTGTGGGTGACGCCTGCTGCAGAGTGCGGACAGATCTATCATCCGTTGGAGAACAAGGATTTCGACAGGTTCTTCTATAAGTTGCGTGGGCGGATGGGTGCACATACCATCCCTATGTCAGACACCCTGCGACGTCTGCTGGAGTTCCGTCAACGGAAGCAGCCCGTGGTGGTCGGCTATATCTCAGACCAGGTGCCCCTCTGGTTTAATATCCATCACTGGGTGGATGTGCTGAATCACGATACCCCTGTGCTGACGGGTGCTGAGCGTATCGCCAGAAAACTGAACCATGCCGTGTTTTATCTTGATGTGCGCAGGGTGAAACGCGGTTATTATGAGGCGACGCTGAAGCTTATCACGCGTGATCCTTCGCAGTCGAAGGAATATGAGTTGACAGATATCTATTGGCAGATGCTGGAGGAATCGATACGTCGGGCGCCGGAATACTGGTTGTGGAGTCATAACCGCTGGAAGCGTACCCGCGAGGAGTTCAACAGACGGTTTGAGGTGGTGAATGGTAAGGTGATGCCTAAGGGTGCAGCCGGTTCTGAGTCATCCGCTCCATGTACTGCTGAATGATCGCCTTGAGCTCAGTCTCCATCTGCGCCTGTCTTTCTACTTTTCCCATCAGGTTGTTTTTCATCAGACGGTCGTCGAGACTGTAGAGTGCCGTGGTCTTGATGCCGTCGAACTGTAGCACGTAGCCATCTTTCACGTATTGGTAGATGCCATTGAGATAGTTCACGGCCCATGCCTCTTCCTTGGGGGTGCTGAGCACATCGATGCCAAAGCCGAAGTAGGGCTTGGAGTAATTGAGCATTCCCAGAATGGTGGGCAGGATATCTATCTGTTGCGCGATCTTATCCTCTATCTTTCCAATGGGATTCTGGGGCTCGTATATGATAATAGGTGAGCAGAACCCTCCGAGATCTGTCTGGTATTCCGCGTGGTCGCTCATGTTCGTGTGGTCGCTGGTGAGTACGAAGATGGTGTTCTCGAACCATGGCTGACGACTGGCCGTCTCGAAGAAACGTCGTAGGCTGAGGTCTGTATAGCGGATGCACTTCTGGATCTCCAGATGTTCTTCTGGGAATTGTTTACGATACTGCTCAGGTACCACGAAGGGATGATGGCTGGAGGCTGTGAAGACGGCAGTCATAAAGGGCTGCTGCATCCTGCTCATCTCCTCAGCGTAGTATTGCAGGAAGGGCTCGTCCCAGATGGCCCAAGTACCATCGAAGTCGTTGGTGCCCTTGGCAGCCTCATACTCCGTACGACCATAGTATCGCTGGAAGCCCGTCTTCTGGGCGAAGGCCTGGAAGCCCATGCTCCCGTTCTGTGCCCCATGGAAGAAGGCTGTCTGGTAACCCTCAGCCCCGAGGATGCCCGCTAACCCTGTGAACTCGTTCATGGAGGCTGGGGTGAGGATGAAAGGCTCCACGAACATCGGGATGCTGGAGAGAATGCTGGGCATGCCGTCGATACTCTTCCTACCGTTGCAGAAGCTATAGCGGAAGGTGGTGCTCTGGGTGATGAGAGAATCGACGAAGGGGGTATAGCCTTTATAGGTGCCGTTGTCGAGATCACGGTTCAGGGCACCGATATATTCGCGTCCAAAGCTCTCGACAATCAGGATGACTATATTCCTAGCCTGACTAGCCTGATTAGTCTGACTAGCCTGATGAATCGGCGAAAATACTGCTTCGAGGGCTTCTGCGCTTTGGAAGTAGTCAGGCACCTTGAAGACATCCTTGCCGATGGTGCGGATCAGTGAAAACGGTGTGTTCAGGACCAGGGCCGCATCCGTAGGACGGGTGGCATATTGGTTGGCATTGGAGATGGTGATAGGACGTACGGCTGTGGTAAAGCCACCTCGCATGCCTGCCACACAGAAGGGGGCAAAGAGTAGCAACGACAACAGACAGACGAGGTCGTAGTGCCAGCGATGGAGCAGACGGCGGGTGTTCACCTGGGGCGTGGCATAGAGCAGCCACAACAAGACCATCACCACGATGAACAACAGCACCAGATACCAGTGGTTCACAAACTCTGTGCCAAAGATACTGCCCAAATTCCCCTCGTTGGAGAACTCGCTGAAAACGGTGGTCGTCGTGCGTCGCAAGGTATATTGGAAATACACGGCATCAGCCAGGTTCACGGCCAGGGCCACACCATTGATCACCATGAAGACGATCTTACAGAGGTGTTGATACAGGGGTGTCTCTTTCAGATGAAGGGGGAAGAGTATCAACACCACCCAGAGGACGTTGGTATAGAGGATGGCGGAGATGTCGAAAAGTAGTCCTCCGCTCCAGATGTCATAGGTGAATCTGAGGATATCGCTATTCTCCAGCCAGTAGGCGAGTCGTGCCACCTGATAAATGAGGAATGCCAGCAGCAGGTTATGGAGCACGGCCAACAACGGGGCGTATATCTTGTTCATCACCTTTCCCATGTTCCTTGTCTTATCGCTTATCCAGATCCTTCGAGGCTGCCTGTAGTACGGCGCGTCCTTGACGGAGTAACCTTTCGTGATCATGGCCCTGTGTTGCCATCACCCTGTCACTGACCAGATCGTAGTTGATGAAACTGGTGCTGTCGATGACGTTGAAACCATCCGAGTAGGTGTTGATGGCGAAGGGATGTTGGTAGCTGCTGCTCAGCACGTCACGGCTGAAGGCATATTCCTCGTGGGCGAGACCTAACTGTCCCAGAAGGGTCGCTGGCAGATCAGTCTGGTTGCATACCTGTGTAATCTCCTGAGGATTCCTGACGGCACCGCCTAACCAGATCATGGGGATATGGTTCAAGAGTGGGTTGGTCTCGTCGATATCCTTATAGGGGATGCCATGGTCAGGCAGCATTATCACGAGCGTATGATCCCAGGCGGCACTCTGACGGAGTTGTTCTATGAATTGTCCGATGCACTGGTCCAGATAGTAGAAGGCATTGAGTACTTCGTCGTCGAGTTGATGGATGGGTACGTCCCATGGTGCATGACTGCTCAGGGTGGAGAAGCCGATGAGATAGGGCTCCTGCATGGTGGTGGTCATCTGGTAGAGCGTCTGGAAGGTGATTCCGTCGCGCACCCCCCACTCTGATGTTTTCTGCTCTTCGCTGCTAAAGTCATCCTTCGCGGTTAGTGATTCAAAGCCACCAGCAATCAGGTAACTTTTCATGTTCGTGAAGTTGATATCACCACCGTAGAGATAGTGGGTGTGATAGTCCCTCTGCTCCTTCAGCGTCTTGGCGATATTGGGCATGGTACGGCTCTTCGAGGGCATCTTCATCACCGACATAGACGGGAAGGATGGGTAGCCACTCAGTGCACAGACCGTACCCCTGTCCGTGCGCCAGGTGTTACCATAGCAATTGGTGAAATAGACACCCTCCTTTGCCAGACGGTTCAGGTTGGGCGTCACGTCTTGCCTGCCTCCTATCTCCGTGAACTCTCCACCGCAGCCCTCCAACAGGATGATGATGATGTTAGGTGTCTGGGTGGTCAACAGGGTGTCACAGTCTTTACTCTCCGTATTATAGAGCTCACTGATGATGCTGTTGCACGTCGTATCGTCCATAAACTGATACACGATATTCACACTAGCAGACTCTTCTAATGAGGCGAAGAAGCTGAATACGGGATTGACTGCTGAGTGGTTCAGGAACTGGTTCTGTGAGTAATACACCTGTCCGATGTTGGTGGTAGATTCGCTCAGTCCTCCACGGATGCCGATGATGAGCAAGGGGATACACAACAAGGCCACCAAAGACTCTACGATACGATGTCTGCTGGGTTTGATCTGCCAGCGTGGATGCGTATAGGCCAGCCATAGCATTATAGCTAGGACAATCCACACAAACAGTCTTATCAGCAGATAGCCCGTCGATACACTCGCCATGGCCTCCGTGGGCGTCTCCAGATACTGCAGACATGAGGCTTCTAGTTTGAAGAGCCAGAACTCATAGAGGCTGGCATCTGCTATCAGGGCCAATATCAGGGCGCAGGCGATGATGGCGTAATAGATGTTGAGGATGACACGGAGCCATTTCTTACTGCCTGTGAAGATGCTGACCACCACACAGAGAAAGGGGAAGGCCAGCAGATAGAGTGCCATGGAGAGGTCTAGGGAGAGACCGTGACGGATGACCTGTACGATGTCGCCTGCTGTAAAAGGATGATTGGCACTGTTATACCACATGAACACTGGCTTGGCCACGATGAACAGTAGTACCGTCACCAAGTAGGTCTTCAATAGATAGAGTGCGCGTTTTCCCATTCCTACAGACTTTGCATATCATTGAGCTTCCGATAGTACCCCTCCTTTTGGAGCAGTTCCTCATGGGTACCCCGTTCCACGATACGTCCTTCGTGGAGCACACAGATCTCGTCGGCATTCTTAATGGTACTCAGACGGTGGGCAATAGCTACTGTCGTACGGGTCTTCATCAGTCGTTCGAGAGCATCCTGTACCAGTCGTTCACTCTCGGTATCGAGGGCAGAGGTGGCCTCGTCGAGGATGAGAATGGGTGGGTTCTTTAGGATAGCACGGGCAATGGAGACACGCTGACGCTGACCACCACTCAGTCTTCCACCACGATCACCGATATTCGTGTCGAAGCCCTGTTCTGAGGCCATAATGAAGTCGTAGGCATTGGCAATCTTTGCCGACTCCTCGATCTGTTCCTGTGTGGCATTATCGACGCCGAAGGAGATATTGTTGCGGAAGGAGTCGTTGAAGAGGATGGCCTCCTGGTTCACGTTACCTATCAACTGACGAAGGTCGTAGATACCCAGTTCCTTCACGTTGATGCCGTCGATGAGCACCTCACCCTCCTGTACGTCGTAATAGCGGGGGATCAGATCGACCATCGTCGATTTACCACTGCCGGACTGTCCCACAATAGCGATGGTCTTGCCTTTGGGAATCGTCAGGTTCACGTGGTGGAGCACCCACTGTTCACCGTAACGGAACGACACATCGCGGAACTCTATCTGATGCTCGAAAGAACTCAAGTGCTTGGGCTGGGCAGGTTCCTTGATGGTATTTTCGGCCATGAGAATCTTGTCGATACGCTCCATCGAGGCCAGACCCTTGGGGATGTTATAGCCCACCTTCGATACCTCCTTCAGGGGGTTGATGATGGAGTAGAGGATGACCATATAATAGATAAAGGTAGGACCTGACAGCGATTCGTTGGTGAGTACCAGGATGCCGCCAAACCACAGCACGATCACAATCATGCATGTACCTAGGAACTCACTGAGTGGGTGGGCTGCCTGTTGGCGGATATTCACGCGCATGGTGTCGCTGCGGTAAGAGGAATTGATACGGTCGAATTTATCGCGCATCTTGTTCTCTGCACAGAAGGCCTTGATGATACGGAGGCCACCTAAGGTCTCATCCACCACACTCATCGTATCACTCCATAGCGCCTGGGCTTTTACCGATTGTGCCTTCAACTTACGACCTACCCATCCCATGAACCAGCCAATGAGCGGGATGATGACCACAGAGAAGAGTGTCAGTTGCCATGAGATGACGATGAGGGTAGTGAAATAGCTGATGATGAGGATGGGGTTTTTGAACATCAGATCCAGACTGGACATGATGCTCGTCTCTACCTCTTGCACGTCGCCTGTCATACGGGCGATGATATCTCCCTTCCGCTCCTCAGTGAAGAATCCGAGCGGCAGACTCACGATCTTATGGTAGAGTTGGTTACGTATGTCTCGTACTACACCTGTTCGGATGGGTACCACACTGGCTGAGGCCAGGAAGTAGGCGATGGTCTTCAGCAGGGTCGTCACAATCAGGAAGATGCCGATGAGGAGCAGCGTGGCAGTAGAACCCATGTCGGCAATGAACTGGTTGATGTAATAGTACAGGTTATTGACGGCCACATCCTTGAAACTGGCATCCCCCCATGCCATCAGTGCGGTGACTTCCTGATTGTCTCCTGTCTTGAACAGGATCTGCAGAATGGGTATCAAGGCCGCAAAGGAGAAGATGTTCAACAGTGCTGACAGGAGATTGAACGCAATAGACAGTCCTACATATCGCTTATATGGCCATACGAACCGCCTGAGTACTTTCATGAATTCTTTCATACGCTTTCTCCTATTAATGTTGCACTTGTTGAACCTGTGATCCTGACGCGGACGGTTTCGCCGATATGATGACTACCCTTATTGAAAACCACCATCTTGTTCTGTTCCGTACGACCGCAGAGCTGTTCACGACTGCGCTTCGAGAAACCTTCTACGAGCACGTCGAATTCCTTCCCTTCGTCCTTTTTGTTTTGGATGGCGGATATTTCCGTCTGTAGGGCGATGAGCTCATTCAGACGACGGATCTTCTCTTCCTCAGGTACATCGTCTGGCAGATGTTTCGAGGCATAGGTGCCTGGACGCTCCGAGTATTTGAACATGAAGGCAGAGTCATACTGTACTTCACGCATCAGACTCAGTGACAACTGGTGGTCTTCCTCTGTCTCGGAGCAGTAGCCCACGAAGATGTCCGTGGAGAGTCCACAGTCTGGGATGATACGACGGATGGCAGCCACACGGTCCATATACCACTCGCGGGTGTATTTGCGATTCATCAGTTTCAGGATACGGTCACTGCCGCTTTGTACAGGCAGATGGATATGCTTGCATACGTTCGGCATCTCGGCGATCACCTGTAGTGTCTCATCGCTCATGTCCTTTGGGTGGGAGGTGGTGAAACGAATGCGCATCTCTGGGGCTTCTTCGGCGACACGACGAAGAAGGCTGGGAAAACCTAGAGGATCTGGCCTGTCTGGATTTTCTAGGCGATAGGAGTTGACGTTCTGTCCGAGGAGGGTCACTTCCTTGAAACCACGATCTCTCAGGTCGCGCACCTCACGCAGGATACTCTCCACATCGCGACTCCTTTCCCGACCTCGTGTGTAGGGTACAATACAATAGTGGCAGAAATTGTTACAGCCACGCATGATGCTGACGAAGCCCCCGATCTTATGTCCCAGTCCAATGCGCTGGGGTACAACGTCACGATAGGTCTCCGTTGTTGAGAGTTCGATATTCATGGCCTTGTGACCTGTCTCAGCCTGTGCGATTAGGTCGGGCAGCGAGAGATAGGCATCTGGTCCTGCCACGAGATCGGCATGGTGGTGCTCCAACAGGTCTTGTTGTGCTCTCTCTGCCATACATCCCAATACCCCGATAATCAGGGGATTGGCTGTCTGGTTGTTGGCTTTCTGCCTTTTCCTGCGCTCGGCATCGAGGGCTTCCAGTCGGTGGATGATCTTCTGCTCGGCATTGTCCCTCACAGAACAGGTGTTCAGGAAGACGGCATCGGCCTCGCTGAGGTCATCCGTCGTCTCGTAACCTGCCATCTGCATCACTGAGGCCACCACCTCAGAGTCGGCTACGTTCATCTGACAGCCGTATGTCTCTATATACAGTTTTTTCATTTCGACTGCAAAATTAGGAAATATGGCTGACATACAGAAGCGTTTTTGGAACATTAACGCAAAAAAGTGGCACTTTACTGTGTAGAGTGCCACTTTGGAGTTTTAGAGGGGTTTTATTTCCAGGGGTTCTCGTAGCTGACAGCACCGTTCTCGAGCTTCTGACAGACGATTTCCATCTCCTCGAAATGCTCCTCACCGTCTTCCCACTTCTCCTTGTAGTTGATGCAGTAGCAGCCTGTGCCCTTCAGCTCCTTCATCGTCGAGCCGTCAACCGTGTTGTAGAACTTGCAGGTGAAGTCTCTCGGGTCATTCGGAGCCAGCATCCACTGCAGCATCTGGCTGTTTCCGTCGTTCATAGCCTTCACGCGGATTGTTACCTTACCACCACGGGGAATACCTGCGATCTGTCCCTCACGATCAGTAGTCTGATCAAACTTGTAGTCAACCATCATGACCTCGCGGGCCTCAAAATCCTTAACCTCTAAGGTTACTGGTGTTACATTCTCTGCCATAATTTGTTTCCTTTCTATTCTTTAAATTGTTAATACTTTTGTTTAATTGTTTCTGGTGCAAAGGTACGGCGGATTCTGGCTCATTCCAAACTTTTTCCAATATTTCGTTCGGAGTTGTTGCGACACGGAAACAATCTTGCGACAGACCTCGGGCACACCCTCTAAAATCTGTCGCAAGAAACACAAAAACTATCTAAGAAATGTTGATGATCGTCCTCTCCTCAGACAATAGGCAGGGAGATGCCGCTGATTTTCTGATAGACTTCTAGCGCATAGACATCTGTCATACCGCTGATATAGTCGATGACGGCCATCAGACGAGTCTCCAAGTCTGGGGCACCTATATAATATTGACTGCTAACACGGCTGATGAGGTGCTTAGAGTAAAAACGCTCCGGGTGAACGGCGGCACCGATGAACTTTTCCAATAGCGTCTGCATGATCTGATAACCAGAGAGTTCAACATCGAGCACAGGACGACTTTTATAGATGCGACTGACGGATAGTTTGATACAACGTTGATAGGCCTCCTGCTGCCTGTCACCGATATGGTCGATGAGGCTACCCTCAAAGGTTCCGCCTAGGATATCCTCCTCATGCTCCGCAAACACGCGCACGCACTCGTTCTCTAATTCTCCAATCACACGGGCGCGCAAATAGACCACCTTCTCGTTGTTGTCGGTGACACCCTCTTCCTCTATGCGCTGACGGATATGCTGCTGGTCTTCTTCCTTGAAGAAACTGAGCAATAGGTCTAATGTCTCCTCGTATGAAATAATTTTAAGTTTATGGGCATCTTCAATGTCCATGATCTCGTAGCAGATGTCATCAGCGGCTTCCACCAGATAGACCAATGGATGACGGGCATATTTTAGTGGCTCACCCACCTCAGACTTGCAGATAATACCGAGTTCGTCGGCAATCCTACGGTAGTTGTCCTTTTCCGTCTCAAAGAATCCGAACTTTCCTTTCTTGCCAGAGACGGAGGATGAGAACGGATATTTAACGATACTGGCCAAGGTGGAATAAGTCATGACAAAACCACCAGGACGACGGCCTTGGAACTGGTGGGTCAGCAGACGGAAGGCATTGGCATTGCCCTCGAAGTGGGTGATGTCGCTCCAGAACTGGGGACTCACTTCGCGTTGCAACTGACAGCCAGCACCCTCTATGAAGAAAGACTGGATGGCCTTTTCACCACTATGGCCGAAGGGTGGGTTACCTAAATCATGGGCCAGACAGGCGGTGGCGACAATCTGTCCGATTTCCTGAAAGAGGGTGTCCTTCAGTTCGGGATGCTTTCGGATCAGCAGTTGGGCCACATCATTACCCAAAGACATGCCAACACTGGCCACCTCCAACGAATGGGTCAGGCGGTTGTGCACGAAGATGCTGCCAGGAAGTGGGAATACCTGCGTCTTATTCTGCAGACGACGGAAAGGGGCCGAGAAGATAAGACGGTCGTAGTCGCGTTTGAACTCCGTGCGGTCATCGTGACGCTCCGGGTGTCGATGCTCTTGTCCGAGACGCTTATTCGATATAAGTTGCTGCCAATTCATCATAACTGAAGTGCAAAAGTAATGAATTTCGCCTAAAAAACTACATTTTTTAGAAAAAAATGTCGCTGTTTGAAGAGAATTCATTAATTTTGCACATTGTTTAGTAGGAATTTGTACGTATGTTAGAAATAAAAGTCGTCAACAAGGGACATCAACCTTTACCGCAATACGCCACAGAACAGAGTGCAGGTATGGATCTGCGTGCCAACCTCGAAGAGCCCGTCGTGCTGAAGCCGATGGAACGCAGACTGATCCCGACGGGATTGCATATCTCATTGCCGGTAGGTTTTGAGGCCCAGGTGAGACCCCGCAGTGGTCTGGCCCTGAAGAAGGGCATCACGGTGTTGAATACGCCTGGTACGATCGATGCAGACTATCGTGGTGAGATCGGTGTGGTACTGATCAACCTGTCGCAGGAGACATTTGTCGTGGAGGATGGTGAGCGTATCGCTCAGATGGTGATTGCCCGCCATGAGCAGGGCACGTTCATTCCTGTGGAGGTGCTCGACGAGACGGAGCGTGGAGAAGGCGGCTACGGACATACTGGAGTGAAATAATGCGGAGAACAATATTCATAGGGTGTTTAATGCTGATGGGCATGGTATGTATGGCTGATGATCTCAGCCAGCGTACCTACAACCAGTTCTTTGTGGAGGCCATGGTACAGCGACAGAAGGGCAACAATGACGCTGCCTTTGACCTGTTGCGCCATTGTCAGGAACTGAATCCCAGCGCTCCGGAGGTCTATTACTTCCTGGCTCAGTACTATACTGCCCTGCGGAATCAGGAGAAAGCCACGGCATGTGTCAAGCAGGCTGCCGCCTTGAATCCTGATAACGAGACCTACATGGAAACACTGGCACATACTTATATCCAGCAACAGGATTATGCCGGTGCGATTCCTGTCATAGAAGGTATCTATGAGCGGAATAAGGAACGCGAGGATATGCTTGAGATGTTGTTCCAACTCTACCAGCAGGTCGAAGACTATACCAACGCCATTAACGTGTTGGAGCGGATGGAACGGATCGACGGAAAGAACGAACGTTTGTCAGTAGCCAAGAGTGAGATTTTCACGCGGATGGGCAACAAAAAGGCTGCCATTGCGGAAATGGAGGCATTGGCCAAGCAGTTCCCCAACGATTTGAACTACATGGTCATGTATGGGGAGGCACTGATGATGAATGGTCAGACGAAGAAAGCCCTGGCTGTCTATGATAAGGTACTGGAACAGGAACCTGACAATAACCGTGTGCTGATGTCTTTGCGTACCTATTATCAGTCAGAGGGGAACTGGGCTGTGGCAGACTCTCTGGCTGAGCGCGTATTGTTGAGCAGCAACGCGACTTCTGATGAGAAGATCCATCTGCTTCGGCAGGAGGTCTCGGCCAGTGAGAATCAGGGAGGTGACAGCACCCGCGTGCTGACGCTCTTCAGGAAGATGCTCGCACGGCCGCAGTCGAACCCGGATATGGCCATCCTCTGTGCATCCTATATGAACTCCAAGCAGATGCCGAAAGACTCGGTGGCCCAGGTGCTGAATCAGGTACTCTCCCTGGCACCCGATTATGCGTCTGCCCGTCTCCAACTGGTGGGCTACGCATGGGAAGACGAGGATATGGACAAGGTGATCACGCTCTGTCAGGAGGCCCGCCAGTATAATCCTGATGAGATGGCCTTCTATTACTATCAGGGCATCGCCTACTACAAGCGTGACAGTCTGGACCAGGCGCTCTCCTCGTTCCAGAACGGTATTGGTGTCATCAATGACAGCAGTAACCCTGACATCGTCTCGGACTTCTATGCCGTGATGGGCGACATCCTTCACCAGAAAGGTCTTGCCGAGGAGGCTTTCGCTGCCTATGACTCCTGTCTTCAGTGGAAGGATGATAATATCGGATGCCTGAACAACTATGCCTATTACCTCAGTGAGCGTGGTGAACAGTTGGACAAGGCGGAGGAAATGAGTTTTAAGACGGTGAAGGCAGAACCCAAGAATTCCACTTATTTGGACACTTATGCCTGGATACTCTTCATGCAGGAGCGGTATGCCGAGGCGAAGATCTATATAGACCAGGCCCTTCAATATCTGGAGGACTCGCTTGGTAATGAGGTGATCGTAGAACATGCGGGGGATATCTATGCCCAGAACAAGGACATTGACCGCGCACTCTCTCTTTGGCGTGATGCTCAGCAGAAGAAGCCGGAGGATCAGTTGTTAATTAGAAAAATCAAACTTAAAAAATATTTGAAAGAATGAAATGGCTTAGTATTGTAAGAGTTGCCGTATTGGCACTGCCGTTAGTGCTCGTCTCTTGTGGATCTCACAAGAAAGTGGTTCCAACATCCACGAACATGACTCCAGAAGTCAGGGATAAGGTGGATTTCCTTTCCAAGGTGAAGGAAAATGCCCAGACGGGTAAGTTTCTCACATCCAAAGTGAAATTCTCTGTGGAGGTAGGACAGCAAAAACTCACGTTGACGGGAAACCTGAAGATGAAACGTGACGACGTGATCCGCCTGCAGTTGATGGCCTTCGGATTCGTGGAGGCTGGACGTATTGAAATGACGAAGGACTATGTGCTCATCATGGACCGTATCAACAAGCAGTACCTGAAGGCACCGTGGATGTCTGTTGATTTCCTGCGCAACAGCGGCCTTAACTTCAATACGATCCAGGCACTTTTCTGGAACGAGTTGTTCAGACCGAACCAGGTGTCAATGGAGAAGGAGAAGACCGACTCGCTGGCTTCCTATAGTATTCTTGCAAGTGGTGACGACATGATTGTCAGTCTGGAGAATGGCAAGATGGACTATAGCTGGCTGGTAAGCAAGGAAGCCCGACTGATCCGTATGGCCAATATCCTGTATAAGGATCGTTTCAACGGCAATACCCAGCTGAACTGGGACTATGACAGTTTCGAGAAACTGAACAAAACCCTCTTCCCCAAGAAGCATGCCATCTCGTTGATGACTCCCGAGAAGGAAGTGAAACTGGGCATGACCCTGAACTATATCGGGGCAGAGACGGAATGGGAACCTCGTACAGAGATATCCAACAAATACCGTGAGGTGACTGTAGATGAGATCCTGCGTCGTTTCATGGCATTATAATCATAGATGAAGAGACTCCTCGTTCTTTGTTTCTTAACGTGTTTGGTGGCAGTCGTTCCTGCTCAGCAACCCAAGAAGGGTGCTGTCCAGAAGAAGACGACTACCACCAAATCTCGTGGTACCGCCCAAAAGAAAACGACCCCCAAGAAAACCACTGGAAAGCAGACTGCCAAAAAGAAGACGACAACCAAGCAACCCGCAGTGACGGTGAAGAGCCTGAAGAATGAACAGCAGCAGGTTCGTCAGCAGATCAAGGAACAGGAGCGTCGCTTGAGGGCTAACGAGGCGGATGTCAAGAAACGGTTGCAGAACCTGATGGTCATTAACAATGAAATTGCCGATAAGCGCAAGGTCATTGACACGATCCGTCACGACATCACCCGTCTGGATACCAATATCCATGTGTTGCAGGAACAGCTCGTGGTCTTGGGGAAAGAGCTGAAGGACCGGAAACAACGTTACGTGAAATCCGTCAGGTATATGCACCGTAACAGGAACATCCAGAGTCAGATTATGTTTATCTTCAGTGCTAAGAACCTCTCCCAGATGTATCGTCGTCTGCGGTTCGTCAAGGAGTATGCGGCCTATCAACAGACACAGGGTGAGGCCGTAAAGTCGATGCAAGACCAGGTGGCAGAGGCTTACAGGGAACTGAAGGCTAAGAAGAAAGAGAAAAACGCCCTGCTTGTCCGTGGTGAAGAGGAGAAGAAGTCACTGGAGAATAAGCAGGTGGAGCAGCAGAATGTGGTGAGCTCCTTGAAGAAACAGCAGAAGACCATCCAGGGCATCATCGACAAACAGAAGAAGCGGGATGCAGAACTGAATGCCCAGATCGACAAGCTGGTCGCTCAGGAGATCGCGCGTGCCAAAGCCCGTGCTGAGGCGGAGGCCAAACGCAAGGCTGCTGAGGAGGCTGCTAAGAAGCGGGCGGAGGAACTGGCCAGGAAGAAAGCCGAGGCGGAGGCTGCTGCCCGTGAGAATGCCCGACGGATAGCTGAGGCCAAGGCCAAGGAGGAAAAGGCCAAGGAAGAGGCTAGGGCTGCTGCCCGTAAGAGTGCCGCAGAGAAAGCGGCTGCAGAACGGAAAGCCCGTGAGGCCGAGAATGCCCGTAAGGCGGCAGAGCGGAAAGCAGAGACAGAGCGCAAAGCTCGTGAACGGGA
Source organism: Prevotella sp. (assembly GCA_017965475.1). Lineage (GTDB taxonomy): Bacteria > Bacteroidota > Bacteroidia > Bacteroidales > Bacteroidaceae > Prevotella. The sequence continues at coordinate 23,155 of JAGCPV010000146.1, forward strand.
GGTGGCTGCTGCAAAGAAGTCGGCAGAGGTTGATTATTCGATGTCCTCGGAAGACCGTCGGTTGAGCGGTAACTTTGAGAGTAACCAGGGCCGTCTGCCCATGCCTTTGACAGGCAGTTATCAGATCGTACACCGTTTTGGTACGAACACCGTCACCGATGTCAAGGGACATGTGACACTTGATAAGAAGGGTATTGACATCAAGGGACAGCCTGGCGCATCGGTGCGGGCGGTCTTCGATGGAGAGGTCACGGCAGTGTTTAGCTATGCGGGGACGACCGTTGTCATCATCCGTCATGGCAGTTATATGTCCGTTTATTGTGAACTGGCATCTGTGAGTGTCAGCCGTGGCCAGAAGGTGAGCGCCCGACAGACAATCGGAAAGGTAGGCTCCGACGGACTGATGCAGTTCCAGTTGCGAAAAGGAAATACCAAACTCAATCCCGAACTATGGCTGGGCAGATAAGCCAAGTCAGAGACTAAGCCCTTCCAACAGATAGACGTAGGTCTCTATGGCCTGTTCAATCTCGGAAATCTTAATAAACTCGTCAGCTGCATGAGAACGGCTCGACTCACCCGGTCCTAACTTGAAGGAGGGGAATGGCATTAGGGCCTGATCACTCAGGGTGGGGGAGCCGAAAGGTTTCATGCCCCTCTCCAGACAACGCCTGATGATAGGATGGTCAGCAGGAATGCTGGAGGAATGCAGACGGAACGAACGGGCACGGAGTTCACATTTCGTCATCTTCTTCTTCAGGAAGTCGAACAGGTATTCATTCTGATAGAACTCATTTGTGCGTACATCTATAATAAAATGGAGTGTATCCGGGATGACGTTATGTTGGGTGCCGCTCTCCACCACCGTGACGGTCATCTTCGTAGGACCAAGCAGTTCACTCTTCTTACGGAACTGATAGTCACGGAGCCAGACGAGGTCGTCTAGGGCTTCGTAGATAGCGTTCACCCCTTCATTTCTGGCGGCATGACCGGATTTCCCGTGGGCATAGCCATCAATCACCATCAGACCTTTCTCCGCGATGGCAGGCTGAAGACCTGTAGGTTCTCCAACGATGGCGACATCCACCTTTGGAAGCAGGGGCAGGACACGGCTGAAACCGTCCGGTCCTGAGATCTCTTCCTCAGCCGAGGCTACCCAGAGAATGTTATAGTTCCTTGGACGGTGGAGCAGGATACGGTAGGCCTGTAAGGTGGCGACAAGACCACCGCCGCAGTCGTTGGAGCCGAGACCATAGAGCAGGTCTCCTTCCTGAACGGGCGTAAAAGGGTCACGCGACCACGAAGCCACAGGTCTGACGGTATCGATATGTGCGTTCAGCATCACTGTCGGACGGTTGTTATCCCAGTCTGGACAGCCTACCCAGAGGTTGTTGCCTTCCCGTCCGTGGGGTAGGTTCCAGTAGTTCAGATATTCCGACAGTTTGTCGGCAGCATGTGTCTCTTCTTTACTGACTGAAGGGATGGCGATGAGCTCTTTCAACAGTCCGACTGCGTCGTTGGTGTAGGCCTGGATTTCCATATTTTGACAGATTAGTTGGTTTTTCGTCTTGATAATACCACTGAGAGCCCCATTGACAGTACGAGCACACTGAAGATAAAGGCCAGTGAATAAGTCGTGGGCACTTCATAGTCTTTCAGCTCCAGCAGCATCTTGATACCTACGAAACTGAGGATGATGCCGAGGCCGTATTTCAGGTAGGTGAAGTACTTGGCGACAGCTGCGAGGGCGAAGTAGAGCGCGCGCAGTCCGAGGATGGCGAAGATGTTCGATGTCAGCACGATGAACGGGTCGCGGCTCACGGAGAACACGGCGGGGATGCTATCCACGGCGAAGGCCACATCGGTTGTCTCGATCACCAGTAGGGCGATGAAGAGTGGTGTGGCCAGACGCTTCCCCTGTTCCACGATGAAGAACTTATCCTCATGCATCTGGTCTGTTACGGGGAAGAACTTCTTGAACAGTTTCACGAAGATGTTCTTTGACGGATCGACCTGATCATCGCCCTGATGACCGAACATCTTGAAGCCCGTATAGATCAGGAAGAGTCCGAAGAGACCGAGAATCCACTCAAAGCGCGCGATCATCGCCGTACCCGCGAAGATGAATATACTCCTCAGAACCAGGGCACCGATGATACCCCAGAAAAGCACCTCATGTTGATATTTTCGTTGGACACCGAAGAAGGAGAAGAGCATCAGGAACACGAAGAGATTGTCCATCGACAGCGATTTCTCGATCAAGTAGCCCGCTAGGAACTCCATCGCCTTCTCGTGGGCATCGCCGGGGTAGAACAGGTAGATACCGGCACAGAACACTAATGAGACGATAATCCATACGGCCGTCATCTTCAGTGCTTCCGTGACGCTGACCTCATGCTGCCCTTTCTTGCCAAACGACTTCAAGTCGATGAACAGCATCACGAGTACCAGCACGTAAAACAGGATCCATACCCACAAGGGCAAACTGATCATATCCATCTGCGTTTTCTTCTTTTTCTGTTGCAAAGATACGAAA
>JAGCPV010000147.1 GCA_017965475.1 Prevotella sp.
GACAGGAAACCTGGGCGACGTCATGAAGGAAAGTGCCATTCTGGCATTGGAATACGTGAAGGCCCATGCTGAGACCTTGAAGATTGACTACCGCATCTTCGACAACTGGAATATTCATATCCATGTGCCTGAGGGGGCAACACCAAAGGATGGCCCGTCTGCAGGTATCACCATCGCCACCTCGATCGCCTCTGCCCTGACCCAGCGGAAAGTGCGTAAGAACACAGCCATGACGGGTGAGATCACCCTACGCGGAAAAGTGCTGCCTGTAGGTGGTATCAAGGAGAAGATTCTAGCGGCCAAACGGGCTGGTATCACGGATATCGTGATGTGCAGGGAGAATGAGAAGGACATTCTGGAGATTCCTGATATGTATCTGAAAGGTGTCACCTTCCATTATGTGGAGAACGTGCAAGACGTATGGGACTTCGCACTCACTAATGAGATCGTGAAGCATCCGCTCGACTTCACTATCACGGAAGAAGAGGGTCATGACAAGAAAAACAAGGAATGACGTTTGAACTGCAACATACTGACAATGCGAGTGATGCCCGTGCTGGTGTGATAACCACTGATCACGGACGGATCCTGACGCCGATTTTTATGCCAGTAGGTACTGTTGGCAGTGTTAAGGGCGTGCATTTTAGCGAGTTACGAGAGCAGGTTAAAGCACAGATTATACTTGGCAACACCTACCATCTATACTTGCGCCCTGGACTTAATATTCTCAAAAAGGCTGGTGGCTTGCATCAGTTCAACACATGGGATCGTCCGATTCTCACAGACTCTGGAGGTTTTCAGGTCTTTTCGTTGACAGGTATCCGCAAACTCCGCGAAGAGGGTTGTGAGTTCCAAAGTCATATTGATGGATCACGCCATATCTTCACACCCGAGAACGTGATGGATACAGAGCGTATCATTGGTGCCGACATCATGATGGCCCTCGACGAGTGTCCTCCAGGACAGAGCGATTATGCGTATGCTAAGAAGTCACTGGGGTTGACACAACGTTGGCTCGACCGTTGTATCAAGCGCTTCAATGAGACAGAGCCCCTCTATGGCTACCACCAGAGTCTGTTCCCTATCGTACAGGGCTGTACCTATAAAGACTTGCGTCAAGAGGCAGCCAAACATGTCGCAGACAAAGGTGCTGACGGTAATGCCATCGGTGGATTGGCCGTTGGTGAGCCCACAGAGGTCATGTACGAGATGATCGAGGTGGTCAATGAGATACTGCCCAAAGACAAACCTCGTTATCTGATGGGCGTGGGTACACCACAGAATATCCTCGAAGCCATCGAACGAGGCGTGGATATGTTCGACTGTGTGATGCCGACACGTAATGGCCGTAATGCGATGCTTTTCACCTATGAGGGTACGATGAATATGCGGAATAAGAAATGGGAGGACGACTTCTCCCCCATCGATCCCGACGGCTGCTACATAGATCAAATCCATACGAAAGCCTATCTGCACCACCTGTTCAAGGCACAGGAACTGTTGGCCATGCAGATTGCGAGTATTCATAACTTGGCTTTCTACCTCCGACTGGTCACCGATGCCCGTCAGCATATCCTGGCAGGTGATTTCGTACATTGGAAACGTTGTGTTATCGATCAATTAGGACAGCGCAGATGAAAAAGAGCAAATATCTCAGAGTACGATGCCGTCAGGCAGGACGCTTCCTCTGGAAGTATCTCCGATGGATGAGGAAACTCAATCCTTTCCATTATCTGACAAGACTTGACCGTTATATCATGGTGAAGTTCATCGGCACATACATCTATTCCATCGCTCTGATCATCTCCATCGCCATCGTCTTCGACATCAACGAGAACCTGTCGAAATTCTCTTCCTACGGCGCACCGTTAAAGGCCATCGTCTTCGACTACTACGCCAACTTCGTGCCCTATTTCGCCAACCTGTTCTCTCCACTGTTCGTCTTTATCGCTGTGATCTTCTTCACCTCCAAACTGGCAGGTAACAGTGAGATCATCGCCATGTTGGCGGCAGGTGTCAGTTTCAAACAGCTACTGAAGCCCTATCTCCTATCGGCAGCCCTCATTGCCGTCGTGAATTTCTATCTGGGCTCAAACGTGATTCCCCATGGAACGGTGGTGCGACAGGATTTCGAGGCCAAGTACAAAAACAATACGAAAACACTCTCCGCCAATAATGTCCAGCTCATGGTGGGGCCAGGTGTCATCGCCTATATCCAGAGCTATGACAACCGCACGAAGACGGGTTATGGCTTTTCGCTGGATAAGTTTGAGAACAAGAAGCTGGTCAGCCACATGACTGCTACGACAATCCGCTACGACTCCATCAGCGATACCCGCTATCACTGGAAGGCCAACAACTATAAAATCCGTAAGCTGAAAGGTTTGCGGGAGGAGATCACCTCGGGCGTTGTCATCGACACCCTGATTCAGATGGAACCGATGGATCTGGTGTTCTCCAAAGGACAGCAGGAGACGCTGACTTCATCCGAACTGTGGCAGTATATCAACAAACAGACAGAACGAGGATCGAGTAATGTCGTGCAGTATGAGGTGGAATACCATAAGCGCATTGCCACCAGTTTCGCGTCATTTATCCTGACCATCATCGGTGCCAGTCTCTCCAGTCGCAAACGGAAAGGTGGCATGGGTCTCTATCTCGGTATTGGACTGGCTCTGTCCTTTACCTATATCCTGCTCCAGACCATCAGTTCTACCTTTGCCATCAATGCTGACACGCCGCCGATGCTCGCGGCCTGGATCCCTAATATTCTCTATTTATTCATCGCCTATTTCTGTTATAGGCAAGCACCAAATTAGATTATTGTGAAATTCGAAGAAACATATCTCAACGACAATATCCTCGATGCACTATATGATATGCATTTCGATGAGATGACCCCCATTCAGGAACGTTGTATCCCAGAAATCCTCGATGGATACGATGTTTTGGGTGTGGCACAGACGGGAACGGGCAAGACCGCTGCCTATCTGCTGCCGATCCTCTCCCAGTTAGATGACGGCAACTATCCGAAGGATGCCATCAACTGCGTAGTGATGTCACCAACGCGTGAACTTGCCCAGCAGATTGATCAGGCCATGCAGGGTTTTGGCTACTATCTCGACGAGGTAAGCAGTGTGGCTGTCTATGGCGGAAACGATGGGGGGCGCTATGATCAGGAACTCAAGGGCATGCGTCTTGGGGCTGATGTGCTGATCGCCACCCCTGGCCGTCTGCTCAGTCATCTGAAGGTGGGAAACCTCGACCTCTCACGCTGTTCTTTCTTCGTGCTCGATGAGGCAGACCGTATGCTCGACATGGGTTTCATCGACGATATCATGAAGATCGTGAAGGAACTGCCCGACAATTGCCAGCGCGTGATGTTCTCTGCCACCATGCCTCCGAAGATCCGTGAGTTGGCCGTCACCCTACTCCACAACCCCGTAGAAATCAAGATCGCCGTTTCCCGTCCTGCTGAGAAAATCCGTCAGAGTGCCTACGTCTGCTACGACCCGCAGAAACTGAAGATCATCAACCATATCTTCAAGGCTGGCGACCTGAAGCGCGTCATCATCTTCTCTGGTAAGAAAGACAAGGTGAAGGAGATCACCCGTAGCCTGAAACAGATGCACATCAACTGTGACCAGATGCATTCAGATCTCTCCCAGCAGGAGCGCGACGAGGTGATGTACCGTTTCAAGGCAGGACAGACCGATGTGCTCGTTGCTACCGATATCGTGGCACGTGGTATAGACATTGACGATATCCGTACCGTCATCAACTATGACGTGCCACATGATGCCGAGGACTATGTTCACCGTATAGGTCGTACGGCCCGTGCTGACCGCGACGGTGAGGCCATTACCTTTATCAGTGAGGCTGATTTCTACCGTTTCCATTCGATAGAACATTTCCTTGGTAAAGAGGTGGAAAAGAGGCCATTACCAGAGAACGTTGGAGAAGGACCTGAATATGTCAAGCGTGAGAAGAAACACGCCAATACCCGTCGTCACGGACGTTGGCATAGTAAAGGCAACGGCAAGAACAATCATCGCCACCATTCGAGAAAAGGGGGAAATACGTCATCAAACACATAATAACATCGCCTATGCTTACATTTCCTAATGCGAAGATCAATCTCGGACTCAACGTTGTTGAGAAGCGTCCCGATGGTTACCATAACTTAGAGACGGTATTCTATCCCGTTCCCATCACCGATGCCCTGGAGATTTTCCCGATGGATCCGGCATTTCCCTCTGAGGTCGATTGTGATTTGAAGGTGACGAACATTATTATTGAGGGCGACGAACAGAAGAACCTGGTGGTTAAGGCCTATCAGATGTTGAAACAGGACTTCCCCACCCTCCTACGCACACACGTACATTTATATAAAGGTATCCCCACGCAGGCCGGTATGGGTGGTGGCTCCAGCGACTGTGGCTTTATGATCACCATGCTTAATCGTCAGTTCCAATTGGGACTCTCTGATGAGCAGATGATCGACTACGCAGCCCGTCTGGGAGCCGACTGTGCCTTTTTTGTCATCAACAAGCCCTGCTATGCTGAGGGCATCGGAGAGAAACTCCAACCTGTGGCCCTCGACCTGAAGGGCTGGTATCTGGCCGTTGTACGTCCTGCTATCCCCGTCTCTACCCGTGAGGCGTTCTCCCTGATCATACCACAGCATCCCGCGAAGAACTGTCTGGAGATCGTGAAACAACCCGTGGAGACGTGGCGCGAGGAACTGACGAACGATTTTGAGAAGAGTGTGTTTGCCCTCCATCCCAAAATCGGAGCCATCAAAGACCGTCTCTACGACATGGGTGCCACCTACGCCGCGATGTCTGGCAGCGGCAGCAGTCTCTTTGGCCTGTTCCGCCAGCCCGTCAACCTCGATGCCTTCAACGACGAGGGAACCTTCAAGACCTGCCTCCCCCTATAAACAGGAAATGGGCTCGCGATTCACATCGAGAGCCCATAACAACACAAACACAAAATGCGATTCATGAACGAACCGCTATATTTTTTCGTTACTGAATACCGTCCTCACGCAGTTTCTTCTGCCACTTCCAGGCACTCTTCAGCACTTCATCCGTTGGCGTCTCTGCCTTCCAGCCCAACACCTTATTGGCCTTATCGACATTACCCCACACCTGCTCGATGTCACCTTCGCGACGCGGCGCGTAGGTCCAGTTCACCTTCACACCCGTAGCCTTCTCGAAGCCTTCGACCACCTCCAGGGTAGAGAGGCCCTTGCCAGTACCGATGTTGAAGATCTCCACGGCATCCGTCTCAGGCTTGTCGAGCACGCGCTCCATAGCCTTCACATGGGCCTTGGCCAGATCCACCACATAGATATAGTCGCGGATACAGGTCTTGTCAGGCGTGTTATAGTCATTGCCGAAGATCTTCAGCTGCTGACGGATACCCATCGCCGTCTGCGTCACAAACGGAATCAGGTTCATCGGCACGCCATTGGGCAGCTCACCGATGAGGGCCGACGGGTGGGCACCTATCGGGTTGAAGTATCTCAGGATCACGCTCTTGATAGGTGCACCCGAGTGGATATAGTCCTGAATGATCTCCTCGTTGATTTGCTTGGTATTGCCATAGGGCGACATCGCCTTCTGGACAGGCGCATTCTCCGTCACGGGCAGGTTCTCCTGCGAAGGCTGACCATAGACAGTGCAGCTTGACGAGAAGATGATACCCTTCACATCGTACTTCGGCATCAGTTCCAACAGATTGATCAGCGACATCAGGTTGTTGCGGTAGTACAACAGCGGCTTCTCCACACTCTCGCCCACAGCCTTCGAAGCGGCGAAGTGGATGATACCCTCGATCTTCGGGTACTTCTTAAAGATACCATCCAGAGCCTCGAAGTCGCAGCAATCCACCTTCTCAAAGGCAGGACGTATGCCCGTGATCTTCTCGATACCGTCAATCACGTTCGCATTTGAGTTCGAGAGATTATCGATGATCACAACCTCATAACCTGCTTCCTGTAGTTCCACAGTAGTATGGCTTCCGATAAAGCCTGTACCACCCGTTACCAATATCGTCTGTTTCATGAACAAATATGTTTTAGAATTTTTTTGATGATGCAAAGTTACGAATTATTTTGTAAACAATCAAACTTTCTGCCATTTTTCTTCTGTTTAAGGAACTCTGGTGGGCCTGAAATGTGAAAAACTGCTAAATTCTGCCCCTTTTTGAGATAATTACTAAAAATATTGCCCGTTTTTCTTGCATGTTTCAGAAATAATCCCTATTTTTGCATCGTGTTTTTCATAGTATTAGATTTAAGGTTAACAAAGTTGGCTCGCAGCGGCGAGCCTTTTTTTATGTCTATTTGAAAAAACCTCCTACTGGGGTCAGGCCCCAATAGGAGGTTTTCTTCTGTCAGAACGGAAGGGGACCGTCGTTGGAAGGCGGTGGAATAGTACCGCTGCCGAAGGGATCATAACCATCAGGCATGTCGGGAGGCGTATTTCTGTTGCCATTGACCTTCGAGCCTATGATCTCTCCGCCACCCATGGGGGCACGGTTTCCAAGGTTCTTATCCTCAGGGTTCTCGAAACGCGTATATTCCCCGCGGAAGGTCAGCAGCACATCACCCGTGGCACCCTTACGGTGCTTGGCGATGATGATCTGAGCCATACCGTGCAGGTCACGACCGTTATCGTCCTGATAGATATGATAGTATTCCGGACGATGTACGAAGATCACCATATCGGCATCCTGCTCGATGGCTCCTGATTCGCGGAGGTCGGAGAGTTGCGGGCGCTTACCTTCCAGACCCTCTCGGCTCTCCACACCACGGTTCAGCTGACTCAGTGCGAGGATGGGAATATCAAGCTCCTTGGCCAGCCCCTTCAGGGATCGTGAGATAGTAGAGACCTCTTCCTGACGACTGCTGAAGCGCATGCCGTTGGCATTCATCAGCTGTAGGTAGTCGATCATGATAAGCTGAACGCCTTTCTCACGTACCAGACGACGAGCTTTCGTACGCAGTTCAAAGATGGAAAGACCTGGTGTATCGTCGATATACAGGGGTGCATCGAGCAGATTGTTGATCCGCTTATCGAGACGATCCCACTCGTCACGCTGCAACTGGCCATTCAGGATCTTCGAGCCCTGAATCTCACAGACATTCGAGATCAGACGGTTCACCAGTTGCACGTTCGACATTTCCAATGAGAAGAAAGCCATGGGGATCCTCAGGTCAGCAGCGATATTCTTCGCCATGGAGAGGGCAAACGACGTCTTACCCATCGCTGGACGTCCGGCGATGATCACAAGATCGGAGGCCTGCCAGCCAGAGGTGATATCGTCGAGCTTATAGTAGCCCGTAGAGACACCTGTCAGACCATCTGTATTGGCATGTGCTGCCTGGATGGTCTTAATGGCCTGTTCGATGACAGGATTGATCTGCGTATAGTCCTTCTTCATGTTCTTACGGGAGAGTTCAAAGAGTTCCCCCTCAGCCTCCTGCATCAGGTCATCCACGTCTATCGTCTCGTCGAAGGCTTTCGTCTCGATGGCACTGGCAAACGAGATCAGCTGTCGGGCCAATGACTTCTGGGCGATGATGTTCGCATGATACTCGATATTGGCCGAAGAAGCCACACGTGAACTCAACTCAGCCACGTATGTAGGTCCTCCCACCTCGTCGAGTGTCCCCAGTTTCGCCAGCTGTTCCGTCACCGTCAGCACATCGACGGGCTTCTCGGCCATACTCAGGTCGCGGATGGCGGTATAGACCATCTGGTTACGGGGCTCATAGAAACTCTCCGGACGGAGGATCTCACACACGACAGCATAGGCATCCTTATCGATCATCAGGGCACCCAGCACGGCCTTCTCCACCTCAAGAGCTTGAGGTTGAAGGTGTCCGTAGGTGTTATCCACTGGCTGTTGTCTTCTCTGTCGTCGTTGGTTGTTATTCTGTTCTGGCATATCTTGATTTATTTATTTTCTTCATTTAACACAGGTAGTGAGATGTGATACCTCACGGCGAGGAAACGGATGATACAGGTCACGAAGAAACTGACAATCGCACTCAGTTCCGCGGAAGCGCCGATGACCACCAGCAGCCAATAGACCAAACCTCCCAGCACACAGGCCATCGCATAGATCTCCTTATGGAAGATGACGGGCTCGTTGTTGAGCAGCACATCACGGATGACGCCACCTGCAGAACCCGTGATACATCCCATAATAATGGCCACCCAGAAAGGTTGTCCGAGTGCCAAACTCTTCTGGATACCAGCTATCGTAAAGAGCGCCAGACCCAGTGTATCGAACACGAACCACGCATTCTTCAGGGGTTCCATCCATTTGCCGAAGAGCACTACCGTCAGCAATGCCACGCCCGTACATATTAAATATATAGGGGTGGTCATCCAGAAAGGGGTCACACCCAACATCACGTCACGGATCGTACCACCGCCGATGGCCACCGCCACACCACAGACATAACCACCAAACCAGTCGAAATGTTTCGCTGCCGCATGGCGTATGCCGGAGATCGCAAAGGCGAAGGTACCCAGCAGTTCGATGATATATATGATCAGATCCTGTTCCATCACTCCTCAAATCTCTTTCCCCAGTAGTTCACCATCCGCTGGTACATCTTCTCTTCCGTCGGGTTATGTTGTCCATGCCAGAGCCGTTCGTTCACAAGACTATCCGGCATATACTGCTGGGGGGTGAAATGGCCGGGGAAGTCGTGCGGATACTGATAACCGTCATGATAGCCCAGTTCCTTCATCAGTTCGGTAGGAGCATTACGGATTGGCAGCGGCACTGGCTGGTTACCTGTCTGCCGCACCAGCGACAGGGCGGCATCCACACCCAGATAGGCACTGTTGCTCTTGGGGGAAGTGGCCAGATAGACCGTCGCCTCCGCCAGAGGAATACGTCCCTCGGGCCATCCGATCTTCATCACGGCATCAAAAGCGGCATTCGCCAACAAAAGGGCATTGGGATTCGCCAGTCCGATATCCTCTGCGGCACTAATCACCAGACGGCGGGCAATAAACTGCGGGTCTTCCCCACCCTCGATCATCCGCGCCAGCCAATAGAGGGCTGCATCAGGATCCGAACCACGTATGCTCTTGATAAAAGCGGAGATGATATCGTAGTGCATCTCCCCATCTTTATCGTAAGCCAACGGGTTCTGCTGAAGACGGTTCACGACGAGTTCATCCGTGATCAAAACTGCTTTTTCGGACGGTTCCGCATCGACCACAAGTTCCAGAATATTAAGTAGTTTACGAGCATCGCCTCCACTAAACCTTAATAGTGCTCCCGTCTCTTTCAATTCGATGTTTCTCTCCTTCAGGATCACATCCTTCGTCAGGGCCCTGTCCAACAGTTTCAGCAGATCATCCTTCTCCAGTGATTTCAACACATACAACTGACATCGGGAGAGCAATGGACGGATCACCTCAAACGAAGGATTCTCCGTTGTGGCACCGATCAGTGTCACGATACCTTTCTCCACAGCACCTAACAGGGAATCCTGCTGGGACTTCGAGAAACGATGGATTTCATCGATGAAAAGGATGGGTGATGCCTCATTGAAGAAACGTCCTTTCTGCGCCCTCTCGATCACGTCGCGCACATCCTTGACACCACTGGTGACCGCCGACAGCGTATAGAAAGGTGTCTCCAGCTTGTGGGCGATGATCTGCGCCAACGTCGTCTTGCCAACCCCCGGAGGTCCCCAGAGGATAAAAGAAGAAATGCGTCCTGCGTCGATCATCTTCCGCAGGACGGCTCCCTCACCTACCAGATGCTCTTGTCCGATATACTCATCTAAGGTGCGGGGACGAAGTCTTTCAGCCAGTGGTTGTGCCATAATCGGGCACAAAGATACGTTAAAATGCGAAAATTACAAAAAATATCAGCCAAAAACTTGCTAATAAAAAATAAAGTCGTTACATTTGCAGAAAAAAAAGAGAACATATATGGCAAGAACAAAACAACAGCAACCAGAGAGCAATCCTTCTCTATCTATCAAAGCAGTCACCAAGAGCAGCGTCTGGGATATCCAGGAAAACGATGTATTACGCATGTGGGAGGCCGCCACGAAGGATGCAGAAGTCAAGGAGAACGTACAGCATTATCTCGACATCTTCAAGAGTGCCTTCCTGATCGAGGAGATCAAGGAGGACGTCCTGTTGGTGAAGAAGAGCTATGAGAAACGCGGTTATAAAGTGGCACAGATCAAGTTCGAGGAGGGCATGAAATTCAATTGGGCCATCAAGAAGCGCCCCATCATGCGTGTCACAGACCTGACCTATGAGAACATCCGTCATATCTCCGCCGCTAAGCTCGTTGAGGTGCTCGACCGCAACTTCGGCGGTGGCTGGGACTCCCTGCCACAGTCTATCCAGGATATCATCCTCAGTGGCTTCGACATCTCCACGACCACCTTACCCAAAGACCGTCTGCACAAGAAAGGCGGCATGTACGAGAAGAAGGTCGAGGACGGCTTCGACGTGCTGGAGGTTGAGAAAGGTGGCTGGGTAGAAGCCATCTTCGCCAAACTCAAGCCCGAGCAGGAGAAGATCAGGATGCAGTTCTCCGATAAGCGTTCTGATGAAGGTGAAGGCGGCGAGGAAAACGAGGACGAGGACTACGAGGTGGAAGACAACTACAGTTCTCATGACGAAGAGGACAACGAGGTGGAGGATCCCAATGACGACGAGATCACTGAGGACAACTACTCCACGATGATGGACCTTGGTTCGGAAGATCCCGAGGACGAGGCTGCCAATATGATCGAATTCGTAGATGAATAAACAGAACAATATAACCATTAACTAAAAGCATTAACTTATGAACATCCCCGAAGTATTCTGGCTGGTGCCCGTCGCTTCCTTAGTGGCACTGGGTATGGCGTACTTCTTCTTCCGCAGTCTGATGAAGGCGGATGAAGGTACACCCCGTATGAAAGAGATTGCGCTTTATGTGCGCAATGGTGCAATGGCTTATCTCAAGCAGCAGTACAAAGTAGTATGTATCGTCTTCGTGGTGCTCTGCGCCCTCTTTGCCTTCATGGCATACGGGCTGAACGTGCAGAACCCATGGGTGCCCTTCGCCTTCCTGACAGGAGGATTCTTCTCCGGACTGGCAGGCTTCTTCGGCATGAAGACAGCTACCTACGCCTCTGCCCGTACGGCCAATGCGGCCCGCCAGAGCATGGACGCCGGACTGAAGATCGCCTTCCGTAGCGGTGCCGTGATGGGTCTGACGGTTGTCGGACTGGGACTGCTCGATATCGCCATCTGGTTCCTGGTGCTCAACTATTTCTATCAGGGCGACGAGATGGCCCTGATCACCATCACCACGACGATGCTGACCTTCGGTATGGGTGCATCCACACAGGCCCTCTTCGCCCGTGTCGGTGGTGGTATCTACACGAAGGCAGCCGATGTGGGTGCCGATATCGTGGGTAAGGTCGAGGCCGATATCCCTGAGGACGACCCGCGCAACCCTGCTACCATCGCCGATAACGTAGGTGATAACGTAGGCGACGTGGCTGGTATGGGTGCCGACCTCTATGAGAGCTACTGCGGTTCTATCCTCTCGACGGCTGCCTTAGGTGCTGCCGCCTTTGGCGTCATGGGACTCGAAGTACAGCTCAAGGCTGTCATCGCCCCGATGCTGATCGCCTCCGTGGGCGTGTTCCTCTCTCTATTAGGAATCTTCCTCGTACGCACGAAGGAAGGTGCCACGATGAAGGATCTACTCCGTTCTCTCGCTCTGGGAACGAACGTCAGCGCCGTCCTCATCGCCATCGCCACCTTCGCCATCCTCTATCTCTTAGAGATCGAGAACTGGCTGGGTCTCTCCTTCTCCGTCATCAGCGGTCTGGCTGCCGGTGTGATCATCGGACAGGCTACAGAATACTACACCTCTCACTCCTACAAGCCGACGCAGAAGATCTCCGAGGCAGGACAGACAGGTGCCGCCACCGTGATCATCAAGGGTATCGGTACGGGCATGATCTCTACCTGCATCCCCGTGATCACCATTGGTGTGGCCATCATGCTCAGTTACCTCTGTGCCAACGGCTTCGACCTCACGATGTCATCCGAGTCTCTGGCTCATGGTCTCTACGGTATCGGTATCGCCGCCGTGGGTATGCTCTCTACGCTGGGTATCACCCTGGCTACGGATGCCTATGGACCTATCGCTGACAATGCCGGAGGTAATGCCGAGATGTGTGGTCTGGGCGAAGAGGTCCGTCATCGTACGGATGCCCTCGACGCTCTGGGCAACACCACCGCTGCTACAGGTAAGGGCTTCGCCATCGGTTCTGCTGCCCTCACGGCCCTCGCACTGCTCGCCTCCTATATCGAGGAGATCAAGATCGCGATGGTTCGTGCTGGTGAGACACTGACCAATGTCGCTGGTGAGGTGATCGCTGCTTCCGATGCTACCATCCCCGACTTCATGAACTACTTCCAGATCAACCTCATGAACCCCCGCGTGATCGTCGGTGCGTTCATCGGTGCTATGGCTGCCTTCCTCTTCTGTGGTATGACGATGGAGGCCGTAGGCCGTGCAGCTGAGAAGATGGTGCAGGAGGTGCGCCGTCAGTTCAAGGAGATCGCAGGAATCCTCGAAGGTACGGGCACTCCCGACTATGGCCGTTGTGTGGAGATCTCCACCCGTGCTGCCCAGCACGAGATGGTCGTTCCCTCCATCCTCGCCATCGTCATCCCCATTGTCGTGGGCTGTGTCCTCGGCGTGGCAGGTGTCCTCGGACTGCTCGTAGGAGGTCTGGCAGGCGGTTTCACCCTCGCTGTCTTCATGGCCAACGCTGGTGGTGCCTGGGATAATGCGAAGAAGAATATCGAGGAAGGCAACTTCGGCGGCAAGGGCTCCTTCGCCCATAAGGCCTGTATCGTCGGCGACACCGTAGGTGACCCGTTCAAGGATACGTCAGGACCCTCGCTGAACATCCTCATCAAACTGATGTCGATGGTGAGCATCGTCATGGCGGGTCTCACCGTTGCATTCGCATAGAAGTATAAACCAATCATAATGAAACAGAAAACGCTTATTTTATTAGCCACAGCCCTGTTCTGCGGCAGTATCCAAGCTCAGGAGGTCCCTGTTCCCAACGCAGCGGATTTTCTTCCGGGACCTCCCAGCTACACCTCTGTCCAGTGGATCAAGGACTATCTCCAGTATGAATGGGGAAAGACAGAGCGCAACACGGAGCTGGGCGAACAGGCGAAGGTGGATTTCCACGCCCAGACGGCCAACTATCTGGACGCATTCTCCAAGGTCGTCGGCATCCAGCTCTCTGCAGGTAACACCCCGAACATCTACACGCTGTTCGACTATTGTATGACCTACGGCGAACAGGCACAGGCAAAGGCACAGGCATACTATTACAGCATCCGGCCTTACGTCAGGTTCAATCAGACGACGCTGATGCCCGCCTATGAGTCTCAGTACAGGGATATCAGCTCCTACCCGTCCAGTCAGGCGATGATGGGATGGCTCTTTGCCATGATGCTGACAGAGGTGTGCCCCAACAAGCAGAACGAGGTGCTGGCCCGTGGCTATACCTATGGCTCCAGTTCCGTCATCTCAGGCTACCACTGGGACAGCGACTCCTACGCAGGCTGTCTGCTGGCTTCTGCCCTGGTGAGCCGTCTGCACTCTCATACCGGTTTCAATGCAATGGTCTCATCGGCCATCACCGAGTATGAGAAGAAGTCTGGTGTGACCAACCCCAAGCGTTCATCTGTCAGTAATGCCTATTTCACCATCGACGAGCTGCCCGATGCCTATAAGTATCTGCCTGAGCCTCCGGCCATCTCCTCCTCATTCTTCACCACCGACCTGAGCTCGCATATCGACGGCACGATCACACGGTCAACAGAAGATGGGGCTTTGGCAAAACAGGATGTAGATGACAGCGCAGATTACTACTGTAAGATCTTCTCCGAAGTCCTCGGCAGGAACTGCTCGCAGACGACCACGCCACAGTTGTATAAGCTGTTCTACACCATCTATCCCTCAGCCGGAGATGCCACCAAGACCTGTAAGGCCTATTATAAGCGCCTCCGTCCGTTCGTCCAGCTGAATGAGCAGACGGCCACGGGAGGTACGCCTCAGACCGACCCGCTCCGCGACAATGGCTCCTACCCCTCTGGTCACGCCTGTGCAGGCTGGCTCTATGCCCTGGTGATGTCTGAGATCGCGCCCGACTATCAGGAGGCCCTCCTGGCCCGTGCCTTCAAATACGGCAACGGTCGTGTCATCACGGGTTACCACTGGCAGAGCGATGTCGATATGGGTCGTCTGGTAGGAGCAGCCGCCTATGCCCGTCTGCACACCAACCAGGACTATATGGACCAGTTGGCGAAGGCCCAGAAGGAATACCAGTCAGGCGCCAACATCCGCAGCGTAGAGGCCGACGAGACGTCTGCCGCCATCTACAATCTGGAGGGTGTCCGCCTCAATGGCAAACCAACCCGTCCAGGTGTCTATATCCAGGGTAAACGAAAAGTGGTGTATTGATGCAGCTATTACGTCTTCCCCTATTACTGTTCTGGCTTTGCACCGCCGTATGTGTGCAAAGCCAGAATCATTCTGAGGGTTTCTCTGTTCAGGAGATCCCCGATAGCGTATGGGAAAAGATGCAGGGCAAGACCTGGCATCCCAACCCCCATGTGCAGCGTGAAGACCTCCGCTACCTGAAGGTGCTCCATTGGGACTATGACGAGCGGACCCATCAGGGCGAACTCGTGTGCAACAGGCTCATCGCCGACAAGCTGCTGGCCATCTTCCGTGAGCTCTACGCCCACCACTACCCTATCCAGCGCATCCGTCTGGCAGATGACTATGATGCCGACGATGAGCGACAGATGGAGGACAACAACACCAGCTGTTTCTGTTATCGCAATGTCCCTGACACCAAGAAACTGTCCTATCATGCCCGTGGACTGGCCATCGACATCAACACGCGCTACAATCCCTATGTCCGTTACCGCAAGGATGGTTCGATGATCGTACAACCTGCCAACGGCAAGGCATACGTGGATCGCAGGAAACCCTATCGCTACAAGATCGTGGAGGGCGACCTCTGTCATCGTCTGTTCCTCAAGCACGGCTTCACCTGGGGCGGCTCCTGGCGCACGATGAAAGACTACCAACACTTCGAATACCACGTCAAATGATAGAAGCACCATCAATAAGGCATAAAGAAAGGCAGACTCCGTCCATATATCCTGCCAGGCCTGCGACAACCTCAAATATCCTATAGATTGAAATCTGCGGCATGAAACGCAGCTCCAACGGATATTTGATTTGCAATTAAAAACCCTTTCGAGGTCGCAGTTCGGCAGGATAATTGAGCAATAAAATGTTGTGTGATCTTTTGATACACGTTGCAAATATACAAAATAATTTTTGTTCTCGCACATTTTATCGAAAAAAGTGCAGTGAAAAAGTAGAAACCTCTTACTGGGGTCAGGCCCCGACACTAAGTTTTTCGACGGTGGTGACAGGTCTTACCTCTTATCGGGGCCTGACCCCAGTATTAAGTCGCGCGTGCGTAAGTAGGCAAATGGTTTACCTATATAGGTGTCACATAATGATCTAAAACTACACCTGGTCCATAAAGGTGACCTCTGGAGTTGTAGAGGTGACCTTCAGCTTCCTAAAGGTGACCATCACGCTGCTAAAGGTCACCTTTACAAAAGTCCCGATGGCTGGGACAAATGTCAAAATGCGCGCGTACATATACACGCGCGCATTTATAGTTGCTATACTTACTTTTTATCCCGCTCATCCCGCTCATCCCACACCTAAAGTAAAAAATCTTACGTGTGGGATGAGCGGGATGAGCGGGATATTTCCTAAGTTTCCCTACTACCGCGCGGGCGCGCGAATTAACCCCTCTTGGGAGGAGGGAAAATAAAAAGAGGGACCAATTGGTCCCTCTCTATGATCTATTCGAAAAAGTCTTAGAAGAACAGGTAGCGGTTATCGACGACGTTGGCCTTCTGATAGAGCTCCTGGATGAAGCGGCCGGCAGCCTGCATAGCCTGCTGCTTCAGACGCTGCTCAGTAGCCTTCTCATCGTACTTCACGCCCTCGCGGTCGGCCTTCTTCACAACCTTGAAGAGGTAGGCACCGGCGTTACCCTTCACGACGTTCTTGGAGAACTCACCCTGCTTGGCAGCTGCCACAGCTCCTGAAAGGGCGGGCTCGCTGGCACCGGTAGCCTGTACGAAGACAGGGGCAGAGAAGGTGATCTGGTTCACGGAATCGACACGGGCACCCTTGGACTTGGCGGCAGCGATATCTGCCACACCAGCAAACTTAGCCTTGATCTGCTCGAACTTCTTGTCGCGGATCACCTCAGACTTCACGATGTCCTTCACATCCTCCAGCGTACGGTAACCGACGGGATTCACCTTCGTCAGGGCTACGACCAACAGGTTGTCGTTGTTGCCACACTCATAGAGCGGGCTCACCTCACCGGGTTTGGCATCGAAGATCCACTTCATCGTCTCACGGGTGGCACGGAGACCGGCCACATTGTGCTCGGAGTTGAAGAGATCCTTACGCTCCTGAACCTTGAAGCCGAACTTGGCGGCGTTCTTCTCCAGATCCTCGATGGTCTTGTTCTCGCTGACATACTGGCTGAACTTATTGTAGGCATCTGAATAGGTACCCTTCGAGAAGTCGATGGTGTGCTTGATGACAGCTACGTCATACTTGTCAACCATAGCCTTGCGGGCCGTCACCTGAATGATGATGTTACCCTGTGAGAACTCCAGGTTCTTCAGCTCGTTGACGCTGAGGTTGTTGATGGCGTTGAGGTAGTTCTTCGACTCCTCATCCATCGTGCTGTTATTCTCGTACATGGCAGAGGTAAGCCACTGCTTATCGGCGGTCTGACCGTATTTCTGAGCCAGCGTCTCGAAGTCGGCACCTGCCTTCAGGGCGTTATAGATGCTGTCGGCCGTCTGACGGGTAGCCTCCAGAGTCTCACCACCCACCTGGATCTGACGATACTCGATACTGTCGGGCATCTGGGTCTTGGAGATCAGCTTCACCACGTTGAACGTGTTGTCGGACTTCGTCTCGAACGGAGCGGTGGTCTGACCCACGGCCATCGAGTCGATCTTGGCGGCGATGTCAGAGGGATAAGCCGACTTGGTGGCGGCAATACCCGTATAGGGGAACTGTGACTGTGCCTTGCGGACCACCTCAGCGGGGGTAGCACCACTCTGAAGCTTGTTGGATGCATCCTGCATGGTCTGCATCAGAGCCTGACGGTCTGCGGCAGAGGCCTCCACCTGGAAGTTCACGTATTTGATGTCACGAGTCTCGACGGTCTGCTTATACATCTCCTTCTGCTCATCATACTTGGCCTTGAGATCCTTATCCTCGATCTTCACGTCGTTGTCGTTGATGCTGGAATAAGGGATGGAAGCCAGTTCGATGTCGCTCTCCTGATTCTGACCCTCGAAGGCCATCTTGGCGGAGACGGGGTTCGAGATCAGACCATTGCCGATGAGCGCCTGGTACTTCTGAGCCAGCGTCTGCTGACGGAGCTGCTTCTCGATGAACTGCCAGTAGTTGTAGATCCTCTGGTAGGACTCGGCGAGCTGCGGGTTCGTGACGTTCTTCTTATAGTCTGCCAGGAACTTGGTGAGCATGGTCACGTCGAAACGGCCTGTCTGCTGGTTCACGAACGGAGAACGCATCAGCATGGGGTTCGTACCCTCCTTCATCATGTTCTGAAGCTCCTCATCCGTCACAGTCAGACCCACCTTCTTGCACTCAGACTGGATGATCTGCTCGTTGACATAAGAGTTCCACACCTCGTCCTTGATGCTGTTCATCTGCTCCTCAGTGAGGTTGTCGATGCCATTGGTCATCTTCAGCACATCCTGATACTCATCTACGAGAGCTTGGAACTCCTGATAATTGATTTTGTTACCTAACACCTCGCCGATCTGCTGACGCTGCTGGTTCTTGGTTGCATCGCAAGAACGAACGGCCTCCTCAGCAATAAAGGCGAAAAGGCCAAGACCGATGATGATCACCAGTAATACGCCTCTTTTTCTAATTTTTCCTAATGCTGCCATTTTGTTTGTTATTTTTATTTTTTTATTCTAGTTTCCATAAAACGCGTGCAAAATTACTAAAAAGGAATGAATTGAGCAAATTTCAGCAGAAAAATCTGTCATTCAACCACTTTTAGGCGCACAAGTTCGATCTTTGTCGCCGTATTCTTCAGGATCTTGAACTCAAACTCACGGATCCTCACGACCTCGTTGAGCTTGGGGAACGACTGGTATTCGTGCAGGATGAGACCACCCAGTGTCATATATTCGTCACTCTCCGGAAGCGACAGGTCGAACTGTTCGTTGATCTTCTCGATCTCCAGACGGGCGGAGAGGATATACTCATGATCGCCCACCTGTTTGGCGACATGTTTGGCATTGTCGTGCTCGTCCTCGATCTCTCCTGTGATCTCCTCCATGATATCCTCCAACGACACCAGTCCGCTGGTACCGCCGAACTCATCGACCACGATGGCCAGCGACCGTTTCTGTTGCATCAGCATCCGCATGAGCTTCGAGGCCAGCATGGTCTCGGGAATGAACGAGATGGTCCTGATGAGCGAAGCCTGGAGGTCACAGAGCGGCGTGTTGGCCACGGCCGTGGAGTCGAGTCTGAACATATCGGAGGAATGGATATAGCCCACGACATGGTCGATATCCTCATGATAGACGATGATCTTGCCGTGACCACTCTCGATGAAGATCTGCTGGAGCTGTTCGATGGTCGCCGTATCCTCCACGGCATCGATCTCCGTACGGGGTACCATACAGTCGCGCACCTTCGTC
This sequence comes from Prevotella sp., assembly GCA_017965475.1. Classification (GTDB taxonomy): domain Bacteria; phylum Bacteroidota; class Bacteroidia; order Bacteroidales; family Bacteroidaceae; genus Prevotella. The sequence continues at coordinate 18,903 of JAGCPV010000147.1, forward strand.
TCCGAGAAGTCGAGCGCGTTCTGGAAGATCTTCACCTCCTCGCCGATCTCATCCTCATTGTCGGCATTGTCGATACTGGACTGGACGAGATAGTCGAGATCGACCTTCGTAAACTCCTTGTCTTCATCCTTCTTGGTCATCCTTATACCCATCAGCCGCAGCAGTCCCTTGGAAAGCAGGGTCGCGAAGCGGGAGACGGGATAGAGCACCACATAACAGAGGTAGGCGGGTATGGCGAAGAAGGTGAGCATCGTGTTGGGGTTGTTCTTGAAGATCGTCTTGGGCAAGAACTCGCCTGTGAACAGCACCACCAGTGTCGATAACAGCGTGTCGGCTGTCACCCGCATGCCGTCGCTGAGCGGATAGAACAGGGTGGCGTCGAAGATCCTGGCGAAGAGGATGCCATAGATGACCAGCGCGATGTTATTCCCCACGAGCATCGTGGAGACGAAGTTGTTGGGATGCTGGTAGAAGATGGCGATGGCCTTTTGTGCAAGACCGTTCTTCTCACGGTCCATCTCCGCCCGCAGTCTGTTGCTCGACACAAAGGCGATCTCCATGCCCGAGAAAAAGGCAGAGAACAGCATGGATACCAACAAGCCTATGATGAGTGAAGTCATGATCCGATGAGTTTAGTTTGCGATTCTCCTGTGTTTCTGTGTTTGTGGACGAAGGATCGGGGCTTCCTGCTTCATTGTGTCTGCAGGTGTCTTGGGCTTCTGTTCCTCCTCCTTCGATTCCCCTGTCATATCCTCACGCTCGAAGGATCCCTTGGAATTGGTAATCGTATAATGGCGCATCCGTTCATCACTGCGGAAATAGGTTCCTTCCATCGAGCGTTCAGGAGTGGTCACCTTCGAGAAGACATTGGAATAAAGCTCATGCTTGAGACCGTCCCAATAGAGTTCCTCACTCTCGTATATCAGTCCGTTGATGTTGCGGATACGCACACGACCACGGAGATGCCAGAGTTTCTGCTGGTCAAAATACCAGGCGGTATCAGACTGGATATAGGCCTGAACATGGAACTTCTCATCAAACTGCTCGAAGAACACGCCTTTCTCAAAGGTCCAGCGTGACGGTGTCCTGACGGTGTTCACATCCCAGCGCTCCGTCACGATCCGGTATTTGATGACGCCAGAGTCGCTGATCAGCGTATTAACGCCATAGGAGGTCATCATCGACACGGAGTCACGGTCATAGATAGGTGGTGCTGTATGCTCCTGTACGTCTGAACAGGAGATGAGGAAGATCAGTGAGAAGATGATAAAGAACCTACCCATCGTTGCCACGCTTATTCAATCTTCCACTTAGCAAACCAGCGCTCGTTGAACGTCAGTCCGATATTAAAGCAGAACGTGTTCTCCGTGATGAGATGATCGGCGGAGCGACGCTGCCACTGGGCACTGATATTCAGGATCGAGCGGTTGTTATACATATTGATGATGGGAATACCGAAACCGAGGCTGACGTGGAAGTCTTTGGGACCTTCCTGTCCATTAATATAATAATAAGGTGTAGTGTATCCGGCACCTATGCGATAGCGCACATGCGACAGCAACTTGTGGCTCCTGGGATTAGGCATCCACTCTGCACCGGCATTCAGCTTGTAACTGTCCTTTAACAGTCCGTCCATCAGGACATACTCACTCTTCTCGTTGATGGTGGGATACGACAAGGAACCCCATTTCTGCATCTGGAAGTCTGCACCAATACGCAGGGTGACACCATGGCGATAGGCCAGACCGACGCCCCATGTTGTCGGGATGTCCAGCGCGTCATGGATGACATAGGAAGTGGTGTCGGACTTTCCGATGGAGGTGTTCCTGCTGATCACATCACATTCGGGATCGGATTTCAGACTGTGTCCTGGCGAAAAAGTGGCACCCACCGTGATAAAGTCCGTCTTACTGATAGGCTGGTCATACTGAAGACCGACATCGAGTTTCCAACTGTTGATGGAAGCGGAATAATGTCTGCTCAGGATGTTGATGGATGAGTTGGTGCTGGTCACATAACGGTCATATTCTCCCCAGATATAGGCGAAGTTGAAGCCGAGTGACAGGGGCTTTAAGACCTTCCATCCTGCACCCAGGAATATCTGGTGCACACCACCTGTTCCCTCATATTTCACAGGGACGGTCGTATCAAGATCCTTCAGTCTGGTGGATACGGAATAGTTGTAGCCAATATTGGAATAAGGCATGATGCCTACATTGACACCCACATTCTTGAAAGCCCGGAAAAGACCGGTCACATAGTCGAATCCTCCACCTTTGGCACTCTTCGTCGTACCATTCTCATCATAATTCGTAATCTGTCCGGACAGACCAGCATCAAAGATCATGCTCAGCGAATCCACCGAGGAATAAGAGGCGGGATTCAGGGGGTTCACCTCATTTCCCTTACGGAAGGCAAGACCCACACCACTCATCGCTTTATTAAAGCCGACCCCTTGGTCTGTCAAATCACCGAGACCATACTGGCTATAAGGAGAATTGGTGCCGCTCTGAGCGCTGGCACCCATTGTTGACATCGCCATCAAGGCAAGACAACAGAGAATTCTATTCATCTTCTGCACGTTATTTCTATCGAAATTCATTTCAGCGTGCAAAATTATTGAAAAAAAACGAGAAAAACGCTTTTTAATAAAAAATATAGAGTAATTTTGCATCGTGAAACAAAAAAATAACTTTTTTAGGAGATATATCCTTCTGTTATTGGGAATTCTCTCCATGACGGAGGTGATGGCCCAAGAAGATATTAAGCAACCATATCTGGAGCAGTTTGACTCTGTAGAGGTCAGCCTGTTGACATGTTCTCCCCATGAGGAAATCTACAGTCTGTATGGCCATTCCGCCATACGCTGGCACGACCTTCGAGATAACAAAGACATCGTATTCAACTGGGGGGTGTTTGATTTCAGAAGACCCTATTTCGTGCTGCGATTCGTATTTGGATTGACAGACTACGAGCTGGGCGCCTTTCCCTATGAATATTTCTGGCCGTATTACAAACAATGTGGCAGTTCGGTGATGGAACAGATCCTCAATCTGACCAATGAGGAGAAGTTGCACATGTATGAACTCCTGCATGAGAACCAGAAGCCAGAGAACAAGGTCTATCGCTATAACTACTTCTACGACAACTGTTCTACCCGTCCCAGAGACATCGTCGAGAAATGCGTGAACGGACGTGTAGAATATGCTCAGCGTGAGGATTATACACCATCATACAGAGACATGGTTCACGAGTGTGTCAGGAATCATCCCTGGGCTGCGTTCGGGAATGACATGCTGTTGGGTGTGAAGGCGGATTTGAAGACAACGTTGCGCGAACAGGAGTTCCTGCCAGAGAACCTGATGTACGATTTTGGTAGTGCTCAGATCTATGCTGGTGGCGAATA
>JAGCPV010000148.1 GCA_017965475.1 Prevotella sp.
ATGGGTCGATATCACAGGATGGAAGAGTGAAAGTGGTGCTCCAAACTCCGAAAATCCGACAGTTAATGGAAATCGTGCCGATAATAATAGTGATAGGTATGTGACTTATACTTATTATGAGTATGGAAAAACGGATGGTTCAGCAGACTATCCAACTACAAAAGGCCATTATACCGTGAAGGCTTCTGTTCCTGGAGGAACGAGAGTAGTGAACGGGATTACTGACAATTGGTCTGCATGGGAAAGTACCATGAACTTCTGTGTCTATGACCCTCCGACAGGTGTTGAGCGTGACTATGACCCTAATGATAATAGTTTACTGTCTATTGGTTCAATTGATGTGGGTACTTTCTATTATAGATATAAAAAAGATGACGGTTCATTCAGTTCATGGTCAGAGGACGTTCCGACAGCAACCGAACTAGGAACCTATACGATTGAATACTATATCAAGGGCAATGAAACGCACAATGATATTGGCAGCACGTCAAGTCCTGCGGGATCCTTTCCTTCAACCATCCAAAACAAAACGGTGTCTGAGGATGATTTAATCATCACTTTAGAACCATCGAGCTATACCTACGACAATACGGAGAAAACACCTACCGTGACGGTCAAGGATGGCAGCGACACCATCGATCCCTCAGAATATACCGTCAGCTATTCGAATAACAAGAATGCGGGTACGGCTACGGTGACGATTACTGATAAATCCGGTGGCAACTACACCGTAAACGGAACGACTACTTTCACCATCGAGAAGGAACAGCTGACGGCAACGGTAACAGCAAATACGCTGACTTACAACACCAACGAGCAGACGTTGGTGTCAGGTTCCTTGTCAGGCACAAATAAAGAAAACTGTTCCCTCAAGTACAGCGTTGACAATGTGAATTATTCCACTAAAATTCCGAAAGGCGTAGAGGCAAAGACCTATACTGTGTATTACAAGGCTGAGGGTGATACCAACCATAAGGGTATTGATGCGGCAACGGTCGAAGTGACCATCAATGCCAAGACGGTGGATAATCCCACGATTACAGTGAGTCCCTCGTCATTCACTTATGACGGCTCTGAGAAAAAACCCGACGTGACGGTGAAAGACGAATCGACAGAGATCTCATCTTCTGAATACAGCGTCAGCTATTCGAATAACAAGGATGTCGGTACTGCTACGGTGACGATCACGGATAACGACGGCGGTAACTACACCGTCAGTGGAACAGCCACCTTCAGCATCGTGAAAGAAGGCTCCACCTATACGCCTCCGACGGCGAAGACGGGACTGACCTACACAGGCGAGGCACAGGAGCTGCTGACGGCAGGCAGTACCACGACGGGCACGATGCAGTACAGCTTCGATGGTACAACCTATAGCACTGATATCCCCACAGGCACCAACGCCAAGACCTATAAGGTATATTATAAGGTGGTTGGCGATAATAACCACGATGATACCTCGCCCGTATCAATGAGCGTCACCATCAGCCGGAGGACGGTGTCAAGTCCTACGATTACGGTGTCGCCGTCGAGCTATACCTACGACGGTAAAGCCAAGAAGCCTTCTGTGACGGTGAAAGACGTCGATACGGTGATCCCTTCTTCGGAATATACCGTCAGCTATTCGAACAATACGAATGTGGGAACAGCCACTGTGACCGTCAGCAATGCAGACGGTGGTAACTATATCGTCAACGGTACGGCCAGCTTTAGCATCGTGGAGGCAGACGGCAGCTATACAGCCCCGACGGCGAAGACGGGATTGGTCTATAACGGTAGTGCACAGGAGTTGATCACTGCCGGCAGTTCCACGACTGGTACGATGCAGTACAGCCTCGATGACAGTACTTACGGCACCGATATTCCCGCAGGCATTGAGGCGAAGGAGTATGCCGTCTATTATAAGGTGGTGGATGATGACAACCATGAGAGTTCGGTCAAGGATACGCTCTATGTAACCATCAGTGCCATGGAATTGACGAATCCTACGATTGTCGTCAGTCCTTCGAGCTACACCTACGATGGCACGGCGAAGAAACCCTCTGTGACGGTGAAAGACGGCTCTACTCAGGTTCCTTCCTCGGAATACAGCGTCAGCTATTCGAACAATACGAATGTCGGTACTGCTACGGTGACGATCACGGATAACGACGGCGGTAACTACATTGTCAGTGGAACAGCCTCCTTCTATATTTTGAGTGAAGGCTCCACCTATACGCCTCCGACGGCGAAGACGGGACTGACTTACACAGGCGAGGCACAGGAGCTGCTGACGGCAGGCAGTACCACGACGGGCACGATGCAGTACAGCTCCGACGGTAAGACCTATAGCACAGATATCCCCATAGGCACCAATGCCAAGACCTATAAGGTATATTACAAGGTGGTGGGCGATGACAACCATGATAGTACGGATCCTGTTTCCATCGAGGTCACGATCAGTCGGAGGGTTGTTACAAATCCCACCATCACCCTCGAATCGACGACCTATGTCTATGACGGTACTGCCAAGGAGCCTGCTGTGACGGTGACAGACGGAGATGACGAGATACCTAATACAGAATATACCGTCAGCTATCAGGATAACGTAGAAATCGGCACGGCTTCCGTGATCGTCTCCGACAAGGATGGTGGCAACTATAATGTGACCAGTAGTACGACGAACTTCTCGATTATCCCTAAGCGTACGAATACTGACGATGTGTCCCCCACGGCGAAGACGGGACTCGAGTATAACGGTGAGTCTCAGGAACTGGTGAATGCAGGTTCGTCGTCGAATGGAACGATCAAATACAGCCTTGATGACAAGAACTATTCCACAGACATCCCGACAGCGACGGATGCCGGCACCTATAAGGTATATTATAAGGTGTGGGCAAGCGATGGCTCTGTTGGTGAGGCTCAGGTGATAAAGGTCACCATCAATCCGAAGGCCGTTACCATCTCTATCGAATTGATCAGCAACGGCCCTGAGCGGACGCCTACTATCAAGGTCTATGATGAGGATGGTAATAAACTCTCATCCGATGCCTATTCGATTGAATATAAGGATTCTGATGGCAATGAGGTGACACCTTTGAATGGCAGGATGGAGGCAGGTGACTATGTGGTGCTCGTTACTCCGACGGGAAACTACGGAGGTGCTACGCTGACGGAATCGTTCCATGTCAGGGGACCATACACCTTTGTCTTCACAATGGAGGCTGATATCATCGGCGTCTGTCTGCCCTACGACAGGGTGGTGCCAGAAGACTACTATGTCTATTACTTTGACAGGGTGGATGAGACGGGCAATCCTGTGTTCAAGCGGATCTTGCTTACCAAGCTGACAGGTGGTGAACCCTACCTGCTGAAGTATGTGGGATCATCGTCAGCGCGCAGTGAGACTAGGGGCACTCGTACGATCGATCTTTCACCTGTGAATCGTGGCCTGATAGATCTGTCCATCCCTATCAAGACCTTGGTGAATAAGAATATGGTATTTACAGGCATCTTCGACGATCTGACGAACAGTGCGGCCCTGACGGAGGGCGCCTATATCCTTCAGGCCGACAAAACGTGGAAGCCTGTGGACAGCAGCAGTGTGTCGGGCAAGGGTGGTGAGGTATGCTTGGATGCCTTCCTAACCTATATACGTTATAAGGACCGTACGACACCTTCCAACAAGCTGGTAACAAAGCAAGAGGATACTTATTCTGATTCAAGTCCTGGTCAGGATGATCCGGAGCCGGATCCTCCCTCGGCTGTCAATACCGTCATCTTTGAAGATGAGAACGGGAATCAGGAGTGGTACGACTTCAATGGCCGTCGGATAGAGGCACCTCAGAAGGGGGTGAACATCCTCCGTACGAGTGACGGAAAAACAAAGAAAGTGGTAAAGAAATGAAGATAACGACGCAACATATAATAAGGTTCTTGCTAGTATGCCTGGTGGTAGTGGGCGCACCCCGATGGGGGAGTGTGGCCTATGCTTATGGGCTGTCTGGAGGAGGAACAGAAGATAATCCGTATCTGATAACCTGTGATAATGATTGGAATATTTTCCGAGTCGATATTACTAACAAATGGGATTATAAGGGTAAATATGTTAAGTTAACTGCTGACATTGAAATCGACAACTGTAATTATGAATCAGGTTATTTTAGAGGTACATTTGATGGCAATGGGCATACGATTAAACTTTCTTCTGTGGAAGATAATTCTCCATTTAATGTTGTTGAGGATGCGATCATCAAAAATCTCAGGGTCTCAGGATCCTTAAAATATTCTAATCAAAATGCAGGGAGTTTAATCGCCTATTGTTATGGTAGTACCACTGTTGAAAACTGTATTGCGGTGGTTAATCTCTCTATCAATTATCGTTATTCTAGGGCTGGGGGCCTTGTTGGTAGAGTACAACAGGGTGCCACTTTAACTATAAATAACTGCTTGTTTATCGGTCAGATGCTTGATGATTATAGTGGTGACGTTCCTTCATTTTGTGGCGGCTTTGTGGGGACTGGTGATGGTACTAATTTTATCAGAAACAGTCTCTTTAAACCATCAAGTATAACAGTAAGCGACGATAACAGCAAAACGTTTACCCGTTGTGCTAATTACAATGATGATGATACTGATGATATTGATAATACATTAACAAATTGTTATTATTTCACCAAGTTGGGCGATGCTCAGGGTTTAAACGCAACAATCTATACAAAAGATGAAATTGTATCTGGCTTGGGCAGTAGTTGGACATACCAAAATGACCTTATTTATTTGAATACTTTTTGTAAGAATGTTCAGATAAAAGGATGGGTTGTCAATCATTATAATTCTACCGACAACGCACCCTATTACGAGGATAATTACGGCACCTTTGATTCTGACCGATCTGATAATTATTACAAAGGGAAGGACGATGGAGACAGTCAATATAGTACTACCGTCCCTTCTTCAGTAGGTGGTTATACGGTAAAGACTAAAATCTACGATGGTTGGGAGAGTACCAAAAAATTCTGGATTGTCAATGCCCCAGAGGCGGAGACGGGCCTCACCTATGATGGAACAAATAAGTCTCTTCTAAATACAACTAATAATACAACAGGAGCAGGTACATACTATTATAGGCTTGGTACGGATGGTGATTGGAGCACTACCGTTCCGATGGCTAAGGATCAAGGAACCTATTACGTCTATTTCTATGTACAGAGTAATAATTCTTCTGATCATAGTGACATCGGTAGTGAGTCATCTCCTGCAGGCACCATAGAAGTGACGATCGGCTCCAATACGAATGATATTGACATCTCTGTCGCAGAGTGTACTTACGACGGCACGGCACAGACACCTGCTGTCACCGTGAAGGTGAAGGACAGCGAGACGGTGATTGATTCCTCGGAGTATTCCGTTTCTTATTCCGACAATACATATGCGGGAACGGGTAAGGTGACGGTGACGGATGTTGCTGGTGGCAATTACACCATCACGACCACCACAGCAAACTTCACCATCAACCGTAAGCCGCTGACTTCACCAGCGATCATGCTGAATCCCACCACCATGACCTATACGGGCTCGGGGCTGGAGCCCGAGGTGACGGTCTATGATGGTGATACCGAGATTTCTGTTAAAGAATATTCGGTGAACTATAACAACAATACCAATGTCGGTTCTGGCGAGGTGGAGGTCAGTGATAAAGATGGTGGTAACTACAGCATTACCACCACCACAACGACCTTCACCATCACGAAGGCCGCACTGGGATGTACGGCGCCGAAGGCTGTTGAGTCGCTCACCTACACAGGCTCTGCTCAGGAACTGGTGAAGGCGGGCTCGATCTCTGGCGCAGGCGACATTAGTGGCTGCACCATGATGTATAGCACCGATGGATCGAACTATTCCTCCTCGCTGCCCACAGGAACGGATGCCAAGACCTATACCGTATATTATAAAGTGACGGGCGATTCGAACCACAAGGATATCTCGGCTTCGTCGCTCAGTGTGACCATTAGTCCTAAGACGCTGAACACCTCGGCCATCAGCCTCTCACCGACGAGCTATACCTACGACGGTACGGCGAAGGAGCCCACCGTAACGGTGAAGGACGGTGAGACGACCGTATCGAGCTCGGAATATACCGTCAGCTATTCGAACAATACGGAAGTGGGTACGGCGACGGCGACGGTGACGGACAACCCAGGTGGCAACTACGAGGTGAACGGCTCGCTGCAATTTACCATCGTTTCGGCAGATGCTACCTATACGCCACCGTCGGCCAAGCAGGGACTGACCTACAATAGAAAGGCTCAGGAACTGATCAGTGCAGGCAGTACGTCAAGTGGTACGATGCAGTACAGCCTCGACGGTAAGAGCTATTCCACCACCATTCCGAAGGGTACTGATGCTAAGGAGTATACCGTCTATTATAAGGTGGTGGGTGATGATAACCACGGCGACAGCACCCCAGAGACAATAACAGCCACCATCAGTGCGAAGACAGTGTCGAGTCCGGTGATCATGGTGTCACCTTCGAGCTATACCTACGACGGTACGGCGAAGAAGCCTTCCGTGACAGTGAAAGACGTCGATACGGTGATTCCTTCTTCGGAATATACCGTCAGCTATTCGAACAATACGAATGTAGGCACCGCTACGGTGACCATCACCGATAATGACGGCGGCAACTATACCGTCAGCGGAAGCGCCAACTTCGTGATCGTGGAGGCTGATGCCAGCTACAAAGCTCCGACGGCGAAGACGGGACTGACCTATAATGGCCGCGGACAGGAACTGATCACGGCCGGCAGTGCGACAAGCGGTACGATGAAGTACAGCCTCGACGACTCGTCCTACAGCACCGATATCCCCACAGGAACGGATGCGAAGACCTATACCGTGTTTTACAAGGTGGTGGGTGACGATAACCACGACGACAGCAACACGGGGACGTTAACGGTCACCATCAGTCCCAGGACGGTGTCAAACCCCAAGATTGAACTCAGTCCCTCATCATATACTTACGACGGTACGGCAAAGGAGCCCAAGGTGACGGTGAAAGACGGCGAGACCACCATCTCGAGTTCGGAATATACCGTCAGCTATAGGAACAACAAAAATGTGGGAACGGCCACTGTGACGGTGACGGATAAATCAGGAGGTAACTATGAGGTCAACGGTACAGCACAGTTCTCGATCATCTCTGCTGATGCAAGTCTGGTGCCGCCTACGGCCAAAGAGGATCTGGTCTATAACACGTACGCTCAGGAACTGATCAATGCGGGTAGTTCCACAGGTGGTACGATGGAGTATAGTCTTGATGGTCAGAACTACTCCCCGAAGGTCCCCAAGGCTACGAATGCTGGAGACTATAACGTGCTTTATAAGGTGACGGGTGATCCAGACCATCAGGGTATCGAGGCAGACACCGTGTTTGTGACCATCAGTGCGAAGACGGTGACGGATCCCACCACCACGGTAGATCCGATGCTCTGCTACTATGATGGTACGGCCCAGAAGCCAAGTGTGACGGTGAAGGATGGCTTGAACCTGGTGCCTTCTTCGGAATATACCCTCAGCTATCAGAATAATATCCAGCCCGGTACGGCGACGATCTATATCACTGACAAGGATGGTGGCAACTATGTCGTGAATGATACGACCACCTTCACGATCGTCTCGGCTGATACGGGTAGGACACAGCCCACGGCGAAGAAGGGACTAGTGTATAACGGCAGGGCTCAGGAACTGATCAATGCCGGAGTGGCCGTGAATGGTACGATGAAATACAGTCTCGATGACGAGGACTACTCTGTGGTCATTCCTACGGGGACGGATGCAGGCACGTATAAGGTGTATTATAAGACTTTCGCCTATAACGGTTTCGTAGGTGAGACAGCCTCGCTCAATGTGACCATCGATCAGAAGGATGTTCTCCTCTCCGTGACGATCAAGGGCGCACCAGAGTCTGTGCCTGAGTTTACGGTGACCGATGAAGGGGGTAACCTGATGTCTTCTGACGACTATACCTACGATATTAAGGATATTGATGGTATGAATGTGGATTATGACGACCGCCATCTGGATCCTGGCGACTATAGATTGTCTGTCACACCGACGGGTAATTATACGGGTCCTACGGTCACGGTGTCTTTCCATGTGAGAAGGGCTCTGTCATTTGTCTTCACCCTGCAGTATGATCTCGTTGCTGTCTGTCTGCCCTATGACAGGGAGGTGCCCAAGAACTATCATGTCTATTGTTTCGACAGAGCGGGGAGCGACGGCTATCCTGTCTTCAAGCAGACTGATATCACTAAGATGAGTGGTGGCGTTCCTTATCTGTTGAGATATGTGGGGTCATCGTCAGCGCGCAGTAAGACACGAGGCAGTAAGACGGTTGATCTGACACCCAGCAACCTGGGACTTGTCGATCTGTCTATCCCCATCAAGCGCGAGACAAATCAGAATATGATCTTCACAGGTACCTTCGACGATATGACGAATAGTACGGCTCTGGCAGAAGGCGCCTATCTCCTCCAGAAAGACAGGTCGTGGAGACCTCTGGACAGCAGTGCAAAAGAGAATGGCGACGAGATCTGTCTGGATGCCTTCCAGGCTTATATCGGTTTCAAGGACTTCTCGACATCTGAGGAGGTACTGGGTACTACGCTGATGAACCTCGACGGTGAGACGGAGAAACTGGATCCTCCCTCGGGTATCAATGCCGTCATTCTGGAAGATGAGGACGGGCATCAGGAGTGGTACGATTTGCAGGGGCGTCGCATCGAGGCCCCGCAGAAAGGTGTGAACATCCTTCGCACGGAAGACGGCAAGACGAAGAAGGTGGTTGTTCGTTAATTCAGAAAAGTATTTATGGCAGGAAAGTGGATAGGTGGATTTATAGGCTGGATGGCCGGGGGACCGTTGGGAGCTCTGGCGGGTTATCTGTTGGGATCGCTCTTTGACACGATGCTCGATGGCGTGAACTCGCCGCAGAACTCGGGTACATGGGGCGCTGGCTCGAATCGCAGGCAGTCGTATCAGGACTTCAACGACGCTTATCAGCGGGCGTATCAGCAGCGCATGCAACAGGGACAGCGTAACAGTTTTCTCTTCTCGTTGCTCGTGCTCTCATCTTATATTATCAAGGCCGACAGCAAGGCCATGCACTCCGAGATGGAGATGGTGCGCCAGATGTTGCGCAAGAACTTTGGCAACGATGCCGTTACCCAGGGTAATGAGATCCTGAATAAACTTTTCGACGAGCAGAAACGCGAGGGCTGGCAGCAGTTCAAACAGACTGTGCGTCAGTGTTGCGGACAGATCAATCAGCAGATGGACTACTCGCAGCGGCTTCAGTTGCTGAACTTCCTCGTGATGGTGGCGAAGGCTGATGGTTCAGTGCCCCAGAGCGAGATCGCGGCCCTGAAGGAGTGCGCCCAGTGGATGGGACTCCGCAGTAGTGAGGTGGATTCGATGCTCCATCTGGAGGGTAATACGCTGGAGGATGCTTATAAGGTGTTGGGTGTCAGTCCTGATGCCAGCGATGACGAGGTGAAAAAGGCTTATCGCAAGCTCGCCCTGGAGCATCATCCAGATAAAGTGGCAGCCCTTGGCGAAGATGTTCGCAAGGCTGCCGAAAAGAAGTTTCAGGAGATTAATGCGGCGAAGGACCGTATCTGGAAGGCCCGCAGATTATGAAAAGGCCAGCCATTAGTGTTCCGGAGGATTTGGAGGGCAAGGTACTGCTCCATGCCTGTTGCGCACCGTGCTCCTCGGCGATTGTCGAGTGGCTGGTGCAGCACGATATTCGTCCTACGATTTTCTATTACAATCCGAACATTTGGCCTCGTGAGGAATATGAGATCCGAAAAAACGAGAGTAAACGCCATGCGGAGTCTTTGGGAATTGCCTGGATCGATGGTGACTACGACCATGAGGCATGGCGCGAGGGTGTCTGCGGACTGGAGGATGAGCCAGAGCGGGGACGGCGCTGTGAGAGGTGCTTTACGCTGCGTCTGTTAGAGGCTGCGCGTAAGGCTCAGGAATTGGGAGTCAAGTATTTCGCCACGACGTTGGCCTCTAGTCGTTGGAAGAGTCTGGAACAGATAGAGCATGCAGGTTATCTGGCAGAACAAACGGTCGAAGGTACTGTGTTCTGGGCACAGAACTGGCGCAAGGGTGGCCTCCAGGAACGGCGTAACCAACTGCTGAAAGAATTTGACTTCTATAATCAGCAGTATTGTGGCTGTGAGTTCAGTCAACGTACTAAAATAGATAAAAACGAGGCTCAAAGTTTGTGAGTCTCGTTTTTTTGTTGTAATTTTGCACCCCAAATTAAAATAGTCCAATAGTAAATAGTCAAATAGTTCAATAACAAGATGTTTGAGAATTTATCCGATAGATTAGAAAGATCGTTTAAGATACTGAAGGGTGAGGGCAAGATCACCGAGATCAACGTGGCTGAGACCCTGAAGGATGTGCGTCGCGCCCTGTTGGATGCCGACGTGAACTTCAAGGTGGCCAAGACCTTCACGGACACCGTGAAGCAGAAGGCGATGGGTATGAACGTGCTGACAGCCGTGAAGCCCGGACAGTTGATGGTGAAGATTGTCCACGACGAACTCGCTGAGCTCATGGGCGGTAAGGCCGCCGAACTGAAGGTCGAGGGTAGGGCAGGTGCCCCAGCTATCATCCTGATGTCTGGTCTGCAGGGTTCTGGTAAGACCACGTTCAGTGGTAAGCTTGCCAACCTGTTGAAGACGCGCCACCATAAAAAGCCGTTGCTCGTGGCTTGTGACGTGTATCGTCCGGCTGCCATCGAACAGCTGAAGGTCGTAGGACAGACCGTTGGTGTACCTGTGTATTCCGAGCCCGAGAATAAGAACGTCGTGGAGATCGCCAATCACGCCATCCAGGAAGCCAAGGCTAAGGCCAACGACGTGGTGATCATCGATACCGCCGGTCGTCTGGCTGTCGATGAGGAGATGATGCAGGAGATCGAGACTCTGAAGAAGGCCGTCAATCCCAATGAAACCCTCTTCGTGGTGGATGCGATGACGGGTCAGGATGCCGTGAACACCGCCAAGGAGTTCAACGACCGCCTCGACTTCGACGGTGTCGTGCTGACGAAACTCGACGGTGATACCCGCGGTGGTGCTGCTTTGAGTATCCGCACCGTGGTCACGAAACCCATCAAGTTCGTGGGTACGGGTGAGAAGATGGAGGCTATCGACGTGTTCCATCCCGACCGTATGGCAGACCGTATCCTCGGCATGGGAGATATCGTCTCGCTCGTGGAGCGTGCCCAGCAGCAGTACGACGAGGAAGAGGCCAAGCGCCTGGAGAAGAAAATCCGTAAGAATAAGTTCGATTTCGACGATTTCATGGGTCAGATCCAGCAGATCAAGAAGATGGGAAATGTGAAGGATCTGGCTGCGATGATCCCCGGTGTGGGCAAGCAAATAAAGGATCTCGATATCGACGATGACGCCTTCAAGGGCATTGAGGCTATCATCAACTCGATGACACCGAAGGAGCGTGCCAATCCCGATATCATCAACCAGAGCCGTAAACTGCGTATCGCCAAGGGTTCCGGCACGAAACTGGAGGAGGTAAACCGTCTGATGAAACAGTTTGACCAGACGCGTAAGATGATGCGCATGGTGACAGGTATGAACTCATCGAAGATGGCCCAGATGGCCAATGCAATGAAGATGATGAAGGGCGGGATGCCGAAGTTTTAATCAATAAATATATGCAACTGATAGACGGTAAAGCAACGGCAGCGGCTATTAAGGCTGAGATTGCCGAAGAGGTAAAAGAGATTGTTTCCAAGGGAGGCAAACAGCCCCATCTGGCTGCTGTATTGGTAGGTCATGATGGTGGTTCGGAGACGTATGTAAAGAATAAGGTACTGGCTTGTGAGGCTTGTGGTTTCAAGAGCACGCTTATCCGCTTCGAGGCTGACATCACGGAGGAGGAACTCCTGGCGTGTGTGGATCAACTGAACAAGGACAACGATGTCGATGGTTTCATCGTGCAGCTGCCCTTGCCGAAGCATATCGATGAGCAGAAAATCATTGAGGCCATCGACTACCGTAAGGATGTGGATGGTTTCCATCCTATCAACGTAGGTCGTATGGCGATTGGTCTGCCCTGCTTCATCTCGGCTACGCCTCTGGGTATCATTACATTGCTGAAGCGCTATGGTATAGAGACCAGTGGTAAGAAGTGTGTCATCCTAGGCCGTAGCAATATTGTCGGCAAGCCCATGGCCCAGTTGATGATGCAGAAGCAGTATGGTGACGCCACGGTCACCGTCTGCCACTCGCGCTCGAAGACCTTGAAGGAGGAGTGCCGTGCCGCAGATATCATCATCGCAGCCATCGGACAGCCCGACTTCGTGACGGCTGACATGGTGAAGGAGGGGGCCGTGATCGTCGATGTAGGGACGACCCGCGTACCTGATGCGACGCGTAGGAGCGGTTTTCGTCTGAATGGTGACGTGAAGTTCGATGAGGTGGCTCCAAAGTGCTCGTATATCACACCTGTTCCTGGTGGTGTAGGACCCATGACCATCTGTTCGCTGATGAAGAATACCCTTGCTGCCGGCAAGAAGGAGTACTATAAGTAATGACGGCCCAAGAGTATTACGAGCAGGGTAATGAGGCCCGCAAGCGGGGTCTGTGGCACGAGGCCATCAATCACTATATCCAGGCTATCGAACTCGACCCAGACAGTCCCGCTGTTGAGGCCAAGAAGATGCTTGATGATATTATGGCCTTCTACTGCAAGGATATGTATAATCCATGATAAATAGTAAGAAAAAGGGAATAAAAAAGACGAAATTGAAAGAAAAGAGACGTTTTTCTTTGCAATTCGCTCATTTCTTAGTACCTTTGCACCCAATTTTGAAATTAATGCATTAATTACAGGATAAAATGGCAAAAATGAAAGGCGCTATTGTGGTGGATACCGAGAGGTGTAAGGGATGCCAGTTGTGCATCATCGCCTGCCCTCAGAAGGTGATCGCCCTGGCCAACAAAGTGAATCTGCATGGTTATCCATACGTGGAAGCAATCAACGAAGAAGCCTGTGTGGGCTGTGCTTCGTGTGGCATCGTCTGTCCCGATGGTTGTATCACCGTGTATCGTAAAAAAGTGGAGGAGTAAGTTATGGCTGAAGAAAAGAAGCAAGAAGTTGTATTGATGAAAGGCAACGAGGCTATTGCCCACGCTGCTATTCGTTGCGGATGCGACGGCTATTTCGGCTATCCTATTACTCCGCAGAGTGAAGTGATTGAGACGCTGGCTGAACTGAAGCCCTGGGAGACCACCGGTATGCAGGTGGTACAGGCTGAGAGTGAGCTGGCCTCTATTTATATGGTCTATGGTGCTGCCGGTGCTGGTAAGCGCGCGATGACCTCTTCAAGTTCTCCTGGTATTGCCCTGATGCAGGAAGGTATCACCTACATGGCTGGTGCCGAGGTACCGGGTGTGTTTGTGAATGTACAGCGTGGTGGTCCTGGTCTGGGAACCATCCAGCCTTCGCAGGGTGACTATTTCCAGGCTACCCGTGGTGGTGGTAACGGTGACTATAAGGTGATCGTGCTGGCTCCGTCTTCAGTACAGGAGATGGCTGATTTCGTAGACCTCGCCTTTGAGTTGGCCTTCAAGTATCGCAACCCCGCTATGATTCTGAGTGACGGTGTCATTGGTCAGATGATGGAGAAGGTGGTGCTGCCTCCCTATAAACCCCGTCGTACGGATGAGGAGGTGATCAAGCAGTGTCCTTGGGCTTCTACAGGTAAACCAAAGAATCGTGAGCGCGTGGTGATTACTTCTCTGGAGTTGAAGCCTGAGATCATGGAGCAGCGTAACATCGCCCTTCAGGAGAAATATGCGAAGATTCAGGAGAACGAGGTACGCTTCGAGGAGCAGCTGATGGACGATGCAGAGTATGCCATTGTTGCCTTCGGTAGTGCAGCGCGTATCGCTGAAAAGAGTGTGGAGATCGCCCGTGAGCAGGGTATCAAGGTCGGACTGTTCCGTCCTATCACGCTGTTCCCGTTCCCCATCAAGGAGATTGAGGCATTGTCGAAGAAGGTGAAGGGCATCCTCGTGGCTGAGATCAATGCTGGTCAGATGGTGCAGGATGTTCGTCTCGCCGTGAACGGTGCTGTGCCCGTAGAGCAGTTCGGTCGTCTGGGAGGTATCGTGCCTGATCCAGAGGAGATTGTTGAAGCTTTAAAGAAGGTCATGTAAGTTATGGATAGAAATCAAATAGTTCAACCAGAGAATATCGTCTGCAAGAAGCCGACGCTGATGAACGACAACAATATGCACTACTGCCCGGGCTGTAGTCACGGTGTGGTGCATAAACTCATTGCCGAAGTCATTGAAGAGATGGGTATGGAAGATAAGGCCGTAGGTGTATCGCCTGTAGGCTGCGCTGTCTTCGCGTACAATTATATAGATATAGACTGGCAGGAGGCTGCCCACGGTCGTGCTCCCGCATTGGCTACGGGTATCAAGCGCTGTTGGCCCGATCGCCTCGTGTTCACCTATCAGGGTGATGGTGACCTGGCTTGTATCGGAACCTGTGAGACCATCCACGCCCTGAACCGTGGTGAGAACATCGTGATTATCTTCGTCAACAATGCCATCTATGGTATGACGGGTGGTCAGATGGCACCTACCACACTGATTGGTCAGAAGACCTCTACTTGTCCTTATGGCCGTGATCCTCAGTTGCACGGCTATCCCTTGAAGATGGCTGATATCGCCGCTGGTCTGGAGGGTACCTGCTACGTCACTCGTCAGAGTGTAGAGTCTGTAGCCTCTATCAACAAGGCAAAGAAGGCGCTGCGTAAGGCTTTCGAGGCTTCGATGGCTGGTAAGGGTTCGAGTCTTGTGGAGTTTGTTTCAACTTGTAACAGCGGTTGGAAACTCTCTCCCGCTAAGGCTAACGAATGGATGAAGGAGAACATGTTCCCCTTCTATCCCAAAGGTGACTTAAAAGATACGACAGACAAATGAAAAAAGAGATAATTATTTCAGGTTTCGGAGGTCAGGGCGTGCTCTCAATGGGTAAGATTCTGGCCTATAGTGGACTGATGGAGGATAAAGAGGTCACTTGGATGCCTGCCTATGGTCCTGAGCAGCGTGGTGGTACGGCCAACGTGACGGTAATCGTCAGCGACGAGCGCATCTCTTCGCCTATCCTCAGCAAGTACGACATCGCCGTGGTACTGAACCAGCCTTCGCTGGAGAAGTTCGAGCCGAAGATCAAGCCCGGTGGTATCCTGATCTACGACGGTTTTGGTATCATCAACAAGCCCACCCGTCAGGACATCACCATCTACGAGATCAACGCGATGGACAAGGCTGCCGAGATGAAGAATGGTAAGGTGTTCAATATGATCGTATTAGGCGGCCTGCTTAAAGTGGCTCCTGTGGTGAGCGACAAGGGCGTGGAGAAGGCGCTGAAGAAGACACTTCCTGAGCGTCATCACGACCTGATCCCCCTGAACATGGAGGCTCTGAAGGAAGGTGCCAAGATCATTGAGAAGAAATAGATAATCAACACAGAAAATAGTATGTCTAACAGCAACACAATCGTCGGACACAAGATCAAAGGTATCCGTGAGTCCAAGAATCTCTCCGTCGAGGAGATTGCGGAGAGCAGCGGTCTGTCTGTAGAGCAGATCAACAGTATCGAGAACGATCAGAACCTGCCCTCTCTGGGGCCGCTGATCAAGATCGCCCGTGCTCTGGGTGTGCGTCTGGGTACCTTCATGGATGATAACGACGCCCTTGGTCCCGTGGTATGCCGTGCTGAGGATCGTGAGCGCGAGAGCAGCATCAGTTTCTCCAACGGTGCCACCGATGCCCGCAAACACATGGAGTATCACCCGCTGGCTCAACAGAAGGCAGGCCGTCATATGGAGCCGTTCGTGATCGACATCAATCCCACAGAGAACCTCGACTACAAGCTCTCTGCCCATGAGGGTGAGGAGTTTATCTACGTGATGAACGGAGAAGTGGAGATTGAGTACGGCAAGGAGAAATATACGTTAAAGGAGGGTGACAGCATCTTCTATGACTCGATCGTGAAGCATCATGTACATGGTGCTCCCGGCAAGAGTGCCAAGATCTTAGCAGTCGTTTATATCCCGTTCTAGTATATGAGCAACGTAAAATTAGATATGGCGGGCAGACCGCTGCCAGACAGGACCTATCCCGCAGAAACAGGTTCGGATGGCTATACGCTCTATGAGCGTACCCTTGGCCAGTGGCTCGAATACTGGGCTGAGACTACGCCCGACAAGGAGTATATCGTCTATTCCGACCGTGATCTGCGCTTTACGTGGAGCAAGTTCAACGAGCGTGTCGATAATCTCGCGAAGGGTCTGATCGCCATTGGCGTGAAGAAAGGCTCGAATGTCGGTATTTGGGCTACGAACGTGCCTGACTGGCTGACGTTCCTCTATGCCACAGCGAAGATCGGTGCTGTGCTCGTGACGGTGAACACCAACTATAAGCAGAACGAGTTGGAGTATCTCTGTAAGGACTCAGACATGCACACCCTCTGTATCACGGATGGTACATGGGACTGTAACTATGTCGATATGACCTACACGATGCTGCCTGAGTTGAAGACCTGTGAGCGCGGCCATCTGAACAGCGAACGGTTCCCGTACCTGAAGAACGTGGTTTATATCGGTATGGAGAAGTATCGTGGTATGTTCAATACTGCCGAACTCCTGCTCTTAGGCCAGAACATCGAGGATGAGGAACTCGACAAGATGAAGAAGAACGTCACCTGCCACGATGTCTGCAACATGCAATATACCTCTGGTACGACGGGCTTCCCCAAGGGTGTGATGCTGACGCACTATAATATTTCCAATGATGGTTACTTCACGGGTGAGAACATGGGCTTTACGCAGGACGATAAGCTCTGCGTCTGTGTACCGTTGTTCCATTGCTTCGGTGTGGTGCTCGCTACGATGAACTGTTTGACGCACGGCTGTACCGAGGTGATGGTGGAGAAGTTCGACCCGTTGGTGGTGCTGGCCTCTATCCATAAGGAAAGGTGTACGGCCGTCTATGGTGTACCTACGATGTTCATCGCTGAACTGAACCACCCGATGTTCAATATGTTTGACGTCAGTTGTCTGCGTACAGGTATCATGGCAGGCTCGCTCTGTCCTGTGGAACTGATGAAGCAGGTCTCTGAGAAGATGTATATGACCATTACCAGTGTGTATGGCTTGACGGAGAGTTCACCCGGTATGACACAGACCTGTCTGAATGACACCTTCGAACAGCGTTGTACGACCGTAGGTCGTGACTTCCCGTTTGTGGATGTGAAGGTGCTTGATCCTGAGACGGGCGAGGAGTGTCCCGTTGGTGTGCAGGGTGAGATGTGCTGTAAGGGCTTCAACGTGATGAAGGGCTACTATAAGAATCCTGAGGCTACAGCAGAGGTCATCGACAAGAACGGTTATCTGCACTCTGGTGACCTGGGTGTGAAGGATGAGGATGGCTTCTATAAGATCACGGGTCGTATCAAGGATATGATCATTCGCGGTGGTGAGAACATCTATCCGCGTGAGATCGAGGAATTCCTCTATCACATGCCTGGCATCCGTGATGTCCAGGTGGCTGCTGTACCTTCCAAGAAATACGGTGAGGCCGTGGGTGCCTTTATCATTCTCGAAGAGGGTGTCAAGATGGAACCTGAGGACGTGCAGGAGTTTTGCCGTGGAAAGATCGCCCGTTATAAGATTCCTAAGTACGTGTTCTTCATCGATCAGTTCCCATTGACGGGCTCTGGTAAGATCCAGAAGTTCAAACTGAAGGAGATGAGCCTTGATCTTTGCGCAAAACTCGGTATCGAGGTGATCTAAACTGATCCAACATAAAAAAATCCCGAATAGTATTTGGCTGTTCGGGATTTTTTCGTATCTTTGCACGCAAATAAGGCAATCTGGTGGCCGAAGCCGCCTGATGTAAGGGAATCCGGTGAGAGTCCGGAACTGTTCCTGCAGCTGTGATCCCCGTTAAGGAGGTCTGCTTGTATAACGCCACTGACACAAAAGTCGGGAAGGTAAGGCAGACTGGGGAAAGTCAGAAGACCTGCCGTAAAATTGGATAGTACGACCGTTCAGGAGTTAGCGGTGCGGAAAAGAGAAGATGATGAGAATTAAATTAGCTATTGGCCTTTGGCTGTTGGCAACTGTCTCGTTGGCGCAAAGTAATATATGGCGCACTGATAGTCTGCAGGAGATTGTTGTGACAGGTACTGGAACACAGCACTTGTTGAAGGATGCCCCTGTGCAGACGGAGGTGATCAGTCATCGTCAGCTACAGCAGTATGCCGGCAAGAGTATCGAGGATATCCTCTCAGGTCTTACCGCTAGCTTCGATTTCAGCGAGAACGATATGAGTTCCCGTTTGCAGATGAACGGCTTGGGCAACTCGTATGTGCTCATCCTGATTGATGGTCGTAGGTTGCATGGCGATAATGGTGGCGAGAATGATCTCTCGCTGATAGATCCCAATAACATCGAGAAGATTGAGATAGTGAAGGGTGCCTCCAGTGCGCTCTATGGTAGTGATGCCATTGCTGGTGTGATCAATATCATTACCAGGAAGCATCGTGAGAAAGGTGTGATGTTCGAGAACACCACGAGGGTAGGGAGCTATGGTGATATCCGTCAGCACGATGGTCTGGCCCTGAACTTCGGGAAACTGTCGAGTTACACCAACTTCCAACTCCAGCACAGTGATGGATGGCAGAACACTTCAGAGGAGGCTATTCAGCAGACGGAGTATCATATAACAGACTCCAGGAATAAGACGGTGAACCGTCATACCAATTGGCAAGTACAGGAGCGACTGACCTATCAACTCACGCCCCAGATAGAACTCTATGCTGATGGCAGCATCTATTGGAAGCGCATCTATCGACCCTGTGGTCATCATCCGGGTGTCGATGTCAAGACGTGGGATCTGCAGTATGACAATGCTTCAGCATCCGTCGGTGGCAGATGGAAACTGAAGGGTTCAGACTATATCACCCTTGATGCAGACTGGAAGAAGCATGCCTACAACTACATCTATACGGATACCACCCTGACGGATGGTTATGTGAATGGACGATTCACCAACTACTTCCCCTATTTCCCTGGAGATAAGGAATTGCAGAGTGATCAGCGCTTGACGAACATCTCGTTGAAGGGCGTCTTCTCCTTGCCCTACGAACAGCGACTGAGTGCCGGTATCGACTATCGCTATGACTGGTTGAAGGCACCTATGCGATTGGCTGGTGGTAAGGCGACGGATAATACGGAGGCTGTGTATGTGCAGGATGAGCTGGAACTGTTGAATCCGCTCTATCTCACAGCGGGCTTGAGACTCACCAGAAACGAGAGTTTTGGCTTCCGTCTGACCCCTAAGATATCTGCGATGCTGAAGTTGGGTGACCTGCGTCTGAGAGCTACCTGGAGTCAGGGTTATAAGACACCTACCATCAAGGAACTGTACTATCAGTATATCAAAAATATGAATGGTGTCTATCTCTATCTCGGTAATGAGAACCTGAAGGCACAAACCTCCAACTATTTCGGAGCGAGTGTGGAATATACTGTTGGACATCTCACCATGACCATCGCTCCCTATTATAATAAGGTGATGGATATGATCACGCTGGTAACGATCCCTAACAAGGATGCACCTGGTGACCTGATTGCCAAATACGATCCCATCCATGTGCGTCAGTATCAGAATATGGAGGATGCGAAGACATACGGCGTCGATGTCACCGTCCGTTATCAGGGACGTTATTTCACGGCTGGAGGTTCATACAGTTACCTCGATACGAAGGCTCATCAGTACGATTCCGAGAACGATGTCCTACACGAGGTCACCATCGATGGCATGGCTCATCACAAGGCCAATGTCTATGCAACATGGAATCATTCCTTCTCCAAACTTTATCAGTTGGGTCTCGGACTCTATGGGCGTCTTTCCAGCAAACGCTATTATCAGATAGACGGTGACGGTGATGGTTACCAGCTTTGGCGTCTCTCCACATCCCACCAGATAGGAAAGATGTGGCGTATCGAGGCTGGTGTCGATAATATCTTCGACTATGTCGATCGTACGCCTCATGGTCTGCACTTAGGTACTACGACACCGGGTCGTACGGCGTTTGCCTCAGTCACCGTGAGATTCAATCAAGGGAAAAAACTCACTAATAAGTATAATAAATCTAACTTTAATTCAAAAGAAAATGAAACAGATTAAATTTTTGATGATTGCCATGATGGCATTCATTGCAAATGCAACATTCACTGCATGTAGCAGTGACGATGACAATGGTGGTAATGTAGTAGAATCAAATTACCAGAAGTATCAGAAGGTTGTCAATGAGACTGTTAATAGTCAGAAGAAGAGCGAAAAGGTGATCTTGCTGGTAGCCTTCGGTTCTACTTGGGAGCAGGCTTACGACACCTTCGACAAGGTAGTCGAAGACTACAAGGCTCAGTTCTCTGGTTGGGATGTTTATCTCTCCTTCTCTTCAGCCATTTGTATCAACAACGCCCGTGCTGGTGAGAACGTTGATCCTAAGGACTTCTACGATCCTGAGCACTGGCTCACGGCTATCGGACTGGCTGGCTACAAGCAGATCGTTGTCCAGTCTCTGCAGGTGATTCCTGGTGAGGAGTATCGTCGTGTGCGCGACAGTTATGTGAAGGACTTCATGAACAACCGTAACAACGATTTCACTGATGCCTATATGAAGAGCATCGATCAACAGGTGGTAGTAGGTACGCCACTGATGGCAGAGGAGGATGATGCCCAGGCACTGGCAAACACCCTGAACAATGAGAGCGATATCAAGGCTGCCGTTTCTCAAGGTATCGTTGCTTTCATGGGTCATGGTAATCCTGAGGGTTACGACTACTATGGTGGTAATATCCGCTATCTGCAGCTCGAGTCTTACCTTCGCGAGTTCAACCAGAACTACTACGTAGGTACTGTTGATATGGATGAGACCTACGCAGAGGATGTGTTGGATCATATTAAAGGCGGACGCTTTGACTATACGGTGGGTGCCATGGGTTATACTGCCAATTATGAGAGAAACAACTCGAAGCAGGCTCAGCTCTTCGTGCTGATGAGTATCGCTGGTGACCACGCTCACAATGATATGGCCGACGATGAGGATCCGGAAAGCTGGTACTCTCTGTTCAATGCCGATGGTATTGCTACTGAGGCTTACGAGACCAACTTCACAGAGCCGTGCTGGAAGAAGATCAAGAGTGGTGAGGAGTATATTCCCGGACTCGCTGAGCGCTCTGCTGTCCGTAAGCTATGGATGAATCACACCCGTGCGGCTATCTCCAAGCTCGGCACTGAAGAGGCTCTCTCTACGCCGACCACCGCTCCTGAGGAGTAAACAAGAAAACTCTCTCTTATATAAATGACGAAGAAACTTATCTCTCTGTTAGTGGCACTCCTCTCGGGGAGTGCCGCTTTTCCCCAGATCCACTCGATGTCTCGTCAAGACTCATCGGTGGTGGATCGTACCTATAACCTGAATCCCGTGGTAGTGACAGGTTCTGGTCACCACCAGCGATTGAAAAGCACAGCCACACCCGTCCACGTGCTCTCCAGTCAGGAGATCCGCGAACAGGGCATCAGCACCTTCGACGGTGCGCTGACCCGTATGATGCCGCAGGTGTCGATGGCCCCCAGTTCGATGGGCTCCTTCCTGCGTCTCAACGGTCTCGGCAACAAATATATTCTGATCCTGATCAACGGACAGAAACTCAATGGTGACATCTCGAATAATGTCGATCTGAACCGTATCAACATGAGCCGTGTGAAACGTATCGAGGTACTCGATGGTGCTGCCTCGTCGCTCTATGGTTCCGACGCCATCGCAGGTGTCATCAATATCATCACAGACCAGCCCACACAACAGCTCGTCAGTGTCACGAGCGACACCCGTGTCTCTGGAAAAGGGGTACTGACGGAGAGTGTCGGCCTCGATATCTATACCAAAGGCTTCGGCTCTTACACATTGTTCTCGCACGATCAGGCAGACAGCTATCGCGTCAATGACCTCGAATATGTGAAGGGCTCGGATACGGAGACACAACGGAGCATAGCCCCACTTTTCACAGGCTATCGCTCGAATATCATCGGACAAAGATTCACCTATGCCCCCAATCAGCGTCTGGCGCTGAATGCGGGTCTGGACTATTCCTATAAAATCACAGACCGTCCTGAGACCCGTGACGATATCACGGGAGGCCTCGACTACGAGATGCGCTACAAGGGCTTCCGCTGGAACGTGGGCGGTATCTATAAGTTCACGGCCAAGAACTCCTTGCAGGCTAACTTCGTCGTCGATCGTTTCCGTTATGGTAAGGAATATGATGTGGCCACGAAGGATTATGCCGTAGGCGATTATGTGCAGTCGAAGAAACAACGGATGATGGACGGTGAACTGAAGGCCATTCTCGGCCTCACGTCCAACAGTACCACGATCATAGGTGCTGACTGGCGAAAGGATTATCTCGACGCTACTTCTGGCGATATCAATGAACATGCCTATACCCTGGCCGCCTATGCCCAGCACGAGATGAAGTTCTTCAGGGTGCTCACAGCGACCTTGGGTCTGCGTCTGACGCATCACGAGACGTTTAAGAACCATCTTACCCCCAAGGTCACGCTGATGTATGCCCCAGGGAATTTCCGATTCCGTGCCACTTACTCAGCAGGTTTCCGTGCCCCTGGTCTCGACGAACTCTACTACCACTACTTCTCCGTGAATCGTGGTAAGCCTCAGATCAGTTTTGGCAATCAGGATCTGAATCCCGAGAAGAGCCACTATGTCTCGTTGAATGCCGAGTATCGTACGCAGGTGATCGCCGTGAGCGTGACAGGTTACCTGAACCGTATCAATGATATGGTGGTGAAGGAGAACGTACCCGTCGATGATGCCAGCCGTCAGATGCTTATGAAGGAGTTTCCTGAGATGACACAGGATCAGGCCGATAAACTGGTGAGTTACGCCCTCTATCAGAACAGCGACAAGGGCGATGTGAAGGGTGTCCAACTGAATGTCTCGGCGAATGTCTTCCGAGGCTTCAACCTCTCCGCGAACTATGCCTATACCTATGCGCGCACTCAGACGGATGATGAGTGGACGGTCTTGGAGCGTAGCATCCGTCATGCTGCCACCATTACGGCCAACTACCACCATTCATGGGGCAAGTATGGACTGAATGTGAACCTCAACGGTCGTCTGCAATCCAAGACCTATTATACAGGTACTTATGAGGATGCCCCTGGCTTCGGCATCTGGAACCTGCACACCACACACGTCTTCGATGTGGCCAAATGGGCCATTCTCGAACCTGGCATTGGTGTGGATAATCTCTTCGACAAGGTGGATCGTCGTATCGACTCCTCCACCCGTAAATATGCCCTCTATTCTCCGGGCCGTATGCTCGTTGTCAGTCTGAAAGTCAAGTTCAAGCAATAATCATGGGAAAGATCATCGTGGCCGGCATTGGTCCTGGCAGTAGGGAAGATATCACGCCCGCCGTATTGGAAGCGGTACGCGAGGCCGATGTCATTGTGGGCTATAAGTACTATTTCCAGTTTATCCAACCTTATGTGCGCGAAGGTTGTGAGTGTATCGACACGGGCATGAAGAAGGAACGTGAACGTGCCGAACTGGCTTTCTCGTTGGCAGAGCAGGATAAGACCGTGGTGGTCATCTCCTCTGGCGATGCAGGCATCTACGGCATGGCACCCCTCATCTACGAGATGCAAAACCTCTTACTGGGGTCAGGCCCCAGTAAGAGGTCGGACATCGAAATTGAGACCTTGCCAGGCATCTCGGCGTTCCAGAAAGCGGCCTCGTTGTTGGGTGCACCCATCGGACATGATCTCTGTGTGATTTCGTTGAGCGACCTGATGACACCTTGGGAGGTCATCGAGCGCAGGATCAAGGCTGCTGCCGTGGGCGATTTCGTGACGGCTGTCTATAATCCTAAGTCGCATGGTCGTTACTGGCAACTCTATCGTCTGCAGGAACTCTTCCTCAAGTATCGTTCAGAAGAAACACCCGTGGGCTATGTCCGTCAGGCAGGACGCGAGGAACAGGAGATAAAGATCACTACTTTAGGGGCTTTCGATCCTGAGGATGTGGATATGTTTACTGTTATCATTATTGGAAACTCACAGTCGTATATCGCTGACAACAAGATGATTACGCCACGTGGCTACTACCGTGAGGAATCCACAGAAGGCACAA
>JAGCPV010000149.1 GCA_017965475.1 Prevotella sp.
TCAAACTTCTTCCATTCCTCGTCGATAATCTCAGAGGTATCTCTTTCCTCAGCATACATCTGCTTGAGAAGTTGTTCCATTCTGTCATTCGATTCCATAACCTAACGATTTAAAATAGTCCTTTAATTCTTTAAGCGATTGAGACAAGTGATTATAAACAGTGACCTCACTAATCTTCAGAGCGTCTGCAATCTCACGATACTTCAGCCCTTGTTGATAGCGAAGACGAAGAACGCTTTGGGCCATCCCTGACATGTGCTCGTCGATATAGCGATGAAGCGTATCCAGTTGTTCCTTTTCTACTTGGTCATCGTCTTCAGGTTGCAGGTCTATGATGACCGCTTGTCCTTTCTGCTTGTGCACCAGCAGATTGATGCAACGATGACGGACGCTCGTCAACAGAAAGCCTTGAAGCGTTTCTGCATGCAAGTCCATGTCGCCATTCAGCAGTTGGGCAAATACATCGCTCACCACATCCTTGCTTTCCTCATCATCGCCCAGCATCTTACGGGCCAAACGGAACATCCCGTCGTAATGCTGTCTGAAAATGCTTTCGAACTCCCGTTTGTCAATCATCTTTCGCTTGCTCTTTTTACTCTATATACAATCGAATATCCTGTTTTCCTAAGCAAAGGTATAAAAATTTTCCCAACATCCCAAAGATACGTCAGGATAATAGGTGATACATCCCTTTACGGATTCTTCTTCACCCTTTTTACAGTATGTTTGATTTTGCCTATTAAGAAATTAAGTTCAAGTGTTGATTCGGTTTCCGTTGTTTCTAAATTAGGCATTACTATGTCTGACAAGGTCTCGCCAAATCTTTGTATTATCTCTGTTTGTTTTTGCTTATCAGTTTCTTTGTGAAGTTCAACAAGTTCTCTTTTTAGATTACGAACTTCTGCAAATGTCTCTATAATGGCAAAAGTTGCATCTAATGCACGAGTTCCTTTTAGTATTGTAGCAAGCATATATAGCCCTTTTTCTGTAAATACCTTGGGTAATGTTCTACTCTTTTCGGAAATTTTTGTGGTCGAAATTTTCGACCGCAAATAGTCTGACTCTTCTCGCGTTAGAACGAACATATATTTTTCAGGGGATTTTTCAGGATTGTTGCGTACTGCCTCGTTTACTCGCTTTGTTTCAACACCATACAAAGCGGCGACATCAGCATCTGCAATAACCTTTTCCTGCCTAATAACAACAATTTTCGTTCGAACTTCTGAAAATAATCCAGAAGTAATTTGTTTGCTCTTTTTTATGTCTTTCATAATCTTATGAATTAGAATAATAAATGGTACATGCCACCAGCGAGGGGCTTGATGACGCCTTTCATCTCTAATTGGAAGAGAAGGGCGGTAAGCTGGCCGATGGGAATGCCTGACTTTACACTGAGGATATTCAGTTGCAGGTCGTTGGTCTGGTGGAGGAGATGGACGATTGTTAGTTCCTCAGGAGAGAGGTCTGGAAATAGATTTCTTTCGATTCCATCGGTATTGGCCTGCCTCCGAAGGGCCTCATCCTGCCATCCCATGGCCTTCACGAAATCCTCCGCATTGGAGATCAGTCCAGCTCCATTGTCTCGAATCAGGTTATTACAACCCTGGGAGAACTCCGCATAGACACTGCCTGGGAAGGCAAAGACATTGCGGTCGTAGCTCTGGGCGATCTCGGCAGTGATGAGTCCGCCACCCTTGGCTGCACTTTCCACAACCACGACTCCATCCGCCATGCCTGCCACAATACGGTTCCGTCGCACGAAGTTGGGCTTGTCTGCATTGGTCTGTGTCATAAACTCCGTGAGCAGTCCGCCGTGTTTTAGCATCTCGGCAGCCGTCTCACGATGGCGATAGGGGTAGATCTGATCCAGCCCATGCGCCAGCACCCCCACGGTCTCGTAGCCATTTGCCAATGCCTGTCGATGGGCGTTGATATCCACACCATAGGCCAGCCCGCTGACGATGAGCACCTGTGGACACAACTGGCGCAGATCCCCGATGAAACGGCGGATCAGGTCTTGTCCGTACTGGGTACATCGTCGCGTGCCCACGATGCTGACGATCTTCGCCTGGTTCAAGTCGCAATTACCCATGTAATATAAGATGATAGGGGCATCGGGACATTCCAACAGCCGTTGCGGATAGTCATCATCTGTCAGGGTCAGGGCCCGGATGCTGTGCTCTTCCATATACTTCAACTCGGAATCTGCCCGTTTCATCGGCTCATTCCAGTCTTTCAGGGCCTCCGTCAGACGAAGCGAACAGTCCTTCAGGATATCCCCGATGTCATGCCTGTGTTCATAAAGCAACTGTGCACTGCCCACGGCCTTATACAGTTCCAGGGCCTGCTGATAATTAAAATTCGTCAGACGCGTCAGCGCCATCGTGTAGAAAACTTCTGTATTCATAGTCTATTTCCGTTTAAGATATTCGTAACCAAAGCGACAGCGGAGACAGTCCTTCTTGTCGCAGTATTCCTTCTTGAGTTGGATAAGCGCCTGTGAGTCACCTGCCGTTTCAACGGGGAGTCCCACCTGCTGCCACATGCGGATGATATGGTTGTTCTCCGCCTTCAACTGTTCCAGGAAGTCGAAGGCACGGTCGCAGAGCACTTCCTTTGCCTGATGCCGTCCGTAAGCAAAGAGCACAGGAATGGCGGTGTTGATCACCAGGAGGTTCAGGGATCCGTAGGTCAGGTGCTTCTCCGTCTTCGAACTGGTGGAACCAAAGGTATAATGTGTCTCCCAATAAGGTGTGACATGGGAGCTCAGGCAGGATTTCAGCTGTCCGACTGTCTCACATTCCACCAACTGGCTCAGACTGGCCTTCTGCTGATAATAGAGGTTCGCGAGCTGGGAGATACGGATATGCGGGAAGTTCTGTGGACGGAGACGCAGGAACCGCCAGAGGTGAAAATCGATCGATTTCATCGAGAACTTACGGGCCAGATAGAGGTATTCGTTGCGGAGTTTGGCGAAGTAGCCCTCGTTGAGCGCATCCTTTTGGTAATACTCAGGTACGGCCTCCAGTTCGAGGAGTCCGGCCTGTCCCATGAAGATGGCCTCGATCTGGAAGAGGTCGTCACGGTGATGGGCGACGGCATTCAGTGGGATGGTCTCTGCCCACTGCTCGAACACATCGCCGTTGATGCCAAAGCCGTAGTTCCGGGCGAGGGTGACGAAGTAGGCATCCTCCCACGAGCCGTTGCACCGCTCTGCTCGCCGCCGGATGGCCTCCGTCTTCTGCTCCAGACGTTCCGTCTGGAGGGCCGCCATCCAGGCGTGTACCATCAACCGCGTCAGATATGGGATCACCTTGTAGCAGGGCGGGTAGTTGTCGGTCTTCAGCAGTTCGTCGTAGTGCTCCCTGACATGCTTGGGTACGTCGAGTTGCATCTGTTTGATAAACTCGCCGTTGGTGTTCATCACCTCGGCATCGAGCACACCTGCCACATGCAGGATCACATTGTTATAGCGTTTGTCCTTGTCGTGACCATGCAGATACCAGTCGCTCGACTTGTCATGGATCTCCACATTCCCCACCCACAGGGTCCGTCCGATCCTCACCTTCGCATTGAAGAAGTCGGGACCTGCGTTGCGGTTGTGCAGTCCGGGGTCAATCACTTCGACGGGATCACCGTCGTTGGTCGTCAGTTCCCGCAAAGGGAACAGCTTGTGCCTCCACACATAATGCAGTAGTTGCTCCATAGTGTCAAATTTAAGCGTTAATACTCGGTGCAAAGATAAGTCTTTTTCCGTAAACCACCAAATAATTCAGGAAAAAGTTGTACCTTTGCAGGCGGAATGAAGATCGGAAACGTAGAATTCGGTGAGAGACCAGTGTTCCTGGCGCCCATGGAGGATGTGACGGACATCGGGTTCCGGCTGCTGTGCAAGCGGTTCGGGGCGGCGATGGTCTATACGGAGTTCGTGAGTGCCGAGGCCCTGATCCGTGACGTGAAATCGACGATCTCGAAGCTGATCATCAGTGACGTGGAACGCCCTGTGGGCATTCAGATCTACGGTCGTGACGTGGAGGCGATGGTGGAGGCGGCGAAGATCGTGGAACAGGCAGGTCCTGAAGTCATCGACCTGAATTTCGGCTGTCCTGTGAAGAAGGTAGCAGGCAAGGGCGCTGGCGCTGGCATGCTCCAGAACATCCCCAAGATGCTGGAGATCACACAGAAGGTGGTGGATGCCGTGAAACTACCTGTAACCGTAAAGACCCGCTTAGGCTGGAACTGCGAACAACTGATCATCACTGACCTGGCGGAGCGGTTGCAGAACTGTGGCATCCAGGCGCTGACGATTCATGGTCGTACCCGCAGTCAGATGTACACGGGCAATGCCGACTGGACGCTCATCGGGGAGGTGAAACGTAACCCACGCATACATATTCCTATTATAGGCAATGGCGACATCCACTCGCTCGACGAGGCCGACAAGGCTTTCGACACCTATGGCGTGGATGCCGTGATGATAGGGCGTGCCACCTTCGGCTGCCCCTGGATCTTCAGTCGTGAAAACCTCGATTTCAACGAAAAACTCGATATCCTTGAAGAGCTCCTGCGCATCAATGTGGAGCGTATCGACGAGAAGCGGGGCATCCTCCATACCCGTCGTCATCTCGCTGCCACACCCATCTTCAAGGGTATACCCGATTTCCGTCAGACCCGCATCGCCATGCTCCGGGCAGAAACCATGTCCGAGCTCATGACGATTCTCGAAGATGTCAGGAAAAGGCTAGGTTGAGTCGGCGTGGATGCTCTCGGCCATGAGACGGTAGATCTCGCGGGTGCGCTCATCGGGGAGGAGGGCCAATTGGCGGTTCATGACCTCGACGTCGTAGCGAACCATCGGACCCGTCTGGGCATCCTTGGGTGACATCTCAGATACTTTTTTCGCCGTTTCATCGATCAATGGCAAGAAGAGATGCCAGTCAATCTGTTCTTCCTGAAGCACGCGTTCGGCGAGGCGATAACAATGGTTCGTGAGGTTACAGGCGAAGACGGCAGCGAGGTGCATCTTCTTCCTTTTCTCAGAATCACAATCGACCACATGGTCTGAAATGTTTTCTGAGAGCGTGCGGATCGTGGCTAAGGCCTGTTCGTCGGAACCCTCAATGAAACAGGGGATGGGACGGAAATCGACGTGACGGTGCTTCGAGAAGGTCTGCATGGGATAGAGTACGCCGTAATGGGAAGCATAGCCCTTGAAGACCTCCATCGACACACTACCGGCGGTATGGATGAACAGGGCATCGGGACGGTCTGAACACACTGCGGCGGCTATCTTACTGATGGCATCATCCTTGACAGAGAAGATATAAATCTGGGCTTTTTTGTCGATTTCATCGATATCGGTCGTATAACTGCAGCCCAAACGGACGGCCAGTTCCTTGGCATGTTCCTCCGTTCGGCTGAACACCTGTGTGATCTCCTCGCCAGCGGCCTGCAGGGCGAGGGAGAGATGGGTGGCGAGGTTGCCAGAACCGATGAATACGATCTTCATAAACTGGTGATATGGTCGAGAATCAGGTTGGCCGTCTCTTCCTTCGAGCAGAGGGGCAGTTCCACGACGCCCGCCTGTGTGATGAGCGTCACCTGATTGGTATCGACAGCGAAGCCTGTCTGTTCCTTCGCAATGGAGTTCGCACAGATGAGATCAGCCTGTTTCTTGGTCAGTTTGTCGCGGGAGTTCTCGATCAGATGCTCCGTTTCCATCGAGAAACCGACAAGGATCTGTCCCTTCTTCTTATTTTTTCCCAACCAGGCTAAGATGTCGTTGGTGCGTGTCAGGTCGATGGAAAGCTCGCCGTCCTGTTTCTTCACTTTCTGGTCGTTATAATGGGCGGGTGTATAGTCGGCCACGGCACTGCACATGATGATGATATCCTGGTCGGTACTGCGTGACGTGACGGCCTCGTACATGTCGGCGGCACTGACGACGGGTACCACGTTGATGCCCGCAAAGGGTTGGATGCTGACGGGGCCGGACACCAGTGTAACCTCCCCACCACGGAGCACGGCCATCTTGGCGATGGCATAGCCCATCTTGCCGGAAGAGTGGTTGGTGATATAGCGCACGGGGTCGATGGCCTCCTGTGTCGGTCCAGCGGTGACGAGGATCTTCTTGCCCTTCAGGTCCTTATCCTTGGCCAGATGGAGGAGGATATGCTCCAGTAGCACCTCCTCGGACGGCATTTTGCCACTGCCGATGTCGCCACAGGCCAGACGACCCTCGACGGGTTCTATAATAGTGTAGCCGTAGTGCTTCAGTTTCTGGATGTTATCTTGCAGGATGGGGTTCTCCCACATCCCTGTGTTCATGGCTGGTGAGAAGAGCACAGGGGCCTTCGTGGCCATGATGGTGGTGGTGAGCATATCGTCGCAGATGCCGTTTGCCACCTTGCCGATGACATTGGCGGTGCAGGGGGCCACGAGGAAGAGGTCACCCAGTTTGGCCAACGACACATGCTTCACGTCGAAGTTGAAGTTACGGTCGAAGGTATCGACGATGCACTTGTTGTTCGTGAGCGTCTCGAACGTCATCGGCGTGATGAAGTGCGTGGCGTTCTGGGTCATGATGACGTGGACGTCGGCATTCAACTTCACCAGCATCGAGGCGAGGTTGGCGATCTTATAGGTGGCGATGCTGCCCGTGACGCCCAGTACGATGGTCTTTCCTGTTAACATAGTCTTTTTTACCTTTTTACTGTTCTTTCAGCAGGCCATGTTTCTCGTAGTTGGCCTTACGGATGATCTGGTTGTGCTCATCGACGAAGAGGACGGTGGGCTTGTGCGACTGGGCTTCCCAGG
Source organism: Prevotella sp. (assembly GCA_017965475.1). GTDB lineage: Bacteria > Bacteroidota > Bacteroidia > Bacteroidales > Bacteroidaceae > Prevotella. The sequence goes on from JAGCPV010000149.1 coordinate 6,817, forward strand.
GGGTCATCGAGGCATAGGCCATAATGATCACCTTGTCGCCCACGTTGACGCACTTGGCGGCGGCACCGTTCAGACAGATGACGCCAGAGCCCTCCTCGCCGGCGATGGCGTAGGTCTCAAAGCGGTTGCCGTTGTCGATATCAGCAATTTCCACTTTCTCGTATTCCAGGATGCCCGCCTCGCGCAGCAGTCCTGAGTCGATGGTGATGCTGCCCACATAGTCGAGGTCAGCCTGTGTCACCACGGCACGGTGAATCTTTGCCTTCAGCAGCGTGATGTTCATTCCTATCTAAATATTGACGATGAAATTGTCGATCAGTCGGGTCTTGCCGATATAGACGGCGATGGCCACGAGTGTCTCACCCTCAATGCGGGGTGTGCGTTGGATATTCTCGAAATCCACCACTTCCACATAGTCGATGCGGGCCAGCGGCTCCGTCTCAAGACTCTCTCGGATGATACTGATAACCTTTTGGGCGTCGCGCTCACCGTTGTCGATGGCGGCCTTGCCTTTCTTCAGGCTCTGCGAGAGGATAAGGGCAGCCTGACGCTCCTCGGGATTCAGGTAGGTGTTGCGGCTCGACTTGGCCAGTCCGTCGTCTTCCCTGACGATGGGGCAGGGCACAATCTCCAGCGGGAAGTTCAGGTCGCGCACGAAACGCTTCACCGTCGCCAACTGCTGGGCATCCTTCTGACCGAAGTAGGCACGGTCAGGACAGACGATGTTGAAGAGCTTGCCTACCACGGTGCAGACCCCACGGAAATGGACGGGGCGCACGGCACCGCAGAGCAGTTCGGTGGTCTCCGTCGTATCGATGAACGAGGTGAAATGTCCTGGGTACATCTCTGCGGGTTCGGGGTTGAAGATCAGGTCGCCGCCAGCTTCCTCCACCTTCTGCATATCACGGTTCAGGTCGCGCGGATAAGCCTCCAGGTCTTCGTTGGGACCAAACTGGATGGGGTTGACAAAGACAGACACCACCGTACGGTCGTTCTGACTGGCTGACTTACGGATGAGGCTCTGATGACCCTCATGGAGGAACCCCATCGTGGGCACCAGACCAACGGTGAGACCATCTTTCCGCCATCCTGAAACAATCTCTCTGACTTCTTTGACTGTCTTGACTACTTTCATGTCTTTCTAATATGCTAATTCTGGTTGAAATAGTTCTTCTAAGACCTCCTCGCTGATGGCATAGGTCTGTCCAGCCTCAGGGAAGGTACGCAGTTCACACTCCTGCTTGTATTGTTTGAAGGCTCCGAGCATCACACTGTGGAGGTCGGCATATTTCTTCACGAACTTGGGTACGAAACCATCAGTATAGCCCAGCATATCCTGATAGACCAGTACCTGTCCGTCGCAACCGTTTCCAGCGCCAATGCCGATGGTCAGGGCTTTCGTCTGTGTGGTGATCAGCTTAGCCAATGCTGCGGGCACACATTCTAAGGTGATGGCGAAGGCACCAGCCTCTTCGACGGCCTTGGCATCCTTCAGTAGTTTCTGGGCCTGTTCCAATGACTTGCCCTGTACCTTGTAGCCACCCAGTGCGTTGAAGGACTGTGGGGTGAGGCCGATATGTGCCACAACGGGGATGCCTGCCTGTACGATGGCCTTGATACGGTCGGCATACTCCACGCCGCCCTCAAGCTTCACGGCCTGACAGTTGGTCTCCTTCATGATGCGTCCTGCGTTGCGTACGGCATCTTCTACTGATGCCTGATACGACATGAACGGCATGTCGATGACCACAAAAGCCTCCTTGGCGCCTCGGCAGACGGCCTTGCCGTGGTGGATCATATCCTCGACGGTGACGGCCAGCGTGTTCTCGTAGCCCAGCATGACGTTACCCAGGGAATCGCCCACAAGGATCATGTCGATACCTGCCTCGTCCATCGTCTGGGCGGTATGATAATCATAGGCCGTCAGCATACTCACGGGGTGCTGTCCCTTACGGTCTAACAAATCAAAAATGGATTTCCTCATTACTCTTGTATGGTTGATATTACTAACTAATGATCATTTTGAGGGTGCAAAAGTATTACATTATTTTAATATCCGCAAACTTTTTAGTTATTTTCTGTTGATTTTGAGTGTTGTATTGATAAAAAGTGGTATCTTTGCACCGTTTTTAATCAACACACAATATGAAAATAGCTTTAATCGGCTACGGTAAGATGGGTAAGATGATCGAACAGATCGCCCGTGACCGTGGTCATGAGATTGTGAGTATCATTGATATTGATAATCAGGAGGATTTCGATTCCCCGGCGTTTGCATCGGCCGATGTGGCCATCGAGTTCACTGCTCCTCAGGCTGCCTATGGCAATTACCTGAAGGCGTGGGCCAAGGGTGTGAAGGTGGTCAGTGGTTCTACAGGCTGGATGAAGGAGCATGGCGACGAGGTGCGTCAGGCCTGTGCCGACGGTAAGACGCTCTTCTGGGCCTCAAACTTCTCCATCGGTGTGGCGATCTTCTCGGCCGTGAACCGTTATCTGGCAAAGATCATGAACCAGTTCCCGCAGTATGACGTGGAGATGGAGGAGACGCACCACGTGCATAAGCTCGATCATCCCAGTGGTACGGCGATCACTTTGGCCGATGAAATCGTGGATAATATCGACCGTAAAGAGGCCTGGAAGGAGGATACTACAGACAAGAAATACCTGCGTGTCGATCATATCCGTCGTGGTGAGGTACCTGGCATCCATACCATCCGCTATGATTCTGATGCCGACCTGATTACGATTACCCATGATGCCCACTCGCGCAAGGGCTTTGCCCTCGGTGCTGTTTTGGCCGCTGAATATACCAAAGAGCATCAGGGTTTGCTGACCATCAGCGATATGTTTAAATTCTAAAACGAAGGTTAAAGATCAGGTGAAGATGCA
>JAGCPV010000150.1 GCA_017965475.1 Prevotella sp.
AAGGTGGCGACGGCACCGCCGAGGAGCAGCGGACCGAGGATACCGTTGAGCGTCAGGAAGAACTGGAACGTCTTCGGCCCGAGGATGTTGCCGATCTTATTCTGGAACTCGTAGCTAACGGCCTGGAGCACGAAGGTGAAGAGGATGATCATCCAGAGCCAGTAGGCCCCACCGAAACTCGTGGAATAGAATAGGGGAAACGATGCGAAAAAGGCACCTCCGAAGGTGACGAGGGTGGTGAAGGTGAACTCCCACTTACGGCCCGTGGAGTTATACACGAGGCGACGGCCCTCTTCCGTATAGCCCAGGCTGCGGGCTACGGAGTTGGCACCCTGCACGAAGAGCAAAAATACCAATAGTGCTCCTAGAAGCGATACAATGAAGCACCAGTAGTGCTGTAAGAATTCGTATGTCATGACTGGGGTCCTTTCTTGATTTGTTTAAGCATGATGTTGATCTCGACGGCGAGCATCGTCGTGAAGAGGATGAGGAAGAGGAAGAACGTGATGGCGACGCTCGACGACTGGAGGTCGCTGACGGCAGCCCACGTAGGCAGCATGTCCTGAATGGTCCAAGGCTGACGTCCGAACTCTGCCACGAGCCAGCCACACTCGGAGCCGATATAGCCCAGCGGGATGAGCAGGATGGCGATCCAGTAGTGCCAGGCGGGTAGGGCGGTGATGTCGCGCTTCGCCCAGAGCTTCTTCGGGAATCCGTAGGCTCCTGCGAGGACAACGGCGAAGAAGAGGATGAACAGACAGCCCACACCCACCATCACGCGGAAGGCCCAAAAGTTGATGGCGATAGGCGGCACCACGTCGTTCTTATCCTTGATATAGCCGTAGCCGAAGTAGGGCAGGTTCTCTTTGAGTACACCCAGCTGGTAGGCGGCTGTCGAACCGTCGTCGCTGGAGGCGAACTTCGCCTGACGGTAGGCAGCGAGGGCCTCGATGGCCTTCTTGCCGCGCACGATCTTCTCATCCACAGAGAGCTCTGTCTTGCCGTCGGGCGTGGTGTAGCCGTTGAGGATATCGTTGATGCCTGGCACATAACCGTTGAAATCATTGGTGGCCATGAACGACAGGGCGTTGGGTACCTCGATGCCTTCGATGATTTTGAGGCCGACACCCGTGCCTCCGTCCAGGAGTGCCTCCATCGCGGCGAGCTTCATGGGCTGTACGGCAGCCACGTCCTGTGCCGACTTATGGCCGGTCATACCAGCCAACAGGGCTGCCACGAGACCGACAGCAGCGCCGATCTTCATGCTCTCGACAGCCAGTTTCGTGTCGCGCTTCTTCATCAGATACCAGCAGCAGACGCCGACGCAGAAGATGGCGCCGATGATCCATGCCGAGGTGACGGTGTGGCAGAACTTACCCACGGCGAAGGGCGAGAGGGCAACATCGGCAAACGATACCATCTCGTTGCGCATCGTGTCGGGGTTGAACTCACAGCCCACGGGATACTGCATCCATGCGTTGGCCACGAGGATCCACCAGGCGGAGATCGTCGCACCCAGACCTGTCAGCCATGTCGAGGCGAGGTGGAAGCCTGGCGACACCTTCTTCCAGCCGAAGTACATCACGGCCACGAAGGTGCTCTCCATGAAGAAGGCTACGATACCCTCGACAGCCAGCGGGGCGCCGAAGATATCGCCCACGAACCAGGAGTAGTTGCTCCAGTTGGTTCCGAACTCGAACTCAAGGATGATACCTGTAGCGACGCCCATGGCGAAGTTAATGCCAAAGAGCTTCTGCCAGAACTTGGCAGTCTCTTTCCAGAAGTCATCTTTAGTCCGATAGTACTTAGTCTCTGCAATGCCCATGATGACCGCTAATCCTAGTGTCAGGGGCACAAAGAGCCAGTGATAGATTGCCGTGAGGGCGAACTGCGCTCTCGACCAGTCGATGGTTCCGGCATCAATGTCTAAGAATAGGTTGTTGAACATAATTGATTGGGTTTTGAGTTATTGTGCACGTTCTGTCAACTCCGTCGCCACATAGCCGGCTTCATCGCCGTCGGCATGTTGCTTGAGGAAGTTGGGGAAGAAAAAAAGCTTGAGGACTACGAAGATAATGAACAGTTTGATGAGGATGATTGCCCACAGCGTCTTGCCGAGGTGCATCGAGCGGAAACCCTCATAGTAGAGGTCATAGACCCTGTATAGGAACCCCTTCTTGTTCATAGGCGTAGTCAAAATGATGTTGCAAAAATACGTTATTTTTTCATAACTTCCAAACGATTTGGCCGTTTTCTTTTGTTATTTCTTGGGAAATATATACTTTTGCATCCAAATTAGGAGATGTAAGATGAAGAAAAAGATTGTCATTCCCTTGATCATCGTGATTCTCGCCTTGTTGGGTGGGGTCGCGTGGCTGTTCTGGAATCTGCAGGAACAGAAGCAGGTCATTCAGGATATGCAGGAACTGGCTGCGCTTGACAAGCAGGAGATGGAGAATGAATATGAGCGCTTCGCCTTGCAATACAGTGAGATGAAGACGCAGATCAACAACGACTCTATCGTGGCCCAGCTGACACAGGAGCAGATGAAGACCCAGCAGCTGTTGGAGGAGCTGAAGCGCGTGAAGGCCTCTGATGCCCGTGAGATCGCCCGTCTGAAAAAGGAACTGGCTACGGTGCGGGCCGTGCTGCGCGACTATGTGATGCAGATCGACTCGCTCAACCGTCTGAACGAGAACCTGAAAGCCGAGAATACCCGTGTGAATGCGGAACTGGAACAGCGGAACGCGCAGGTGGCAGGACTGAGCAGTGAGAAAGCCTCGCTCTCCGAGAAGGTGGCCATCGCTGCCCAGCTCGACGCGACGAATATCCACATGCAGGCACTCAACAAACATGGCAAGGATGCCAAGAAGCTGAAGGACTGCACACAGATGAAGGTCAGTTTCGTGATCGCGAAGAACGTGACGGCCTCGAATGGTAACCGTACGATATACGTCCGTATCCAGAACCCTGGTGGTAACACCCTCAGTGGCGGCGGCACCTTCGCCTATGAGAACCGCAACCTGGAGTGCTCCGCCAAGAAGATTATCGAATATACAGGTGAGGAAACGCCTGTGACCGTCTATTGGAATGTGTCCCAGATGCTGGAGGCTGGCGACTATCGCGTCAGTATCTTTGCCGATGGGAACATGATCGGATCGAGAACGTTTAGTTTCAAATAAACAGATATGAAGAGAATCTTTGGAATGTTGTTGCTGGTGGCTCTGGCGCTGCCGATGAGTGCTCAGAGGATCCTGAGTCTCGACAGTTGCCGGCAGATGGCCCTGCGCAACAACAAACAGTTGGGCGTCTCCAAACTGAAGCAGGATGTGGCTGCCAACCTCCGGAAGTCAGCCCGTACAAAATACCTGCCCCATGTGAGCGCCATCGGCACCTACGAATATACCAGTAGGCCGATATCTCTGTTGAGTGATGCCCAGAAGGAGAGTTTTCCTCATCTTGGCACTGCCATGGTGAGTGGCATGCAGCCTTCGATGGCTGGCATCGAGGCGTCGCTGACGCAGTTGGGTACAGCTTTCGTGAAGTTGGGCGTGCCGCCTGCAGAGGTACAACAGATGATGGCTGGTTTGCAGACGAGCCTGCAGGGTGGTAGTGCCACGTTGGAGGCTTCTCTCAATGCGTTGGGACAACAGATCGTGGATGCCTTCGATACGGACACCCGTAACATGTTTGCCGGCTCCATCATGCTTACGCAGCCCATCTTCATGGGTGGAAGTATCATCGCGATGAACAAGATGGCCGACATCAGTGAGGATATGGCCGAGAACTCGTTGAACGCCCGTCGTCAGGCCACGATCTATAAGATCGACCAGGCCTACTGGCAGGTGGTATCGCTCCATCATAAGAAGGTGCTCGCAGAGAGTTACCTCGACTTGGTGAAGAAGTTCGATGACGATGTCCACAAGATGATCGACGAGGGCTTCGCCACGAAGAGCGACGGTCTGAGCGTCGATGTGAAGGTGAACGAGGCTGAGATGATGCTGACGAAGGTGAACGACGGATTGGTGCTTTCACGGATGTTGCTGAACCAGATCTGTGGTCTGCCTCTCGGTGAGGCAGTGACACTGTCTGACGAGATGACTGACAATATCGCCGTGGTGGAGCTGACCCCGCAGTTGAATGTGGAGACGGCCGTCGATAACCGTCCTGAACTGAAGATGTTGCAGAACGGCATAGACATGTCGAAGCAGGCTACCAATATCCTGAAGGCAGGCAATCTGCCTCAGATAGCCCTGACGGGTGGTTATGCCGTCAGCAATCCCAACCTGTTCAACGGCTTCGAAAAGAAGTTCGGCGGTTTCTGGAATGTCGGTGTGATGGTGCGTGTGCCGCTCTGGAACTGGGGCGACGTGATGTATAAGGTGCGTGCCTCGAAGGGGGCCACCTCGATCGCCAATCTCGAACTGGCGGAGGCCCGCGAACTCGTGGAATTGCAGGTGAACCAATCTACCTTCAGGGTGGATGAGGCCAACAAGAAACTCACGATGGCGCAGTCTAATATCCAGCGTGCCGATGAGAATCTCCGTATCGCCAACCTGGGTTTCAGCGAGGGTGTCATTGCTCCTTCGACGGTGATGGAGGCGCAGACGGCATGGCTGCAGGCGCAGTCGCAGAAGATCGACGCAGAGATCGATGTTAAACTCTCGCAGGTTGATCTCCAGAAAGCCCTCGGCACTCTGGAATAAATAGTCAAATTGTCAAATAGTATAATAGTCAATAAATATATGTCAGCAAAGAGTCAACATAACAACATCCTGCTCGCTATAGCAGGTTTTGTGGGAGTAGTGATTATCGTAGCGATCATCGGTTTCCTGGTGCTCGATCGTGATCCCGATATCATCCAGGGTCAGGTCGATGTGTCCGAATACCGTGTGTCCAGCAAGGTGCCGGGACGTATTTTGGAACTCCGTGTGAAGGAGGGTGACTATGTGAAGGTCGGTGATACCCTCGCCATCCTCGATGCTCCTGAGGTACGTGCGAAGATGGAACAGGCCCAGAGTGCCCAGAATGCGGCTGCTGCCCTGGAGATGAAGGCCCAGAATGGTGCCCGTAAGGAACAGATTCAGGCTGCCTACTCCGTGCTCCAGCAGGCGAAGGCCGGCTACGAGATTGCCGAGAAGTCGTATCTGCGTGTGCAGCGTCTTTTTGATGAGGGTGTGATGAGTGCCCAGAAACGTGATGAGGCCTATGCCAACTATAAGGCCATGGAGGCCCAGATGAAAGCAGCCCAGAGTCAGTACGACATGGCTGTCAACGGTGCCCGTATGGAGGATAAGATGGCTGCTGCCGCCCAGGTGGGACGTGCCAAGGGTGCCGTCAACGAGGTGAACAGCTATATCCACGAGACGGTGCAGGTCGCCCAGATGGAGGGTGAGGTCAGCGACATCTACCCGAAGGTGGGTGAACTTGTCGGCACAGGCTCTCCCATTATGTCGATCTCATTGATGCAGGATATGTGGGGTACCTTCAACGTACGTGAGGATCAGTTGAACGGGATGCAGGTAGGTACGGAGTTTACGGCCTTCGTTCCGGCTTTCAACAAGGACGTCAAGATGAAGGTCTATTATCTGAAGGATCAGGGTTCTTATGCAGTGTGGAAGGCTACAAAGGCTAATGGACAGTATGACCTGAAGACCTTTGAGGTAAAGGCTCGTCCTGTGGAGAAACTGGAGGGTCTTCGTCCTGGTATGTCACTGATTATCAAGAAGTGAAAACACTGAATCTGATATGGCTGGTTGCGAAGCGTGAGTGTAAGATTCTCACGGTAAATCGCATTTATTTCTTCAGCATGGTGGTCTTTCCCCTGTTGGCGATGGTGTTCTTCACCTCGCTGATGGACGAGGGATTGCCTGAGGATATGCCTGTGGGTATTGTCGATCTTGACAATACCACCACATCGCGCTCACTCATCCGTCGTCTGGATGCTTTCCAGAGTTCGAAGGTGGTGGCGCATTATCCTTCTGTGGCTGAGGCCCGCCGTGCCATTCAGGAGAACGAGATCTACGCCTTCCTCTATATCCCCAAGGGAACGACGGATGCCCTGCTGGCCAGCCGTCAGCCGAAGATTTCCTATTATTATAATATGGCCTCGGTGATGTCTGGTTCCCTGTTGATGAGGGATCTGAAGACCATCTCCACCCTTGGTTCCGCTGGTGTGGGACAGGCCACGATGCGAGCTAAGGGCTATACGCAGGAGCAGATCATGGCTTTCTTGCAGCCCATTCGCATCAATCTGCATCAGGTGGCCAATCCTTGGACGAATTACAACTCATATCTCTCAACAGTGATCGTGCCTGGTGTGATGATGTTGTTCATGTTTATGATCTCCGCCTATTCGTTGGGTATGGAACTGAAGTTCGGACGTGGTAAGGAGTGGCTGAAATTGGCTGATAACCGTATTGTGGTGGCTATTTTGGGCAAGTTCCTGCCTCAGGCAGTAGTGTTCCTGTCGCTGATCTTCTTCTATGAGTTCTATATGTATGGCATCATGCAATTCCCTCATCAGGGCGATTTGTGGGACATCATCCTTCTGTCGTTGCTTGAGGTATTTGGCTCTATCGGCTTTGGAATCTTTGCCTTTGGATTGATGCCGTCGCTCCGTATGTCGATGAGTATCTGTTCGCTCTGGGCTGTACTCAGTTTCTCGATGGCGGGTTTTACTTTCCCAGTAATGGGTATGGATGGTCCCCTTCAGTCACTCTCATGGCTCTTCCCTCTGCGACATTATTATATGCTATATCAGATCACGGTGTTCAATGGCTTCTCACTGATTGATGCCTGGTTCCATTTCGTGGCGCTTGTGGGCTTTACGCTGCTGCCGTGGTTTGTAATCATGAAAATTAAAAACGCGATGCTTCATTATGTCTATATTCCATAAGATATCCAATTGGTTTGAGGATGCCGCCTACATCTGGCGACAGGAGATCAAGCAGGTATTCCGTGACGAGGGTGTGCTGATCTTCTGCATCATCGTGCCGTTGGCTTATCCTTTGCTCTATTCGTGGATATATAATAATGAGGTGGTACACGAGGTGCCTGTGGTGGTCGTGGATCAGTCGCATAGTCAGCTTTCTCGTCAGTTCGTCCGTATGTGTGATGCATCGCCCGATGTGAAGATTATCTCGTACGCAGAAGACCTTGACGACGCCCAGTCGCTTGTCAGTCGTCAGATCGTGAAAGGTATCTATCTGATTCCCTCAGACTTCTCGACGAAGATCAATCGTATGGAACAGGCTGTCATCAGTGTCTATTGCGACATGTCGCTGATGCTTACGTATAAGGCTATCTATATGACGTCGATGCAGGTGTCTCAGGCGATGGGAGCAGAAATCCAGAAAAAGGTGTCTGGCAACTATACGGATCGTGAGGATGCCATTACGACGCGTCCGCTGGATTTCGAGGATGTGCCCGCCTTCAATCCTGCTGGTGGCTATGGTAACTTTATCATCCCAGGGGTGCTGATGCTGATCCTTCAGCAGACACTGGTGTTGGGTATCGGACTGGCGGCAGGTACGGCTCGCGAGCGTAACCGTTACAGCGACTTGGTGCCTATCAACCGCTGCTATAGTGGTGTTTATAGGATTATCTGTGGTAAGGCACTCTGTTACCTGATGGTCTATGCCGTGATGTCCGCCTGGCTCACGATGGTCGTTCCGCGTATTTTCTCCTTTATTTCACTGATACAATGGCAGGATCTGCTGGCGCTGATGGTGCCTTATCTGTTGGCTTGTGTCTTCTTCGGCATGACGGTGTCTTGCCTGGTTCACTATCGTGAGAACGTGATGCTGCTCATGGTGTTTATATCCCTGCCCTTGTTGTTTATGACAGGAGTGTCATGGCCACAGTCAAACATCCCTGGTGCCTGGCAGGGGGTATCCTGGCTCTTCCCCAGCACCTTTGGCGTCAGGGCCTTTGTACGGATGAATACGATGGGAGGTGTGCTGAGTGATGTCGTTTCTGAGATCCGTTGTTTATGGATTCAGGCTGCCGCCTATTTCGGCTTTGCATGCATCGTTTATGGTGTTCAGATGCGTCTTACCCGTCGTCATGCCCAGGAGCGTCTTGAGGTGCTGCGTAAGAAACGTGAGAACCGTCTTTTGCTCAAGCAGAAAGTAGAGAGATCATGACCCACGACGAACTCCAGTCAAAGACGATCAGCTACCTGCGTTTTCCGTTGACGTTGGGTATCATCTTCATCCATTTCGACCTCATTGAGCACGTCTTTACTTATCATGGTGTCCAGTATGGTCTCGACCGTCCACTCTGGTATGTCTTTATCATCAATTTCTTCAGTGAGGTACTGCCCCAGATCGGTGTTCCCCTCTTCTTTATCATCTCAGGCTACCTCTTTTTTCATGGTGTCGATTTCAATGGGAATGTCTGGCAGCAGAAACTCCGCAAGCGCGCCCGTACACTTCTCGTGCCTTATCTGTTGTGGAACCTCGTGGCGATTCTCATCCATGCGTTTTATCTCATCCCTGGCCTCTTCCCCAATGCAGGTCAGGAACAGATATGCATCACGCCCTTGCGCCTGTTTCATACCTTCTTCGCCAATTTCCCCAATCAGGGCATTTTTGTCATGCCTGCCGATTCGGCTGTGACCGTCGGAGGGTTCCCATATCCCGTCAATCTGCCCATGTGGTATGTGCGTGACCTAATGGTGATGGTGCTGCTCTCGCCCGTTGTCTTCTGGCTGATCCAGCGTCTGGGTAAGTATATCGTGATCCTTCTGGGTATCGTTTACTTTTTCTATCACCCCCTGTTTGAGCCCGATGGCAGCTGGGGTGTGCTTATGAGTCAGGCCGCCTTCTTCTTCAGTTGGGGTGCCTATTACGCCATCCGCAAGGAGGGATTCGTCGAGCGTTTCAGACGTTGTCCCTATATGCCGCTGCTCTACCTGCCTGTCGCTATGGCCGATGCCCTGACAAGAGGCGCTGGCTATAACCTCTATATCCATCAGGCGGGCGTCCTTCTGGGTGTGGTCTCGGCCGTCGTCATAGTGGCTGGTCTCTTGGAGAAGGGTCGAGTCCATGTCAACGCTACACTGGCAGGCAGCAGTTTCTTCGTCTATGCCCTCCATACGTCCATCATGTTCGAGGTGTCTAAGGTTGTCTTCATCCTGTTCCGTCTGAGTGACAACCTCTGGTCGATGCTGATCCTCTACTTCGCCACGCCTGTCTTCACTGCCGCCATCTGCGTCGTGCTTTACATCCTCCTCAAACGCTACATCCCCTCTCTCTGCAACCTCCTCACAGGCGGTAGATAAAATGGTTTTTCTATTTGTCCTTTGGCTGGATGAAGCCGATAGGACGACGAGGCTTATCAGCAGGCTTGGCCTGAAGTTCAGCTAATGCTGTACTGATGGCATCGAGTTGAGCGCGGGTACTTTCGTTGATATCGTTCTGGTCTGCAAGAATATCATTGACCTCGGCACGGACAGATTCAATTTCTTTCTTCAGTTCCAGATAGGTAGCGGCAATAGGCATCTCTGCCAAGTGACGATAAGCCACAAAGGCACGCATAATTCTACGATTTGCCTCAACGGCAATCTTGGAGTTAAGTACGCCACTGAGCATGGCGACCCCAATCTCAGTGAAGGCAAACGGCATATATTTGAAGTTGTTGCCTCGCTTTTTGTTCAAGGTGCCAAATTGGCATCTTGAAAGTTCATCACTGGTTAATTCAAACATAAAATCATCACCTTCAAAGCGTTCAATATTGCGACGCACTTGACGTTTAAGCTGAGCTGTTTCTACTTGATAGATACGTGCGAGGTCAAAGTCAAGCATCACACGCTGACCACGGATGACGTAGATGAGATTCTGGATGTTGGATAAATCTTCCATAGTTGTAGTGGATTTAACGTTAATACAATAATCTGTCTGCAAAGATACAAACATATTCTGGCATTTCCAAACTTTTATGCAGTTTTATTTGTATGGTTCAAAATAATTACTTATCTTTGCACTTGACTAAGTTAGTCCATAGAGGCAATGGGGGTCAGAACATATTGGTAATAGGGTAAGATGATGGAAACTAACCTAATATTCTTTAACTCACGCGACCAATTGCTTCGGATAGATATCGAGAAGATCGTCTATTTCGAGGCTGATGGCAACTATACCGATATCATCATGGTGAACAAGTTGCGTGCAGATGTCTGCATGAACTTGGGTGATATGGAGAAGGCGCTGGCTGCACAGATCGGTGATGAGGCCAAGCGCTTCATGCGTATTGGCAAGCGCTTTATCATCAACATGCGCTATGTCTATCAGATCAACGTCCTCAAGCAACAGCTCGTCTTATCCGATTACGATCATTTTGCCTTTCAGGTCACCATTTCCAAAGATGCGCTTAGGAAGATGAAAGACCTGATGCTCCTAACTAAAACTTAGAACGATGGACTATATTATAATAGGTAGAGATGCAGCATCTGGAAAGTTGCTATTGAGCAGCGGGACAAAGAACGGTACGTTCGGCGAGGCAGGAAGTGTGCCCGAGAGTGTCAGTCCCCAGCACTGCAGGCTGGAGTTCACAGAAGATGGCATCCGCCTGAAGAACCTCGACATCAATAACTACACCTATGTCAACAACCGTCCTGTTGAGACGATGACTATCTCGCGCATAGATAGCATTACCTTAGGTTCAGATCGCTATCCATTGGACTGGAAGGCTGTAGAAAGTATCATCCCTCCTGAAGCCGACATCCGACCACTCCGTGAGGTGTGGGAGACATACGAACAAGAGAGCATCAATCTTCAGATCAAGGAGCGTCGCTTTAACACTATCCGTTCTGCTACAGGACTGATCACGATGATAGCCATTGCCCTGAGTGTGGTCATGGGCAGGCAGAGCAACTGGTATATTGTCCTCTATGCTGTCGCTATCCTGGTCTCTTTCCTGTTCTTTATCAAAGCCTATCGCGACTCCGCCAAACTGCCTCAGCAGCGCAACGACCAGAATAAGCAGTTCCAGCGCGACTACGCATGTCCCCATTGTGGACATAATCTGGGTAGTCAGCCCTACGATATTCTGGCTCAAAATCCCCAATGTCCATACTGCCGCGCAAAATTCATACATTAATCCCACCATTTCGTGGAATATAATCCCGAAAATGTGGTGGGTAACAAAATAATTCCGACATTTGCACTCGTAAACGATTAATTAAACTCTTACGACAATGAGAACAAAGGAAATGTGGAAGCCAGTAACGATCAGTGGCGTATCTGGTATTTTATTGGGAGCAGGTGCAGTTTACGGTGCACAGAAGTTAATGACTAACGATGACAATCAGTTGGCAGAGTTGGTTGAAGAAGCCCAGCCTCTTAAAGAGACTACGATGGACGACAGTCTGAGTTTCAAGCACGCTTTCGATGGCGCCCGTGAGCAACTCGGTCCTGATGGCCTGTTCCATTGGCGCGGCAATATCTACAGCACTTGTACGGCTGAGGAATGGGAAGCTAAGACCGCAAAGGAGAAAAACCTCGTTGCCCAGCAGGCCCGCCCTGAGGTAAGTGCTGAAGACGTGGATACCGCTCAGCTGGAAGACGTGACAGAAGTGGAAGATACGAATATGGCCTACAATGACGATGTACAGATTGACAATAGTTACACTGCAACAGACGATGCAGACGTAGCAGTCGCTACCGTTGCAGAGGAAGTACCTGTAGGAGACTCTGACGACGATGATGTCCGTATCGTAGGATATGGCGACATCGATTTGGCTAATGGCAATACAGTAACCGTAGAGGAACTCGACATCAACGGTCAGCGCGTAGCCATCATCGATGTGGATCAGGACGGTGTAGGCGACATCGCTATGTCAGACCTCAATCATAACAACCAGCCTGACGAGGGTGAAGTGATCGACCTGCATACTGGTGATGTGCTTTCATTCGGAAACAGTGTTGATCAGACAGCTATGGATGATACCGACATCCCCGTTGACATCATGCCCGCATAACATATATCACAATGGATCAACTGCGAATCAAATGCCCCTCCTGCGGAATCATTCTTGAAGTGAAGAATTCCAAGAATGAAGCCGTGAAACGGATCACCTGTCCGAACTGCAAGAAGCAGCTCGCCGTGAACTTCGCAGATATTCCTGCTCCCAAGCCTGCTGTAACACCTCAGCCTATTGCACCTCTCTATGAGGGAGAGACTAGGATCCAACTGTCAGAGGGATTAAACAGACTGCCTCATGTCCCTGCAGGATTGGTAGAACTGAGAGTGATCCGTCTGGCTGATGGCAGTTGCAAGCATATCCTGAGAGCGCTGACCCCAGAGGTCAGGCTCAATTCCAAGGCCCTGCTGTCTGATGACGAGATCGTGCTCCAACGAGGCGACAGATTGGAGATCGGGGATAAGGTGTTCTCCTTTGACAAGGCGATACCCACTCCACCAGCACCTCCAAAGCCTCAGAAGCCAGAAACGCCCAAGCCTCAGCCAAAGAAGGATTCGAAACCCTTATGGCCTTGGTTGCTCTTGGTGGGAATCGTCCTGATTACAGTTTTGACAATTTGGCACTTCTGGCCAGAGAGCCAGCCCAAGAGGGAAGTGGTGGTGATAAAGGATTCTGTCATAACCCGTCCCTCAGACACCATCCCGTCAGTTAAGCCCGCCAAGCAGAAGACAAAGGAACCCACCCAGCCTGTTGAGAAACAAACCAATCTGGCATCGATGGATCAATATTCCTTGGAACTCTTGGCCAATAAGAATGATGTGAATGCGCAGTATGAACTTGGCAAACGGTTGGTTCACTCATCAGGTAGCAGGAGCATCATCATGGGTGTCAACTGGCTTAAAAAGGCATCACGAAGTGGTTCCTCTCAGGCTCGTCAGACTCTGAACAAGGCCCTGCAATCGCTACAGAGCAAAGCAGCGCAGGGTGATTCGACTGCTATTTATATCCTCAATTCTATTGACAATTAATGTATAAACGACTTCTATATATCATCCTTGGTATCACCCTGACGCTGACAGCCTCCGCTCAGATGAACTACCGCACAGCCGAACTCCGTCGTTTGGCGACGGTGCTGGCGCTCGATGAGTCATCGCTGAAGGAGGGCTACAACTATCTGGATCTGAAAAACCAGCATGTGGTCGTCACGGTGAAGGGGAATACCGTTACGCATATCGGCCTCCGCTTGTTTGCTGAGGACACCCGCAAACTGGACAATACGCCCGTCTTCGACTTCCTGGAGCGTTATTTCCTCCAGTTGAAATACCCGCCAACGCTGATAACTGCCCAGAAGATGATCAGCGATGATCAGTTCCAGTTTATGAAGGGTTCGCTCAAGACGGTCGATGACATCCAGACCACAGATGGCTTCGGCTTCAACTACGACAAACGTCAGTACGTTGCCACCTGGAATCGTGATGGTCAGCCATTATTGTCTGTATCCTTCCCTGTAGAGTACGAACTCATCAGTGGTGAGAACAAGATCGAGGCAGAGAACAATCTGCTGGCAGACATCAAGCGCACAGAGATCAAGGATGTCACGACGAAGACCGCTCACGAACCTTATTATATCAATAAGAATTTCTCCAATCGTCTCTATTATCAGAAAGGCGAACTGGTGTCGAGTGAGCGTCATCCGGCTGAGACAGCCGCCAATATGCTGTTAAGCCTGAAGGCCAAGGGCCAATATGCCCTGAAGGTGACGCAGGTATCCTATGGTTTCAAGAAGACTGTCTTCGATGTCCCCCTGCGCCAGTGGATTGCCTTCTGTCAGAACAACGGGTGCCATCTCTATGTGGGTATCGAGAAGATGGGCGATAAGGGTGAGATCAATGCTGTGGTGCTCGCCGTCAATGAGGCAGAGAACTACAACCATGTGTTGACAGTGACCATCCCTCAGGAGGCCATTTACAGCAAGATGGGCAGCCTGGAAGCCAGACTCTATCCCTATGTGCCTACTCATAATGTGAAGGAGCTTTTCGCAGAGTTTCGTAAGTCAACACCCAAAACGTTCGTGAAGAAATGAGCAGACTGTTACATATTATCCTGGCGCTTGGCGCAGTTCTCCCCATCCTAGCGAACGATAGGGCGGCAGATATCAATGCTATCAAGAAGAGCCCTGACTTCCTGAGTGCGGAGGCGACGATGAAGACGGCTGATGAAGCGGTGGCAGTGGCTCGTGACCTCTTGCGCGACGAGATTATCCGTTGGACGACGGATGAACTGCAGATCCCGATGGACAGTGTCGAGGCCCAGCGGATCAGCGAGCAGGCAGATACGATGACCACAGAGCGCGTGAACATGATGCGCGTATTCGTCTATATCGACAAGGGGAGCATTACAGGACCAACCCCTGCGCCCATACCAGAAACAGCCCAGGAATCAGCAACAGAGAATACCTTGCTGACAGATAGTGCTCGTCAGATGATTCTTCAGCGCTTTGCGCCCAAGAAGACCGTTATCAGGAGGGGCGATGTCATTACCAAGATGATGCGCGCCCGCAACTTCTTCGAACTGAAGAACGTGATGGAGCCTCTGAAAAAGAGTGGCGAGATCACAGGCTATGGCAAATACGCCACTGCTCAGAACCCCGCCCTCTGTTATCTCATCGTCTATGACCCTGCTGGCAATCTGGTAGCCTGGCTGGGTAAGGGCGAGGAAACCCGCAAGAACCTGAAGACGGGCAAGACAGAATCCATCAGAGACTATCGCGGATGCGGAGCCATCTGGTTTACCATCAATGAAAACAATAACGAATAATCATCATAAGTGTATGAAAAAGATATTAACCACCATCCTGCTCGCAGCTCTATACTTCACACAGTCTATGGCTTATTCGCAGGTGCGGCTTGTGATAAAGGACGGCACCAGTGACCAGCAGTTGAAACAACAGATCGAACGTGCTGTCTCCGTAGTGATGACGGAGATCAACCGTTCACAAGAGAAGAACCTTGCCCGTCTGACGCTCCCTGAGGATCATATCACCAGAGAGGCCCGCCAGGAACTTAATATGCTCTGGTCGAATGAGCACTTCCGTTGTGTGGATGAGGAGTTGGTAGAGCGTCTGCTCACCTCTCGCGATGGCTATCAGGTACGAGGCATCCCCCTCAGCGTGAATGTGATGGGTGGAGACGACAAACTGGAATATCAGGAAGCAGTCATCAACTTCGACAAGAACGGTGTCATCACCAGCATCTACTACACCATCAATCCGGAACTTTATGGCAAGAACATGCGCCAGAACATGCAGGACAAGCGTTTTGAGGTGACAGACATCAAGGAGCGCATGATGATCCTCGACTATGTGGAGCATTTCCGTACCTCTTATAATCAGAAAGACCTGAAGTTCCTGCGTCAGGTATTCTCCGACGATGCCCTTATCATCACGGGTAAGGTGATCAAGGTGCGCAGGTCTGAGGTGTCGCCTGCAGGCAATAAGGTGATCTATACCGTCCAGTCGAAGCAGCAGTACTTGGAGAATCTGAGCCGTGCTTTCAGGACGAATAGTTATATCAAGGTGCAGTTCGACGATGTGACCATCGTAGAGCATCCCACGATCCGGGGGATCTATGGTGTCACCGTTCATCAGAAATGGAACACTGCCCGCTATAGTGATGAGGGCTATGTGTTCATGGTCTGGGATTTCCGCAACCAGGATGCGCCCAAGATCCATGTCCGCACCTGGCAACCCGACTTCATCGACAAGACCAAGGGTCAGAAGCTCAACCCCAACGATGTCTTCACCCTCGGTGACTTCGACTTATAAAATAATCGATCTTTGAAATAGTGACACATGGAAGTTTAGCAGAATCTCACAAGATTTCTGCTCAAAAACTTGGAAGAATCGGATAAACTTCGTATCTTTGCACCATCAAAGTCAAAGCTATGGAAGAAAAGAAGTATCCATTATTCGAAGAAGAGGAAAGCACTGGCATGGTCAGTGAGCCTTTAGCCGTACCAGTTCCTGACGAACCAATAACGGCCTATGGCATCGCGGAAGTCCATGACAGGATTGACGATCTGGACTGGGACAAGTTCCCCAGTTATGGTCCTTCTTCTGAGGAAGAGGCCATCGTCAGAATAAAAGAGGCAGAAAGAGATTTGGCTGATCCAAGCAAATGGATTACCATAGATGATCTGCATGCAGAACTTAAGAAACTTCATCCATGGCTACAATAAAATGGAAGCCATCTGCATGGCAGCTCTTTAATGACTATCTTGAAAATGCAAGATTGGCTTATGGACAAAAAACTGCTCAACACTGGGAAAGTGATATCGCTCACATTTATGAGCGTTTAAAGCTTTTCCCTACATCATATCCGCCTGAAAAAAGTATGGCAAGTCTAAATAGACTTTATAGGTTCTGCCATTTGATGAATCGACGCTTCAAACTGATTTACTTTTATGATGAATCAGAAGATGTCATCTATATCATGGACATTTGGGATACAAAAATGAATCCCCAGGCATTAATCAAACGCATCAAGTAATTTAAGGTGTTAAACAATATTTTTGTTCTTCCAAATATTTTGAAAGAAAAATCTCAATTACCCTTCAGCCGAGGCGTAACCCGCTGAATGACTGTAATTTCCACTGAAGGAGATCTTCCCCCCAGTTTTTCGCGTATCGTAAAGTTTGTGCCTTATGCTTTTTGAGGGTAATTTTGTAAGGATTTCTTCCTGCAGAGGTGGCCTCTGGCATCGTAAAGCAGTCCTTTAGCGCTGTAAAGTAGCCCTTTAGCGCCGTAAAGTAGTCCTTTAGCACCGTAAAACAACTTGGTTTACTTACCTCCAACAGCCCTAAAACACCCTTCAGTGTAATCGCTTGTGTATAAGTATGATACATTGCGGCTGAAGGGTAAATGAAAAACTTCCACTATCTCTGAGAGTGATTTCTCTGGGATATCTGTGTCACGATGATAGGAATGAAAACAAGAAATAAACATAAAAAATGGTATATCACTACACGACTATAGAAACGCTTTATAGTATCTTGGCTTCATATAAAGAAGCTGAGGATAAAGAGCATTTTACGTTTTGGGCTAGCAATGCGCTGGATCAAAATGATGCAGAAGAACTCCATTATAGTTATGAGGATCTATTTGATACATTACTTAAGGTTGAAAAGAATATGGAAGATAAAGGAGTTAAACTATCTCCTAAAAAATTGTCAGAAGTAATAAATTGGAGTATATTAGAATATAAAATACCAGAAGAAGTAAAATATGAGATCAATCAACATATTAAGAATAGGGATAAAGCACCATATACATTATCTTTTTCTCATCAAGAAGATACACTATTAATGTGGTCAATCTATGCTAATAGTGGAAATGGTATTTGTTTAGTATTCAATGAAGAAGAGTTGTCCAATTTAAAAACAGAAATGAGGTACATTAGTAATAATGTAAGATATAATAGAGATAAAAATTATATTACTGATGTTATAGAACTTATCTATGATGATTATTTAAAATCTATTGATAAAGAAGAAATGCTTTTATTGAATAGAGTTTATTATGAAGGTAAAATATATCTAAAGATAATGCTAGAATTGATTTCGCCATTTATCAAAAACAACGCATTTAAAGATGAAGACGAATGGAGAATTGCATTTCCAAAAAATAATAAAACAAAAGTATATACAAGAATATCTGGAAGTTTGAACCTTATCCATTACATAAAGGTTGGATTACCGGTTTCTGCTCTCCAAAAAATAATCATAGGCCCATGTGCGGACTACAACAAGGTTATAGATCTGTTACTAAAGGAAGCTTCTGATTGTTGTATAGAAAAGATGACCAAACCTGAGTTCTATATAAAATCGAATGTTCCATATAGAATTTTTTGAAAAGAGGATATAGTTATTATGAATTCAATTATATACAATATTACTCATATGATTGACGATGATGGTAAATTAGTTATTGAAGCTAATGGTAATGGCAATACTTTCTGCGCAGTTTTTATACCTCGTATTATTGGAGGTTATCCCCATATTAAACGAAGTGATTTTGATACAAGGGGCTTGTCAAATTCTGATGAAATAAAAGAAGCGATTATTTCTGCTATCACAACTCAAAAAGGCAAGAATAATGAGAATATGGTGATCTTAGATGAAGAATAGTATTTTCATACTTTTTTACGAAGAATATGCATAAAAAACTCTATAACTGGTTACGATTAATAGTCTTATCATTGCTCACAATGGTAAGCAACATAACTTATGCCTATGATTTTGAGGTGGATGGGATATACTATAATATTATTGCAAGTGATCAAGTAGAGGTGACATATAGAAGCTATGGAGATGGTAGCTATTCCGGAAACCTACAGATTCCAGAAATTATCACATATAATAACATCAAGTATTCTGTAACTAAAATTAGTGATCACGCTCTCGAAGATTGCAGCGGCCTAACCTCCGTCACCATACCTAATAGTGTAATTACCATTGGCTGGCTTGCTTTCTTTGGTTGCCATGACCTAACCTCCATCACCATCCCCAACAGCGTGACTTTCATTAAAAGTAGGGCTTTCCATGATACTGCTTGGTATGACAATCAACCGGATGGAGTTGTATATGCAGGGAAAGTTCTATACAGTTATAAGGGATCAATGCCTAACGACACAAAGATTGATATAGAAGAAGGAACTCTTGGTATTGCAGGCAGTGCTTTCTATCAGTGCAGAAATCTGACCTCTGTCACCATCCCCAACAGTGTGACTTCCATTGGCGATCAAGCTTTTGCTGATTGCGATGGCCTAACCTCCATCGCAATCCCTATCAGTGTTACTTCCATTGAATATAGAGCATTCTTTGATTGCTGGGGGCTGACCTCCATCAAGGTGGAATCAGGTAATAGTGTATATGATTCTCGTGGTAATTGTCATGCGATTATCGAAACAGCTTCAAATACGCTGATTTTTGGATGCCGTAATACAGTCATCCCTTATGGTGTGACTTCAATTGGAAAAGATGCTTTCTCAGGTTATAGCCGTTTGACCTCTATCACTATCCCCAACAGCGTGACATATATTGGTGGGGCAGCTTTCTTTGGTTGCTGGCGCCTAACCTCTATCACCATCCCCAACAGCGTGACTTCCATTGATCGTTTTGCTTTCTGTTGGTGCTATGGCCTAACCTCCATCACTATCCCCAACAGCGTGACTTATCTTGGCGAAAAATCTTTCTATGAGTGCACCGGCTTGACCTCCATCAATATAGGTAGTGGAATAGAATATATCGACAGTCAGGTTTTTGCAGGTTGTCCAGGATTGAAAGACGTATATTGCTATGCAGAAAAACTGACAGATATAGATCCTGAAGAAAACGAAACAGATGGACTATATACCAATCCCAATGCCTTTGAAGGCTCCTGTATTGAATATGCGACGTTGCATGTGCCAAAAGGTTGCTTGGATGCATATAAGGCCCAAGAACCATGGAACAAATTCAATAGTATTTTGGCAATTGAAGATAGTAAAACGTATAGTCTAAGTATAACTGCAACAGGCAATGGATCGGCTACTTTTGATGGAACGACCATCAGGGGCAAAACTCAGGCGTTTACCGTCAATGAGGGGACAAAGGCGACCATCGCATTTACTCCTGATGATGGGTATCAAATTAAGAGTTTGAAGGTGAATAATGTGGCTGTTACAGCTAGCACATCCTATACAGCAACAATCAATTCGGATGCTTCTGTAGAAGTGGAATTTGAGGCGATACCAGATATACCAAAGACTTACACCCTTTCTATCAGGGCAATGGGCAATGGAATAGCTACGTACAATGGGGAGACCATAAGAGAAACTACTAAGACATATACGTTAGAAGAAGGTAACAAAGTCAGCATGACCTTTACACCTGATGAAGGTAATCGGATTAAGGGCCTGAGGGTAAATGGTGAATACCAAACTGTGACTGATAAATATGAGGCAACAATTAATGCAGATACCTCCATCAAGATTGATTTTGAGGAGATACCTGTAGATCCAGAGCCTCCTGTGACCTATACGCTATCCATTAAGGCTATAGGTAATGGTACAGCTACTTATGACGAAGAGGTTATCAGGGATAATACGAGTACGTTTACACTGAATGAGGGAACCACGGGCACAATAGCCTTTGCACCAGATGAGGACTATCATATCAAGAGTCTGATGGTGAATGGCTCTGCGATAAGCATTGATACCAGCTATTCGTTTACTATGAACTCAGATATATCTGTAGAGGTGGAATTTGAGGAAACGGTTGTCGATAAAGACTTCACGATAGATGGGATCAATTATGAGATTATCTCATTCGATGAGCATACTCTGATGGTGAAAGCAGGTGATTACGGGCTGATCTTAGTGATTCCAGATAAGATTATTTATCAGGATGAAGAATGGACGATAACGGATATCGTAGAGGAAGCATTGCAGAATTGCGAGGATCTGGCAGCCATCATCTGGAATCCTTCAGCGCCTTTCACAGCTCATGTTACGAATCCTAATCTTCTGCTGTATGTGAAGGATGAGGCATATGCGCCTGCTGATACAAAGAATGTGGTGGTGAATGGCTTCGCAAAGGCAATCACTCTGATTGATGCTCAGAGAGGGAATAACTTCTATTGTCCAGAGGCTTTCATCGCTCAAAGCATTGTCTATACCCATAATTATGGTATGAAGACAGGACTAAATGAGTCGAGAGGATGGGAAACGATCTCTCTGCCATTCGATGTGCAGCAGATTGTGCATAGCAGTAAAGGAGAGATTACGCCATTTGCCCTATGGACGAGTGGAGGCAGTACAAAACCTTTCTGGTTGTACGAGTTGAGTGGTAGTGGATTCGTTGAGGCAGGAGTTATCAAGGCTAATACACCTTATATTATTAGTATGCCAAACAACGAGAATTATCCAAATGATTATCAGTTGTCAGGCAGAGTAACTTTCTCTGCTCTCAATGCAGAAGTGAAGAAGTCTGATGAGGTGCAGAGTGCCTCATTCGGCAGCATTACATTTATCCCTTCATTCATCAATCATGATGCTGAGGCAGGATATTATGCGCTTAACGTAAACAATGACTTCGTGAACTATGAAGGTAGTGAGAATGAGGGAAGTAAGTTTATCCTTGGTTTAAGAAAAATTCATCCCTTTGAGGCTTATATGACCAGTACATCAGGTACAAGATCTATCGATATCTCTGAGGGTATGACTACTGGAATCAAGGGTATAGAAGAGGTCGTTTCTTCTCCTGGAGTCATCAAGGTCTATGACCTCAGCGGAAGGCTGATAAAGTATGGAGCATCTATGGATGCCATCAGGCAAGAGCTTCCTTCTGGCGTATATATCATCAATAACAAGAAAATGATAATCAAGTAGAATATGCATCAAAAAGTCTATAATTGGTTGCGATTGATAGTCTTATCATTGCTCACAATGGTAAGTAGCATTACTTATGCCTATGACTTTGAGGTTGATGGGGTATATTATAATATTATTGCAAGTGATCAAGTTGAAGTAACATACAAAAAATACAGTGACTATACATATTGGAATGATTACTCTGGGAATGTGCAAATACCAAATACTATTACATATGATGATGTCAAGTATTCTGTAACCCGAATTGGGGACAATGCTTTCTTCAACCGTGATCTTTATGGTGGTCTGACCTCTATCACTATCCCCAATAGCGTGACTTCCATAGGCAGTGATGCTTTCATGGGTTGCATAGACCTGACCTCCATCACCATCCCCAACAGTGTAACCTCAATTGGTAGTGGTGCTTTCTGTGATTGTAGCGGCTTGACCTCAATTACCATCCCCGGCAGTGTTTCTTTTATTGGCACCAATCCATTCCAATATTGCGGTCTATCTTCCATCAAGGTTGAGAGTGAAAATGTGACTTATGATTCACGTGATAACTGCAATGCTATTATAGAAACATCGTCAAATACCCTAATAGCGGGTTGTAAGAACACCATTATCCCCAACAGTGTGACTTCCATCGGCCAAAGTGCTTTCAAATGCGGACTGACATCCATCTCCATCCCCAACAGCGTGACTTCCATTGACGAACGTGCTTTCGAGGAATGTAGCAACTTGACATCTATCACTATCCCCAACAGCGTTACCTCTATCGGAGATTATACTTTCTATCGCTGCTATGGCTTGACATCTATCACCATCCCCACCAGCATGACTTCCATTGGAGTCGGGGCTTTCTCAGGTTGTAATGCCCTGGCCTCCATCAAGGTTGAGAGTGGAAATGTGACTTATGATTCGCGTGATAACTGCAATGCTATTATAGAAACTTCGTCAAATACCCTAATAGCGGGTTGTAAGAACACCATTATCCCCAACAACGTGACTTCCATCGGCCAAAGTGCTTTTCAAGAATGTAGCAGATTGACATCTATCACCATCCCAAACAGTGTGACGTCTATTGGATCCTGGGCTTTCCATTCTTGTAGAAGTTTGACCTCCATATCAATTCCCAACAGCGTGACATCCATTGACGATGCTGCATTCTATGGTTGTGAGGGTTTGACTTCTATCACCATCCCCAACAGTGTGACTGAAATTGGAAGCTCTGCATTCTATAATTGCAGTGCCGACGTTTTTTGCTATGCTACAAATGTTCCAAACACAGCTATAAATGCATTTCGGCCTTACAAAATACAGAATGCAGATCTCCATGTTCCTGCGTCATCAATTGATAGTTACAAGGCCAAAGAGCCTTGGAAATATTTCAGGAGTATAACGGCAATTGAAGGGAGTAAAACGTATAGTTTAAGTATAACGGCAACAGGCAACGGATTGGCTACTTATGAAGGAACAACTATCAGGGGTAAGACGAAATCTTATACTGTTAATGAGGGCACAAGCGTCACAATTACGTTTACCCCAGATACTGGTTATAGGATTAAAAGCCTGAAGGTGAATGGATCCAGTGTGACGGTTAGCACCAGCTATACTACGAAGGTTAATTCGGATACAAGCATAGAAGTGGAGTTCGAAGAGATTCCTCAAGTTGACTATACCCTGTCTATTAAGGCAGTGGGCAATGGCTATGCCTCATATAATGGCGAAACGATTCGTGAAACGACCAAAAGCTATACTGTGACAGGAGGCACCAGCATTACTCTCTCCTTTACCCCAGACAATGGCTATAGGATCAAGAGCCTGACGGTGAACGGCTCCAATGTGACTGCCAGTTCCAGTTATAAAACTACAGTCAATGGGGATACCAATATTGAAGTGGAGTTTGAGAAGATACCAATTACATATACCTTCACCATCAAGGCTTCTGGTAATGGCTTTGCCTCGTACGAAGGAGAATCCATCCGTGAGGCAACAATGAATTATACCGTCAATGAGGGTTCCACTGTCACTGTCAGTTTTAACCCAGATGACGGCTACTGGACAAAGAGCCTGATAGTGAATGGCGTAAGCATGTCTGCCAGTTCTGACTATACGACAACAATCAATGAAGATACATCTATTGAAGTTGAGTTCGGAGAGTTTGTTAGTTCCTTCTCCATGGATGGTGTCACATATCAGGTAGTGTCTATGGTAGAACATACCGTTATGGTAATAGCGGTGGGAAATGAACTGGTATTAGACATTCCAGAAAAGGTCAGCAGCCAGAATCAGGAATGGACAGTAATAGGTATCAATGACGATGTGCTGGAAGGCCAGGATGGTCTGGCAGCGATCATCTGGGGACCAGCAGTGGCGTTTACGGGTAAGGTGACGAACCCCAACCTTTTGCTCTATGTGAAAGATGAGGCTTATGCTCCTGCCAGTATAAAGAATGTGGTGGTGAATGGCAGTGCCAAATCCATCACACTGACTGACGCTCAAAGTGGTAATAACTTCTATTGTCCTGAGGCTTTTACTGCCCAGAGCATTAACTATACGCACAATTATCTGATGAAGACTGGTCTGCATGAGTCGAGAGGTTGGGAAACCATTGCATTGCCATTTGATGTGCAGAAGATTTCGCATAGTAGCAAGGGCGAGATCATGCCCTTTGCAAAATGGACGAGTGGCAGCAGCACGAAACCTTTCTGGCTCTACGAACTGAGTGGTAGCGGGTTTGTGGAGGCTGAGGCAATTAAAGCTAATACACCTTATATTGTTAGTATGCCAAACAATGAGGCTTATCCTGGCGAATATCAACTGACAGGAAGAGTGACCTTCTCGGCTGAGAATGTAGAGGTGAAGAAGTCGGACGAGGTGCTGACAGCTAACTATAGCAACCACACATTGATGCCTTCCTTTATTAACATTGGGGACGAAGTTGGTTATTATGCTCTGAACGTGAACAACGACTATGAATATTATCAGGGCTCGGAGAATGAAGGCAGCAAGTTTATCTTGAACCTGAGAAAGATTCACCCCTTCGAAGCCTATATGACGAGTACATCGGGGACTAGATCCATAGATATCTCTGAGGGCATGACCACTGGTATCAGGGGTATTGAGGAGATTGGCTCTCTTGATAAGGTCGTTAAAGTGTATGACCTTAGTGGAAGGCTGATCAAGACAAATACAACGATGGAAGCCATCAGGCATGATCTGCCTGCGGGTGTATATATCGTAAACAATAGAAAGATGATTATTAAATAACAAAGGATATGAGGAAAATTCTTTTATTATCTGTACTGGCGCTGATATCCGTCGTTCAATTGCGGGCGCAGGATATTCAGGTGACGACATTCGAAAGGAATGTGACCAGTCTGATCGCAAGCATGGATCCCGTGTATGATATTTCGGGGGAAGCATGCGCTGTGATCCGTTTCTTCGTGCGCGAGGACGGTTTTGAGATTGAACCAAATCTGGGCGTGCTGAAGCGTGAGGACAGAACGGGAGAGATCAGGATGTGGGTGCCGATGGGTACGAAGCGCCTGACCATCAGGCATGCAGGTTCGATGCCCTTGACGGGCTATGAGATTCCTGTGGTGTTAGAGCCCAAAGTGACTTACGACGCCACAGTGGAATTGGTAGAGAAGACACAGGCTTTTTCGCTCGGCTCTGATGTGCATTTCTTTGTAGGGGCAGGCTATAACGTGATGTCG
>JAGCPV010000151.1 GCA_017965475.1 Prevotella sp.
AGCGGCTCGTTCACGATCACACTGTCTTTCTTGACGGTGTCGGCCTTCACTTCTTCGGTGTCGTTACCGTCCGACGTGCTTGTCTTCCCGTCTTCCTCTGTTCCGATCACCATCGTCATGATGGCCATCACGATGAATGCGATGGCCACCACGATAATGGTCAATTGTTTACCTGTCAGTTTCATTACTCACCCTTGATAGCAGCTACGCCGGGGAGAACCTTACCTTCAATGGCCTCAAGCAGAGCACCACCACCAGTAGAGATATAGCTAACCTTGTCGGCCAGACCGAACTTGTTGACGCAAGCCACGGAGTCGCCACCACCGATCAGAGAGAAGGCTCCCTCAGCGGTAGCCTCAGCGATAGCCTCACCGATGGCACGGCTACCAGCTGTGAAATCGTCGCACTCGAACACACCGGCAGGACCGTTCCAGAGGATAGTCTTGGCACCCTTGATGGCCTTGCGGAAGTCCTCCTGAGAGTTAGGACCTGCATCGACGCCCTCGAAACCTGCGGGAACGTTGTTAGCGGGACAGTTGATGATCTTCGAACCGGGCTTCACGGTCATCGTACCGAAGTCGAGACCGTTGGTTGCGGTGCAGTCAGAACCGAGAACGAGCTCTACACCGTTCTTCTTGGCCAGTTCCTCAACGCCCAGTGCCACATCGAGCTTATCAAGCTCTACGATAGAGTCACCAATCTCACCATTGTGAGCTTTGGCGAAGGTGTAGGTCATACCACCGCAGAGGATGAGCTTATCCACCTTACCGAGTAGGTTCTCGATGATACCGATCTTAGAAGAGACCTTCGAACCACCCATGATGGCCACGAACGGACGCTTGATATTTGAGAGCACGTTATCGACAGCCTGAACCTCTTTCTCCATGAGCAGACCCAGCATCTTGTTGTTCGCGTCGAAGTAGTCAGCGATGACTGCGGTAGAGGCGTGCTTGCGGTGAGCAGTACCGAAGGCGTCCATCACATAGCAGTCAGCGTAAGAAGCCAGTGTCTTGGCAAACTCCTTCTGAGAAGCCTTCATGGCCTTCTTAGCCTCGTCGTAAGCGGGATCGGTCTTCTCGATGCCCACGGGCTTGCCTTCCTCTTCGGGATAGTAACGCAGGTTCTCCAGCAGCAGAGCCTCACCCATCTTCAGGGCCTTGGCAGCGTCGGCAGCCTTGGCACAGTCGGGAGCGAAAGCCACGGGAACACCCAGAGCCTTCTCCACAGCCTCACGAATCTGACCCAGAGAGAGCTTCGGGTTCACCTTGCCCTTGGGCTTACCCATGTGCGACATGATGATCGTAGCACCACCGTCGGCCAGGATCTTCTTCAGCGTGGGCAGGGCACCGCGGATACGGGTGTCGTCAGTGATCTTACCATTCTCGTCCAGGGGTACGTTGAAATCTACACGTACGATTGCCTTCTTACCGGCAAAGTTGAATTCGTTGATTGTCATAATAGTATGATTTATTAATAATGTGAAAAACTTCGTTTGAAAGCGACTGCAAAGATACGATAATTAATTCATAATTCATAATTCATAATTCACAATTTATACTTTTTTTGCGTATCTCGGAAAATATGTGTACCTTTGCACCCATGATGGAGAAAGACACCGTGATTATTTTGAGTGGCGGCATGGATTCCGTGACGCTGCTATACGACCAACATGAGCGGATTGCCCTCGCGGTCTCATTCGACTATGGCAGCAAGCATAATGCCCGTGAGATCCCCTTTGCCCGCCTGCATTGCGAACGGCTTGGCATAAGGCATATCATCATCCCCCTAGACTTCATGACGAAGTACTTCGTGAGTTCGCTGCTGGAGGGTGGGGAAGAGATTCCGGAAGGCCATTATGCTGACGAGAACATGCGTTCGACGGTGGTGCCCTTCCGCAATGGGATTATGTTGTCGATAGCCGTTGGCATCGCTGAGTCGAATGGCCTGAAATTCGTGATGATGGCCAACCACGCGGGCGACCACACCATCTATCCCGACTGCACGCCGCAGTTCGTGAATGCCTTCGACGAGGCGGCGCGGGCGGGTACGTTCGTGAATGTCGGACTGCTATCACCCTTTGTAAACATGACCAAGGGCGACATCGCCCGTCGTGGCAAGGAATTGGGTATCAACTATGCTGAGACGTGGAGCTGCTATAAGGGTGGCGAGAAGCATTGTGGCAAGTGCGGTACCTGTGTGGAGCGCCGCGAGGCAATGGAAGAAGCCGGCATTGAGGATCCGACGATCTACGAGGATTAGCCGAAAAGTTCGCGGAGGGCCTCTTCGACCTTGCGGACGGGATGGAGCGCAATGTGGAACTTCTTCGCGTCGAAGCCCTGGAGATTATATTTCGGAATGATGATATCGCTGAAGCCCAACTTCTCGGCTTCGGCGATTCTTTGTTCGATGCGGCTGACGGGGCGCACCTCGCCACTCAGGCCCACCTCGCCACACATGCACCAGCCTGATTCGATAGGCGTATCGACATTTGAGGAGAGTACGGCGGCGATGATACTCAGGTCCATCGCTAAATCAGTCACGCGCAGGCCTCCAGCGATATTGATAAACACATCCTTCTGCATCAGTTTGAAGCCCACACGCTTCTCCAGTACGGCCAGCAGCATGTTCAGGCGACGCTGGTCGAAGCCAGTGGCCGAACGCTGGGGCGTGCCGTAGGCAGCGGTAGAGACTAATGCCTGTGTCTCGACGAGGAAGGGACGGATGCCTTCGATGGCACTCGATATGGCGATGCCAGAGAGTCCTTCGTGGTCTTGTGTCAGCAGGAGTTCGGAGGGGTTGCTGACCTGTCGCAGCCCGTTCTGCTGCATCTCGTAGATGCCCAGTTCGGCAGTGGAGCCGAAGCGGTTCTTCATCGAGCGCAGGATGCGGTACATATAGTGCTGGTCGCCCTCGAACTGGATGACGGTATCGACGATATGCTCCAGGATCTTCGGACCTGCCAGTGTGCCCTCCTTGGTGATGTGGCCGATGAGGATAACGGGCACGCCACTGGTCTTGGCGAAGCGGAGTAGGGCAGAGGCGCACTCACGCACTTGGGCGATAGAGCCAGCGGAGGACTCCACATCCTCTGTCATGATGGTCTGGATGGAGTCGATGACCACCAGTTCGGGCTGTACTTCCTTGATATGGTCGAAGATATGTTCAAGGGAGTTCTCGCAGAGGATGAGGAAATTATCATTCTCCCCTCCCAGACGGTTGGCACGCATTTTCAGTTGGTGGGCGCTCTCCTCACCACTGACGTAGAGGATCCGCTTCTCTGGCATACGGAGCATCGTCTGCAGGGATAGCGTCGATTTGCCGATGCCCGGCTCGCCGCCCAAGAGCACGATCGAGCCCGGCACGAGACCGCCACCAAGTACGCGGTTCAGTTCCTCGTCGTGCATGTCGATGCGGGGATCGTCGTGATCGGAGATGTCACTGAGTTTCAGTACCTTGTTTTTCCTGAGGGCATGGCCTGCCGTGGCGGCTGCCGTCGTGGCTGCCTGTTGCTTTGTGTCGGCTGCCACCCGGATTTCCTTAAACGTGTTCCACTGCCCGCACGACGGGCATTTGCCTATCCACTTCGGCGACTCCTGGCCGCAGTTGGAACATACGTATGCGATCTTGTCTTTTGCCATAGACGGCAAAGATAGGGCTTTTCTTTGAGATTGCCAAAGATTTCAGTGTTTTTTTTCGGGCCCCCAATGCAAAATGAAAAAAAGAATCAATTCTTTTTGTTTTGCGCTGGACTTTTCGTACCTTTGCACGCGATATGAGGAAAATACTTTGGATTATCGCGGTGATATGGCTCTTAGTGAGTTGTGGACAGTCGTATGAGGAGACGAAGCGGTTGTCGCGCGAGCAGCGGCTGAGGCTGGCACGGGAGGACTCAGCAGCCTTGAAGATTGCCGTGATGCCTACGCTCGACTGCCTACCGATCTTTATCGCCAAGGATCATCAGATGTTTGATACGGCAGTGGATATCCGCCTGAAGCGCTTCACGGCCCAGATGGACTGTGATACAGCCCTGATGCGGGGTAGGGTGGAAGGTTCCGTGACGGATATCGTGCGGGCGGAGCGAATCAAGAAACTGGCCGACAGTCTGACATACTTTACAGCGACGAACGCCTACTGGCTGTTGATCAGTAACCGTCAGGCACGTATCACCCAACTGAAGCATCTGGACGACAAGATGCTGGCGATGACCCGCTACTCTGTGACGGATCTGTTGGGCGACCTTGCCGTGGATAGTGCGAAGCTGAAACCGGAACGGGTGTTCCGTATTCAGGTGAACGACGTGAATGTCAGGCTGAAGATGTTGGAGAATAACGAGATGGACGCCCTGTTGCTGACAGAACCCCAGGCGACACAGGCGCTTCTGCAGAAGCATAAAGTGATCCTTGATACGCGCAAGGAGGATATCCAGATGGGTGCCATCGTATTCCGCACGAAGGGAATGGACGACAAGAACAGGAAGAAGCAGTTGGACGTGTTCCTTAAAGGCTATAACGAAGCCTGTGACTCCCTTAACCACTATGGGGTGCACAAGTACCGGGATGTCATCAAGAAATACTATACTGTCTCGCGTCAGACCCTAGATGCCCTTCCCGACTCGTTGAAGTTCAATCATGCCGTAGCCCCCAGACAGAAGGATATCGAACGGGCACAGCAATGGCTCTCCAAGAAATAGGACTATGGATACGCATCAAAGCCTGAAAGAGATATTTACCCATCTGAAAGAGCGCAACCTCAGTGCCGCTATCACTGACTTGGAGGCATTCCTGGCTGTGCATCCCCATCAGGTGAACTCCGACAGGCTGCACGCCTTGCGGACGGATTATCAGTTGATGGCTGACTACTGGAAGCGGGGCTTCAAGGATCCGCAGCTGCCGTCGCTCTATCAGGTGTTGTTGCAACGGATGTACGTGCTCTGTACGAATATCAGCAAGCGCTATGGCATTGAGCACTCATCCTTCCTCTCTTCCATTTATCTGCGTCTTCACATGACGGCCCGCGACTGGTCGCCGCAGAACCTGCGGGAGGAGTTGGAAACCTTCGTCTCGGAGATGGCTTTGTTGGATCTGGAGCCAGAGAACAAGCGTGAGGCGCGAAGACAGGAACTCTGTCGTCAGCACCAGCACCAGATGAATGTGCTCTTTGATTATATCTTTACTTCTGATATCTGGACGGATGGTGTCGCGGGTGCGATGGAGGAGATGTTGCTGTCGCCGACGGTGGATACCAACGACCAGCAGATGATGGTGAGCGCCGTGATGCTCTCGTTACTGGAGCATTTTGATATGGCAAAGTTCCGTACCCTGATCCATGTCTATGAGCAGGCCACCGATGAACAGGTGCGTCAGCGCGCTTTGGTGGGCTGGGTATTGGCCATCGACAGTGAGTTGGCTGCCTCGATCTATCCCGAACAGATGCAGTTGGTGGAGAAACTTCTGGAAAATGAGCATTGCTGTCAGGAACTGGTGGAGCTACAGAAGCAGATCATCTTCTGTATCAATGCCGAACAGGATACCCAGACCATCCAGAAGGAGATCATGCCTGACTTGTTGAAGAATCAGCAGTTCCGTATGAACCGCAACGGTATTGAGGAGGTGGAGGAGGACCCCATGGAGGATATTCTGCACCCTGGGGAACAGGAACGGAAACTGGAGCAGGTGGAGGAGAGCTTCCAACGGATGCTGAACATGCAGAAACAAGGGTCGGACATCTATTTCGGAGGCTTCTCCCAGATGAAACGCTTCTCTTTCTTCAATGAACTGAGTAACTGGTTCGTTCCCTTCTATATCCATCATCCCGCCGTCTCGGAGGTGTTGGGCAAGACAGGCCAGAACCGTTTCCTCCAGACGATGATGGAGAAGGGACCGTTCTGTAACAGCGATAAGTATTCATTCACCTTCGCTTTCCAACAGGTGGTTGATCGTATTCCGCCCAACATGCGTGAGATGCTGGAGAGAGGGGAGGCATCGATCAACGAGATGGCCGTTGAGGAACTGAACAGACCCACCTATATCCGTCGTATCTATCTGCAGGATATGTACCGTTTCTTCCGGCTCTTCCCCCAACGGATGGAGTTCGTCAACCCCTTTGGCAGAGACGGCTTCAGATACCTTTTCTTTGCGGATCCCATCTTCTCGGAGACCCATCTGGAGCCCTCCTTCAACGAGATCACTGCCTTCCTGCTGAAACAGAAGCGTACCAGAGAGGCCGCCTGTCTGTTGGCTAACTATGGGGAGGCCAGACGAGATTTCCAGTTCTGGACGATGGCAGGTTTCCTGACCCAGCATCAGCCGAAGGGACTGAAAGCACCCATACAAGGCTATGACGATCTCCAGTGTTATGCCAAAGCGCTGGAATTGCAACCTGGACATGAGCGAGCACTTGTCGGCTATGCTAAAGCGCTCTTCTCACGTGGACGATATGCTGAGGCCCTGGATACCTATAATCAGCTGATGACGATTCGTCCGGAGAAGAATATCTATCGTCTGAACCGTGCCGTCAGTATGACGAACCTCGGACAATATACCGAGGCCTTGAAAGACCTCTACCGTCTGAACTATGAGTCGCCTGAGGATCAGAACGTCAGTCGCGTATTAGCATGGACACTGGTCTGTGAGGGCAAGTATGAGGCTGCGGAGAAGATATACACCCAACTGTTGGCGGGAGATGTTCTGGCGGATGATCTACTGAACTATGGCTATTGTCTGTGGTTCTGTGGACATATCGATGAGGCGGCCGACTGTTTCCACCGTTTTCTGAAGGAGACAGGGGCAACACCCCAGTATATCCTCCAGAATGAGGCTGACCTGCTGAAAGAGAAAGGTATCACTGAACCTGAGCAGCAGCTGATGCTCTATATCCTTTGATTTCCTGTTTGGCTTGTTCGTAGAGCCAGATACCAATGAGAGGGAGCCCCACACCCGCGATGGTGTAGGGAATCCAGAAGGCATCCTGCTGCGAATAATCGTGGATGACCATGTGACAGCCGATCTGGCGGATGTCCAGACTGTA
>JAGCPV010000152.1 GCA_017965475.1 Prevotella sp.
CAGTGCGAAAGGCAACTTCGCATAGAAGGCCATCACGAGGGTAGCTATAGCGGCTGCTACGATGGTAGCGGAGAACAAAGCACCTTTGTCCATACCCGTCTCACCAAGGATCAGCGGATTCACGGCAAGGATATACGACATCGTCAGGAAGGTGGTGAGACCTGCCATCATCTCCACCTTCACGGAATGTTTGGCTGGATCAAAACCCAGCAGAGCTAAGAATTTGTTCATATCGATTGATGATTGATTAGTTTATACATGATTGCTGCAGCATTATCCGGAGCTTTCTCCTCCCCGAGCCTACGACGCACCTCGGCATAGCCCTGAAGCATCGTCTCACGGGCAGGTCCCTGCAGGATTTTCTCCAGTTCTGTGCGGATGTT
Source organism: Prevotella sp. (assembly GCA_017965475.1). Lineage (GTDB taxonomy): Bacteria > Bacteroidota > Bacteroidia > Bacteroidales > Bacteroidaceae > Prevotella. The sequence continues at coordinate 384 of JAGCPV010000152.1, forward strand.
CTCCACAGAAAAGGTATCGGCCACAAGTTCCGTCACCACCTCCCTGTCGGCAATGAGGTTCACCAGCGAGACATACTTCACGTGGATGATATGTTTGCGGAAGAAAGCCACGATCTTGGGGATGGGCGTCTCGTAGCACACCACCTGCGGCACATTGAACAGACAAGTCTCCAACGTCGCCGTACCACTAGTCACGAGGGCGGCATGGGCTTTCGCCAACAATGGATAGGTCTGGTTATAGACGATCTCCACGCCCGTACCCTCTATAAACTGGGTATAATAGTCTGGCTCGATGCCAGGGGCCCCTGCGAGTACGATCCTATAGTCTTGCATCATCGGCTTCACTGCCTCGATCATTGCAGGCAGGTTATCCTTGATCTCCTGCTTCCGCGACCCCGCGAGTAAGGCGATGATCTTATCCCTTTCGCCAGCAGGCGAGAAGGATAAGAGAAACTCCCGCACCTCATCAGCCGTAGGATTCCCCACATAGTGGATAGGATAATGGTGCTTCTTCTCAAAGAAATCCACCTCGAAAGGCAGGATGGAGAAGAGTTCATCGACATCGCGCTTGATATTCTTGATACGATACTCCTTCCACGCCCAGATCTTCGGAGAGATGTAATAATAGACGGGTATCTTTGTCTGAGATTTTACATATTTGGCAATACTCAGATTGAAACCCGGATAATCGACAAGGATCACACAATCCGGCTGCCATTGGGTGATATCCTGCTTACACATCTTCATATTCTTGAGGATGGTCGGCAAGTGCAGTAACACAGGAATAAAACCCATATAGGCCAGTTCCTTATAGTGGCGCACACGCGTACCACCCTCTGCCGTCATCAGGTCTCCGCCAAAGAAACGAAACTCTGCTTCCTTGTCAATTTCTTTCAGCGAATGCATCAGACGTGATGCATGAAGGTCGCCTGAGGCTTCACCTGCTATCAGATAATATTTCATAGGTTCCAGGATCTGATTCTTTCCAAGACCGAATAGGCTGTCACATCTATCTGTGTCGGTGTGATGGCCACATAACCGTGTGTCAAAGCCCAGTTATCGGTATCCTCGGCAGTTGGTTCATCGTTGGTATAGTCGCCCGCCATCCACCAATAGTCATAGCCACGGGGATGATGACACCTGACGACCTCATGGCCCCATGTGCCTTTCGCCATCCGGCAGACCTTAACGCCGCTGTAAGAACTGCACTGGCTCGGGAAATTCACATTCAGGCAGACACCCTGCGGCAGGCCCTCTGCCAACACCCGCGAAGTAATCTCGCGGATATAGGGCCGCAGCGGCTCGAAGTCGGCATCCTCACGATGATCACAGAGCGAGAACGCCACTGAGGGAATATACTTCATACACCCCTCCAGCGTCACACCCATCGTACCGCTATAGTGCATGTTCACTGACGCATTATCACCATGATTAATACCTCCGATCACCATATCCGGTTTTCTGGGAACGATCTCTGCCAGCGCCATCTTCACACAATCGACGGGCGTACCACTACACGACCATATCTCCACACCTTCCCGCTTCTCCCGCAGGCGGAGCCGTAGAGGTGTGGTGGCGGAAAAGGCACATGCCATACCGCTACAGGCCGACTCCGGCGCACAGACGATGATGTCGCCATAGTCCGCCAGCATCTCTATGAGGCAGTTGATACCCTTTGCCTGAAAGCCGTCATCATTGGAAATGAGTAGTAATGGTCGTTTAATTTCCATAAAATATGATTGTTTTGATTGCAAAAGTACGAAAAAAGGTTTAAATGAATGGCTTTCTCATCGAAAATATGTAACTTTGCGCACAAATTTCTCATTTTTATTAAGATTAGTTAGATTCAAATGGGTAAGATTATTGCTTTAGCAAACCAAAAAGGCGGTGTAGGAAAAACCACGACGACGATCAACCTGGCCGCTTCACTCGCCACTTTAGAAAAAACAGTATTAGTGGTGGATGCCGATCCGCAGGCCAATGCCTCCAGCGGTCTGGGCGTCGATATCACAGAAGTAGAGTGCTCCCTATACGAATGCATCATCAACCAGACCGATATTCATGAGGCTGTCTATACCACTGACATCGAAGGTCTGGACATCATCCCCAGCCATATCGACCTGGTGGGCGCGGAGATAGAGATGCTGAACTTGAACGATCGTGAGATGATCATCAAGAAACTGCTGGATCCGATTCGTGCCGAGTACGACTATATCCTCATCGACTGCTCACCGTCGTTGGGCCTCATCACTGTCAACGCCCTAACGGCTGCCGACTCCGTGATCATCCCCGTGCAGTGTGAATATTTCGCCCTGGAGGGTATCAGCAAGTTGCTCAACACCATCAAGATCATCAAGAACAAGTTGAACTCCCATCTGGAGATCGAAGGCTTCCTGCTGACGATGTTCGACAGCCGTCTGCGTCTGGCAAACCAGATCTACGACGAGGTAAAGCGCCACTTCCAGGAGTTGGTCTTCAAGACCGTCATCCAAAGAAATGTCAAGCTCTCCGAGGCACCCAGTCACGGTCTGCCCGTGATCCTCTACGACGCAGACTCCACAGGTAGCAAGAACCATCTGGCACTCGCCAAGGAACTTATTCACAAGAACAAATAACTACAACAACTATCATGGCCGTAAAGAAGAAATATGACCGTAGTGTCCTGGGCAGAGGCCTGGACAATATAGGAAACGGAAAGGGACGGGGCCTGGATGCGCTGATCGACACAGGCGACATCCAGACACAAGGCACATCCAACCTCAATGAGATTGCCATCAGTCTGATAGAGTCTAATCCTAATCAGCCGCGACGGGAGTTTGACGAGGGAGCCCTCAAGGAACTCGCTGCCAGCATCCGTGAGATTGGCATCATCACCCCCATCACGCTCCGCCAGATGGCAGACGGCAAATACCAGATCATCGCTGGTGAACGTCGTTGGAGAGCCTCCCAGATGGCTGGTCTCAAGACGATTCCCGCCTATATCAGGACCGCTGAGGACGACAACATCATGGAGATGGCCCTCGTGGAGAACATCCAGCGTGAGGATCTGAACGCTATAGAGATCGCCCTCGCCTATCAGCACCTGTCCGAATCGACGGGTATGACGCAGGAGCGTATCTCCGAACGTGTCGGCAAGAGCCGCACCTCGATCACGAACTACCTCCGTCTGCTGAAGTTGCCTGCTCAGATCCAGATGGCGCTGAAGAACAAGGAGATGGACATGGGACATGCCCGTGCCTTGCTGGCACTCGACAGTCCGTCGGCACAGCTGAAACTCTTCAAGGAGGTGCAGCGCAACGGCTTCTCCGTGAGAAAGGTGGAGGAGATGGTGCAGATGCTCAAGAACGGTGAGAACCTGCAGACCGTCAAGAGAACCGTAGCCCCCACATCCCAGCTGCCGCTGGAATATTCCATCCTGAGAGACCGTCTGTCAGACCTCTTCAAGGTCAAAGTACAGATGACATGCTCTCCACAGGGAAAGGGCAAGATCAGCATCCCCTTCGCCAGTGAGGAGGAACTGGAATGGGTCATGAACGTCATTGACAAGTTGAAAGGCTAAGTGTTGAGATACAACATATTCACATCGGTACGGGCATCCCTCACAGGCATCTTCCTGTTCTTGACGGGTATCTGCCAGAGCACAGCCCAGACAGAGATCGTCGCCGACAGCGTCTTCACACTGACCGCAGACAGCATCTTCACACTGAGCACAGACAG
>JAGCPV010000153.1 GCA_017965475.1 Prevotella sp.
GATCAGGCAACTGATCGTGAGGGACAGATCGCAGGTATCCCCCGTGGTGGTAAGGTAAGCATCCGCGTGAAGGCAATGAACGACGGCAACAGCCAGATGCTGCAGTGGATGTTGGCTCCAAATGACCCGAGAGATTTCACCTGCAAGTTCTACAACACGGTTGATGGCTCCACGATGAAGGAGCTGAAGGGCACAGGCTGCTACTGCATCAACTACAAGGAGAAGTGGGAAGACGGTGAGGAGCATTTCGAGGAGATGGAGATCGTCTGTCAGAAGCTCGAGAACGGTGCCGTCAGCTACGAGAACCCCTGGAAGTAAACAAGTAACTGTTACGAAAAAGCCTTGGCGACTGCCAAGGCTTTTTCGTATCTCAATATTATTATCTTAACGGGCGCCAGTTGATGGGTATCTCTACAGACTCACCGAAGGATTTCACGAGGCGATCACCCTCTTCAGCATGCACCACCTCACGACCGTCGAGCGAATAGTGATCGACCATCTCATCTTTCTCGAAGTTATACTCCTGCTGGTTCTCGATATGGTGCTTCGGACGGCTGTTCTCAAGCAATGTCCAGTCGATATAGAAACAACCCGTACCACAACCACCAGCACTACCCACCGCCTTTGGAGGATAGAAATTCAGGGAGCGCTTATAGTCCTTGGCTGCAATCATCTCGTACTTCCCATCGTAAAGGGCATAGACAGCCTGATAGTCCTCGTTGTCGGAACGGAGCATCAATTCCGGAGAACCATCGCGGTCGATATCGATAATGGCATACTGGGTCACGGGCTGTTCGCCGTCCATCATGGCCTGATCTTCATACTCTTTCCACATCTTGTCGATGTTCTCAATCTCAACGCGTTCCCGTCCGGGTTTCATGCCGTCCCAAGGAAAAACATGGGTGATGGCAAACATGGCATTGATATAATACTCCGTGACTTTCATATCCTTACCATGCTGGGGCAGACTCACGTGAATCATACCGTTGGGATTGTTGGGTGTGAAGAGTTTTGCCAGACTTTTCTCGGGTTTGAGAATGCCCGTGGAAGGATCGAGGTCGTAGAAAGCCGTGAAGGCTTTCACCTTCGATGACTGTTGCTCGAACGAGATGGCAAAGAGCTTATGCCCGTTACTGCGCTTCCACACACAGGCCTGCATCGACTCACTGGAGGCATCGTCGCTACCCTCGGCAAAGCTGGCATAGCCGTTAGGACGGTCGAGGGTGATGATCCACTTCTGCTCGTTCTCAGGTCGCGATACGTCCATCAGAAATTCGCCACCACTATAGGTGGGATAGGCGAGATTAAAAGCACCTACGAGGTCGAGGATTCCTCCGCTCTTAGAGGCAGGCACGTTCTTAGTTTGCCATAGACCATAAAGCTCGTCGATGGAAATACGTGTCTGAGCCGTTGCTGTCAGACAGCAGAAAGCTGCTATTATAAATAATGTCTTTTTCATATTCCTTGTCTTATTACTCATTAATATCCATAAAGTAGATGTACGGGTCGCGCACCTCGGGCAATGATTTGATATAGGCTGCTCCCTCCTCTTTCGTGGCGTTCTTGCCGTCTAAGCTGCACTCGTCGATCTCGCCATATATCTCCAACGAGGTGAAGCGGCGCACCACCTGACTATTCTTGATCTCGAAGACCTGCGTGTACATCGAGGGACCACCAGCGGAACCACCGATCTGCACATAACCCTTGCCGTCGCGAACCTGACGGAAGGAAGTCTGCAGACGTCCGTCCTCCACACCGATCAGACTAACTTTACCATCCTTGAGAGTGAAGAGGGCACCGTGCTTATCGTCCTTGTCACGCAACCAGAACTCATCAATACCGTCATCATCAATGTCTATCGGACGATAGCGCGTCAGATGGAAGTGCTTGTTACTATGAGGATCCTGTTCAAGGTAGAGCTTCCGCATCTCGGCGAGGTCTTTCTTCCAGAGCGGCGTGTTCTCGTCAATCAACGAGTGATAGCACTCGTATTGGATGCGCTCCAGCTTGCCATTACGGATGAGGAACAATCCCACCGTACAACTCTCAGGTGCCCAGTGGGTGAAGCAGAGTTCCGGACCGTTGGGACCCTTGAAGGCGGCGGGGATGCCACTGGAGATATAGTGGCCCTCGTCATCCACGTTCCACGTAGGACCTTCCTGATCGTCGTAGTAGCCCTCCACAGGGTAGGAATAGACCTTATCACCATCTGTCAGTACCTCAAGGGCAAGAGCCACCTTACGCTCCTGACTATATTCCTTCACCGTCTTATACACACCCTTGAACTGCATGACGCCGTAAGTATAGCGGTCATCAAAGCTGAACACCGCCGTAGAAGACTCGGCCTTCATGCCGTACTCCTCCTCCAACTGTTTCACCACAGCCTTGGGCAACGGATTCTCCTTATCGAAGGGTGAGAGCAATTTCGACTTCATCAGCTTTCGCGTCTGGAGATAGTCCTCCGTCACCACGATGTCCATGTCCTTCCAGTCGGTCTTATTCAGTTGAGGATCATTGGGGTTGACAAAGGCATAGCGCAGACCTGGCGACGGGATGGAGGCACGGCTATGGAGCTCGCCACTATACATCTCCTCTCCGTCGGGGTTTTTCAAGAGTTCACCGATGTACTTGATATCGATGGTCTTACCATCCTCAGCCAGCATCTTCGTGTAGGCCGCGGCATTGCGACGGAAGCCCTCCTGCAGCAACCAAGGACGATACATATCCTCGAAATACTCGGCATTGTCCTTGTTCTTCTTGGGTTCCTCGATGCCCGACCAATAGACCATCATCATATAGTCCTTATTCAGACAGTAGAGGAACATCGGCAGAGGCGTGGTGTCCTGCGGCTCCTCAGCGATAGTCACACTGTCGGCGAGGGTGGAGTCGGCTTCCGACTCTGTGCCCTGTACCTTGTTGCCCTTGCAACCAGCCATCACAACGATACCACAGATGGCGAGAACAATCAGTTTCTTCATCTCTTACTGTTATTGTTTGATTTTGATATAGACGCCGTCGAAGGTTGCACCCGCACCGAAGCAGTCATACGACGATGCCTTAGTAACGGTCTCTAAAACTACAAAACGGGGGAAGAACGTGGCGCGGAAGCCGTAGTCACAATCACTGTCGTAGTATTTGAACATATTACCCTTGAGCACGGCAGGACGGCCATCGTCACTCCTGCCCTCGGCGATGTTATGACGCACGTTACAACACTCGAAATGCACCTTGTTCTTACCAGCCGCACGGAAGGAGATATGACCGCCCATCATGTCCTGATAGTTCGGATTCCACTGTTGGAAGGAATACTCACGACCGATATTGCCGGGGTCCTCGGGGGTGAGCAGCGACTCCGTGAACCACTTGGGCATCTCCTGACTATAGTGCAGGTCGGCCATCTGCATCTGTTTCTCGGTCTTGGGGTTCGTCCAAGTTCCCTCCATCTTGGAGAAATAGTCATATTCTACAGGTGTCTCCAAATGGATATTGCCCGTGATGATGCCGTCGGGCTGATACTCGTCAAGGTGGTAGTAGAGTTTGTCTCCATACTGGACGACACTGCCCACAATCATGATGGGCGCAGGGGTCTTCGCCTTGGGGTAATAGATGTAACCAGCGAGGATATCATCGTCCGTGCGTTGGAACACGATATTCACAGGGATACGGCCGTCGAGCTTCGCATCAAAACGGTAACAGGGATAGTTGAGCAAACCCTCGAAGTTGACATAATCATCATCTTCGATTGCCCAGGTGTTACAGAAATATTCCTGGAGTTTGTTACCCTTCCATCGGTAGTAGGTGGATACGCGATGGTCTGGACCTGCGCTAAGCACATTGTAAATGTACTTCTTCTCAGGAACTGTCATCGGCTCACCAATATTATATCCCTCAGCCTCCACAAAACCATGCTGCTTCTGATCCCAGAGCAGGGCCTCATGCCATGTGTTATTGGCAAACCCACCCATATAACCGAGATAGATATCCACATCGGGATAACCGTCGAAGTTCAGGTCTTCCTCAGAGATAGTACCTACATGTTGGGCCAGCCCCTCTGAAAGGGCAGGCACCATCTCGTAGGTCTTCTCCAGAATGAGTTTCTTGCCCACGTAGGCCCCCACCTTCACATGGGACAACTCCCCATCACCGTTTGTCACCTTCGTGGTTTTGAATGTGAAGTCTTTACGCTCCTGTGCCGTTGCTGACAGCACGACAAAGAGCAGAACAAAGATCCCTATGATTCGTCTCATGTTATCTCAACTTATACGCCTTCAGCACTTCCTGAATTTTCTGATCAATATCCTTGGCCAGTACCTTATTCGCCTCATCAGAGGTCTTGATAGATAACACATCACCCGCTGCTGCCAGGATGGAACTTGCCTCGATATTATCAGCATCAAGTTCTTCCTTCAGACAGGTGAAGAGTTGGCGGATCTCCTCGTCAGTAACGTTGTAGTTCCACTTCAGGGCATCCTCAATACTAACACGCTGAACTCCGTGGTTGAAGGAACAATCCACAGGAATGATCTCCACATCAGGACAGGTCTTGATGATCTGCTCCAACTGGCCGATATTACCACGATAAGAATTGACGAGATAGTCGAGGGCCGTATAGCGCCATGTGCTCTTACCACGGTTCAGACAGTTCTTGTAGCTGGTCAGCACATCATTATAGACAGGTACGATGGTGATCTTCTCCATGCCCAGTTCCTTGGCTTTCTTAACGACGCTCTCCAGACGGTCACCACCCGTAAGGGCTGCATCATAGACAAGACCAACCTTCTTCAGATTCAACTGACGGACGGCGGTACTCTTACCACTGGCGGGAGGACCCGTCACGATAGCGAGGTCTTTCTTCCCCGCACGCAATGCTTTCTGGATCATACGATCAAAGACGGCATCGACCACCAGTTGTTCTGCCTCCTGATAGTCTGTGGCATTAGGACCTGTATAGCCCAACGGACGGAAGAGGGAGCGTACTTCATCAGGATCCAGTGTGTTACCGGCAGAACCCATGTACTTATCCACCAACTGGTTCATACGGGGCTTCACCCACTCTGCAGCAGCCTTCTTGATCAGCTGGGGCTGAGGAGCCTCAATGGTATAGGGAGCCGGATGACGGTTGATTCGGTTATGCTTGCGGATATCCATCAACTTATCCTCTGCGAAATAGGTATCGCCAGGCAACTGATAACGGGCATTACCTGCGGGATCGGGGGTAAAGAGCATCAGCGACTCCTCACCCTTATCCACGAACTTCACCCAACCACGGGGTGACATATGGTAAGCCTCATCGCCCAACACAGCATTCACCAGACAGTTAGTATCCCACATACGCTGGCCTGTGTCACAGGTGTAATTCGTATAGACCGCCTTGATGGGGTTCTGCTCTGTTGCAGAGAGATCCACGAGCACATCCTGAGGCAGGTAGTTCATCATATCACCGATATTACTGGGCGACATGATCAAATCCACGTTCTTCGGCAGTTTGTCGTAGAAGATGGCCGACTGCTTCGAGGCAGCACGCATGTTGTAGCCACTCAGACTGTCGCCACTCTCGAAGCGTCCGGACTGGATATAGACGGACTTCACCTTCTGACCGAACAGATCGACACCACTTAACTGGGAATACTCGTCGGCACCTGACTCGAACAGTTCTGCGAGGGTGGTCACGAAACCAATGGCCACGATGACGATCGACTTATCCTCAGCCTTGCTCAGCAACTGACGATAGAGTTTATAGCCCTCAGGACAGTTTGTCAGATCCTGACTACGTTTGAAGAGGGGATTACCCTGTTGATCCTTCAAATCACAGACACCGTTATAGGGGATGAAACAGCGTGGGTTCTTCACACCATTACGCTCCAGTGCAATAGGAATGTCAGGATGTCCGTAATAGGTATTAAAGACATCGACCAGTTCTGCGTTCTTCAAACCCTCACGATCCACGACGACACCCTTCAGATCGACCAATCCTTCTTCCATATAATGATAAAGCATCATCAGGGCGAACAGGTCATCGGTAGAACTTCCGAAGTCTGTATCCAGAATCATTGGCATGGGCTGACGTTTCTCGACGACCTGCTGCTCAACAATGGTCTTACATCCTGTCAGCCACACTGCTAGACAAACGACGCAGATAGTATTAATGTATCTCTTCATAATCTGTAAAATAATTACTCTCACGTTTCTTCTTATAATGATTGATAATGATCAGTACCCATCCAATGATAAAGGGCACCAGTGCTACCAGTATGACACCTCCCCCTATGACAATGCCGAATATAGAGGCGAAACCACCCTGACGGATATGAGGACAAGGAAGTTCTGCCACGAGGGAATCACGGACAGCCACGTCAGGAATACTGTCATAGGCAGCCACCTGCTGACGATACTGTTCCCACACCTTCTCGTGTTCCTCACCAGCATCGATATCAGCCTTGATGATCACGCCAGCAAAGAGCAAAGCCATCAATATGACAAGTGAACTGACGATCACTAATGTGCAGCCGCAACCTCTAACCATATCACATAAAGGATGTAAGGAACACCATAACAGAGGGCATCCTGCCAGTCGGGAGTACCGGGACAAAATCCTATGGCCTGAAGCAGTTCCGAGGCCAGGCCAATCGCTGGGATCAGGGCGCCCCACACCAGTCTTATGCTCTTCGACTGACTGGCAAAGACGGCATCTACAAACAACAGATAAGAGGCTGACCACAGACCATCTGGCAGACTGAAGACGACGAATTCGGGCAGTGTCGCAACGGAGGCACGGAGAGCCTCGACGGTGTCCATGCATCCCAGTGCATCGACAACCCGGAAAAGCACTATTCCTGTAGAGCGGTGCAGCAGATAGATGCTGCCCCCGCTTAACAGGAATAGTATGCCCAAAATCACCTTCACCATTGTCAGATGATTGTCAAGCTCTTTATACATTCTCAGGTGTCTGAGCAGGCTCGGCGGGAGCAGGCACAGGCTGTGCACTCTTGTTCGTAGCCTTTGAAGCCAGTTCCTTCAACTTATCCTTGCCCTTGAAGGCGAATACCCAGATGAGGAAGCCTGCCAGTACAAGCAGACTGATACCGAGCAACGGACGATAGAACAGCCATGCGAGGGCGATGACGATGAGTGACCATGCAATACCCACGACAGTACAAACCACACCGATACCCCATCCGAAGATACCTGCGAGGAAGGGCACCACCTTGAGGAGGGTCTCGATGAATCCGAAGATACCCTTCAATCCACCAATCACGATCATGATACCAAGGATACGCAGAGCCCAGAGAATCATATTGTTGGCTTCCTTCTCAGCATCGATGATTTCGTCGCCACTCTTCTTACCCATCACGAGGGTCTGGAAGCGCTTGCCGTTCTTGGCCTTATAGGGCTTGAAGCTGTCGCCATCCACAACAGCCATCACCGTACACTTGGCAGGAACAACGATCTCGAAGGTGACACGCACATCGCCCACCTCAGGAGAACCGGGCACACGGCCGAAGTACAGCACGTTGCTGGCCTGATGAACATACTCCAGATCCTTCTTGTTCTCGGCGTTAGCCATAGCCTTATTGATGGAGTCATTGACAGCCTGGATAGAGTCGAGTACAGCCTTGGCTGAATCAGAGAGCAGTGCCCTTACTGAGTCGGGGATAGCGGGCTGCGGTGCAGGCTGCTGGGTGGGTTGCTGTTGCTTCGGCTGCACACCATAGAAACGCTCATAGGCAGCCTGGGTACTCTTGTCGAACTGCCTCAGCAGATCCTCTGCCATTGCCAGTTCCAGACCCTCACGGGAAGAGATGCTGTGGATCAGGCTCTCCGACAACTTATAGGCACCCCACGATACATTCTCAGCATATTGCTCCGCATTCTCGAAGGTAGTCAGTACCATATTCTTATTTTGATAGGCAGGATCCTTGAAGCTTCCTGACTCTACAGGACGCCCCACCCACTCCTTGCTATAGGTATAGGTTGTGGTGGTTACCTGCTTACCGCCCAACTTGTCTTCGCTCTTGCTCTGCTCATGTTCTACCCACTGGTAGTACTCCACCGTACGTCTGAGGGCAATAGCCTTAGCACCGATACCAAACTGAGCGTCACTAAGTGAGTCCTCTGTCGTTGCCATTGCGGTACCACAGATCAGTTCACCCTCCAGAGAGGCATCCTTCTTGTTGGGGTTCTCCATCTCCACATAGGCACTACCTGCCTCATCGAGCATCTTCTCGGTCTTGACTGCGCGACCTTCGTTCCACCACAAGAGTGCTGTACCTGCAATAAACATCAGGAAGCCTGTGCCTATTGCCTTGAATGAGTTTCCTACTCGGGTTCCATAACCCGTCGTTGTTACTTCTTGATAAGCCATAATGATTAATTGTTATGATTAATAATTGATTTGGTTTCCGATTCAGTTGATTTCCGGTTGCAAAGGTACGATTTATTTTTGATACTCACCTATCATTTTCTATCAAATATTTGTCATTTTCTTACAAAAGCAAAGGGATTATACCTTTTTCAGTGGTATAATCCCAACTTGCTCATTCTTAGGCTACAAAACAGACCTTGTCCGTACTTACTCTTCCTCTTCTTCTCCGAACAGGATATCAACGATGGGCAACTGACGGTTGATAGCGGAGTGGAAAGAGATCAGTGTCTGACTGCTGGCCAGTCCCAACGGCTGCAGTTTATCATGGATAATCGTCAGTAGGTGATGATTATTGACGGCATAGAGTTTGATAAACATATCGAAATTACCAGTGGTATAGTGGCACTCCACCACCTCAGGAATCTCCTTGAGTTTCGCCACAACCTCGTCGAAGGTACCTGGGTCCTTAAGGTTCAGTCCGATATAGGCACAGGTCTCATAGCCGATCTTCTCCGGATCGATCACGAACTGGGAGCCTCTCAACACACCCATGGAGGTCAGTTTTTGAATACGTTGGTGAATAGCAGCACCGCTGACATTACAGAGACGGGCCACTTCCAAGAATGGAATACGTGCATCATCCGCTATCAAGCGGAGGATCTGTTTGTCAAGTTTGTCAATCTTACTCATTATCTTCTTGTTTTATTTCAGTAGCACTGTAATTGATTCGTAAGGCATAGCACTTCTGCAAAGCTTGTTTCACATCACTAATAACACCCATCGGCGTGTGTCGGTCGGCACGCAGACTGACCGTCAGATGTTCAGCATTCTCCGGCGACATCGCTGCCCGCAGGTTCTCTATCCGGGCGGGGATATCCTTGACCGCCACCAGGTCACCATTCATCTGTACCCGCCAATCATTGTCCAATCGTCCAATATAGATATTGACCACAGCAGACTTGTTGGCCAGCTTCCGCATCTCAGTCCCCTTGGGTACCTCATAACGCACTTTCACCTCGTCACTGCGCATATGGGTGACGATCATGAAGAAGAAGAGTACCGTGAAGATCAGGTCGGGCATGGACGCCATGTTCAACGACGGAACATTGTGCCGCTTCGTATGGAATTTACTCTGTATCGGTCTCATGGGTTACCTCCTTCTTGAATAGGTACCTCACTGATGCGCTGGGGGTAATAGTCGTTGATGAGTGAACGCTCATCGAGATCACAACGGGCATAGCTCTTGCCATAATGCTCTTGGGCATACTGCTCACGGAGGGTCTGATAGGCATTGACGATGGTGTTTTGCAACTGGAAGTAGGCCTCATAACTCGTCTCACGGTCTGCATGGACAGAGACCACATGACCCGTACGATTGACGGAGGCCATGGTCATGATGGCATCGGCCAACTGCTTCTGACTCACAGGCTCACCATCGCAGGTCAGTTGGTCATGGCCATCGAGTTCCACCTTCAGAACCGCATCCTTGTTGATGTCCTGCGGCTGTTGCTGTTCCACGGGAGGCGGGGCCATCTGGCGCAACAATCCCTTATCCGTGTCCATCGAGGATGTCACGAGGAAGAAGATCAACAGCATGAACGAGATGTCTGCCGTCGATGTGGTGTTCAGCTCCGGAATCTGCTGACGATAGCGCTTACGAAACATCCGATGATCAATAGGATTGAGGTATAGATAAACATATCCGTGGCTTTCAGCCAGAACACATCCGTTAAAAGGGTGCCATTGGTGACTACTGGTGAGGAGGAGCCGAGGAGGAAAGTGATCACAAGACAGACCAACAGTCCGATGGCCACACACCATCCGATCCTACCGGCCGGCACACCGTTGATAATATCATCTCCCTTCCGACGGTTACGCAGCCCATGCCAGACGGAATAGAGCGATACACCGATGGCTGCGACGATCATCAGATACATCAGCCACAGCATCAGGTCTGTGATGAAAGGTGAGACGAAACTATTCATTCTTCAACTTATAGGCCGTTATCATGTCAAGCAAAGTAATGGCCGACTCCTCCATCTGTGCTGTCAACCGCTCGATCTTCGAAAGGATATAACTGTAGAAAAGTTGGAGGATCAGTGCCACCACGATACCGAAGATCGTCGTGATCAGTGCCACCTTCATACCCTGGGCCACGATGGTGGGGCCGATGTCGCCGGCCTGCTGGATCTGATCGAAGGCCATGACCATACCGATCACCGTACCAAGGAATCCCAACGAGGGAGCCATGGCGATGAAGAGTTTGATCCATGAACAGCCCTTTTCTAAATTGGCCACCTGCAGTCCACCATAGTTCGTGACACTACGCTCGATCGCTTCCATAGGCTGGTTGATATGCAGAAGACCCTGATAACATACGGACGCCACGGGACCACGGGTATTACGGCAGAGTTGTTTGGCACCCTCCACATCATCCTTCTGCAGATACCCCTCGATATCCTCCATCAGCTTGTAGGCCTTGATTTCTGAGAGTGTCAGGTAGATGATGCGCTCAATACAGAACGCCAGTCCCAGTACCAAGGCCAATGCCACCAACGACATGAACCCCACGTTACCGTCAACGAACTTGGTTTTCAACTGCTTATGGATGCCACCCTCCACGTCATCAGCATCCTCTGCCAGCATCGTCTCGGCAGCCAACGAGTCAGCCACGGCCAGAGAGTCTGCTGCCACGAGGGAATCAGCGACAAGGGTACTATCTTTTAAAACGTTGTCTTGGGCCTGAATGGTTTGCGAGATACAGAGCAAACCAATCATCGAGAAGAGGATTATCAATCTTTTCATCGTGAAAAAGGATTTCTGCGGAGAGAGGGGGATTCGAACCCCCGAATCGCTTTTGACGATTACACGCTTTCCAGGCGTGCCTCTTCAGCCACTCGAGCACCTCTCCTTACGATTAGCGGATGCAAAGTTAGTGTTTTTACTGCATATTACGCAGATTACACAACTATATTTAATATTTTTTCGCAGTTCGCATCCGTCTGTCGTGCCATATCCTCTACACTGACACCATAGGCATCCGCCAGACGGTGCAGTACATGGGCGACGAAGGCCGGTTCATTACGCTGACCACGCTGTGGGACGGGAGCCATATAGGGGGCGTCGGTCTCCAAGACGATACGGTCAAGGGGGACGACGGCAGGAAGCACTTCTGGTAGATGCGATTTCTTGAATGTCAAAACTCCACCGATACCCAGTACGAAACGGTCGAACTGTAACAGTTCCTGTGCCTCCAAGGCATTCCCCGTAAAACAGTGGAACACACCACCTGGCAGGTTGTCCTTATATTTCTTCAGGATAGTCACCATCTCATTCTGCGCTTTCCGACAGTGGATCATCAGGGGCAGCCGCAGTTCCACCGACCAGCGTACTTGTTCCTCAAAAGCCAACAGCTGTTCCTGTTCGTACTCACGACTCCAATAGAAGTCGAGGCCCACCTCACCAATGGCGATAGGGACGACCCCACCTTTAGCCTCTCCCTTAGAAGGGGCGGGGAGTTTCTGGCGTATCTGTGCCAAGACATCCTTCCAATCGGCTTTGACCTCCTCAGGATGGAGGCCGAGCATCGGATAGCAATAGCCGGGATAACGGCGGCAGACCTCTATGACCGTCTCGCACGATGTCAGGTCGATACCAGGCACACCTATCGCCTCTACCCCAGCCTCCCTGGCCCGGGTCACGACGGCATCGAGATCCTCACGGAATTCCTCACCATCCAGATGGCAGTGGGTATCAATCATGACTGTCTCTTCATCATCGCTGCAGCATAGGCACTGAGTATCGCCTTACGCTCCTCACTAACACTGACCTTGGCCAGATACTCCATAGCCAGCGCATAGCACGCCTCCATCTTCTGTTCACAGAGCTGACGGATGCCAATCTCGTCGTAGAGTCTCGTCACGGCCTTCACCTTCTCGTTACGGTCGAACGTCTCCGCCTCGATCCAGCCCATGAGTTCCTTGCGCTGGACATCGTTGGCACGGTTCACGGCATTGATGAGCATATAGGTCTTCTTGTTCGACGTGATATCACCACCGATGTTCTTGCCAAATAGCTTCGGATCCCCATATACATCGAGCAGGTCATCCTGCAACTGGAAAGCCAGTCCGATCTGTTCACCGAACTTATACAGATTTTCCTGATCCTCTATCGAGGCGCCACCCAAGATGGCACCGATCTTCACGGCACAGGCCAGCAATACGCTAGTCTTCAGACGGATCATCTCGATATACTCCGCCTCCGTCACGTCGTTACGGGTCTCAAACTCCACGTCAAGCTGCTGTCCCTCATCAATCTCCAGCGTGGTCTCCGTAAAGAGCCCTATCACCTGCTGCAGTTTGTCGGCCTCACACTGTCCCATCCGCTGGAAGGCTTGCAAAAGCATAGTGTCACCCGACAGGATGGCCTGGTTGGGATTCCACTTCTTGTGCACCGTCTCATGACCGCGCCGCATGTCGGCATTGTCCATCAGGTCATCATGCAAGAGCGTGAAATTGTGGTAGGTCTCCAGACCGATCGCCTGCGTCATGATACGCTCTGGATCCTCCTTGAAGAGGTTATAGGCCAGGAGCATGAGCACTGGTCTCACTCGCTTGCCACCGAGGGCGAGCACATACTTGATAGGGTCGTACAATGTGGCGGGCTGACGGTCATACTTGATACCGTCGAGCGCCTCGTTCACCTTCTTCAATAATTCCTCAGATGTTCTCATATCTATAAACTATCAACTATAAACTATCAATTACATATTGAATACAATCGGAATACAGACCTTCGTGCGACAGGGCTTTGCATTCATCATCCCCGCCTTCCATTTCGGCATCATCCTGAGCACCCGCAACACTTCCTGGTCACACGAATTATCCAGATGTTCCGTCACTTCCAAGTCAGAAACGCTACCGTCTGTATTGACGATAAACTGTGCCACCACCCGACCTTTGATCTTTCTCGTTTCGGCTAAGACAGGATATTTCAGGTTCTTCGTCAACCACTTCATGAACTCTGCGGCACCCCCAGGGAACTGTGGCAGATCCTCCACCACACGGAAATCCACCGGTTCGTTATACATATCCACCACCTCGGGCTGCTCCTCCTCTTCGGCCGTCTCGGGCTTCTCCAGTTCCTGCGGCTCCGGCTGCTCTGTCGGCAGTTCCACGTCCTCATCCACCAACCGCAGTTCCTCGGACTTAGGCAACTCCTCCACTTTCTCCTGCGGGAGCATCATCGGTATCTCATCCTGGTCACGCTTCAACGGCGAGAGTTCCATCTCCGCCTCCAGATCTTCGTCGGAGTCGAAGAAAGACCAGCCACTGTCAGAACTGTTCCACTCCAAGGCAACGAACAGGGCAGCAAGCACCACGACAAGTCCCAACAAGAACCTCTGTACCTGCCGTCCCTCCAGATCTGCCTCGCGAGTTTTCCTCGATTCCATAATAAAAACGTGATTCTTCCGTTATTACACTAAAAGTGAGTGCAAAGATACGAAGAAATTAAGAATTAAGAATTAAGAATTAAGA
>JAGCPV010000154.1 GCA_017965475.1 Prevotella sp.
GAACGGCTACAACGTGGAGACCAGCCACTGGAACGCAGAGACACAGGCTTACGACCTTCCCTCAGAGGTGACCCTGTATCGTTCACAGGCTCCTTGCCTGACATCGGTGAAGACCTATAAGATGAACGAGAAGAAGGATAATATGTATCTCCTGAGCAGCATGATCGTGATGGAGTCGCTCGACAACCGTCTGCTCGCCACCAAATAATTTGATGACATACATCTCTCTCAATATATATGGGCTGTCATTCGCACGTGTTGGTGAGTGGCAGCCGTCTTTTTAACATAAAGATAACATAAATATGCGGATTGTTACGGAAAAAGTCCGTATCTTTGCAGACAGAAACATAAACCAACTAATTTGTTACAACATGAAACTTAGGAAAATCTTCGTAGCAGTCGCACTGCTCACCGCAGGAATTGTATCGGCACAGCAGTTGCCGGATGTGCCTGTCGATTCTGCCGTCCGTATCGGAAAGCTTGACAACGGACTGACCTATTACCTTCGTCACAACAACACGCCCGAGAAGAAAGCCAACTTCTACATCGCCCAGCGCGTGGGATCCATCCAGGAGGATGACTCTCAGCAAGGTCTGGCTCACTTCCTGGAGCACATGGCCTTCAATGGCTCGGAGCACTTCCCCACAGGTACGATGACCGAGTACCTGCAGTCGATCGGTGTGGAGTATGGCCGCAGCCTGAATGCCTATACCAGCATCGATCGTACCGTTTATTATATTGCCGACGTGAGCACGGAGCGCCAGACCGCCCTCGACTCCTGTGTGCTGGTACTACGCGACTGGTCGAGTGGTATCACCGTCACCCCAGAGGAGATCGAGAAGGAGCGCGACGTGATCCATAACGAGTACCGCATGCGTAACACCCCTACCCAGCGCATGATCGAGCGCGCCCTGCCCGCCCTGTTCCAAGGCTCGAAGTACGGCTACCGTATGCCTATCGGTAAGATGGAGATCATCGACAACTTCAAGCCCGAGGAGCTGGTGGCCTATTATAAGAAATGGTATCGTCCTGACAACCAGGCCCTTATCATCGTCGGTGACATCGATGTCGATTATACGGAGAACCTGATCAAGAAGCTCTTCAACGACATCATCGTGCCTGCCGATGCCGCCAAGGTCATCGACGAGCCCGTGCCCGACAACGAACAGGCGATCTATATCTCCGAGAAGGACAAGGAACAGCAGGTGTCTGTGATGAGGGTAGCCATGAAGCGTGACCCCGTGCCCGCAGAGTTGAAGAAGACGATGGCTTATCTCGTCAGCAGCTATCTGAACCAGATGGTCTGCGCCATGTTCAATGCCCGCTTTACGGAGATCGGCCAACAGCCTGAGTGTCCCTTCCTCGTAGGCATGGTGACCGATGGCAACTACTTGGATCTTTCCCGCACGAAGGACGCCCTGATGCTGGTGGGTGCCTCCAAGGAAGGTCAGGACATCGCCACGCTGCAAACTATCATCCGTGAGGCCAAGCGCGCCAAGGACTTCGGCTTCACCGCTACCGAGTATGTTCGTGCCAAGGCCGACTACCTGAGTGGCTTGGAGAAAGCCTACACCAACCGCGACAAGAAAAAGAATGAGGAATATGCCAATGAGTATGTCGAGAACTACCTCGAGAACGATCCCATCCCCTCTATCGAGGACTATTACCAGACGATGTCCATGCTGGCCCAGCAGCTGCCCTTCGAGGTGGTGAACCAGTATGCCCAGCAGATCATCAACGTCGATGACAAGAATCTCGTGGTCATCAGCATGGAACAGGAGAAGGAAGGAAAGACATACGTGGCCCCTGAGGAGATGAAGGCCGCCGTGGAGGGTGTGCGCACGGAGACACTGACCGCCTGGGTCGATAACGTGAAGGAAGAGCCGCTAATCTCCAAGCTCCCCGCCAAAGGACAGATCGTGAAGGAGACGGAGAACAAGACACTCGGCTATCAGGAACTGACCCTCTCGAACGGTGCGAAGGTTCTGCTGAAGAAGACCGACTTCAAGGACGACCAGGTGCTGATGCTGGCCCACGCCAAGGGCGGTATGTCGCTCTTCGGTCAGGAAGACTTCATGAACCTCCAGCTCATCGATCCCGCTGTGATGTATAGCGGACTGGGTAATTTCTCGAAGTCGGAACTCGACAAGGCCCTCGCTGGCAAACAGGCCGGTGTCAGTACGAAGGTATCTGAGGATCGCCAGAACATCGTCGGCCATTCCACCCCGAAGGATCTGGAAACCCTTTTCCAGCTCACCTACCTCACGATGACCAACATCAACAAGGACGTGAAGTCGATGGCTACGATTGTAAATCAGATGCAGACGATCTTCTCTACGATCAGCCTGAACCCCGGTCTGGTCTATGCCGACTCTGTGGCGAATGTGAAGAACTGCGGCAACCCGCTCTACACGATGCCTAAGGTGGAGGACTTCCAGAAGTTCGACTACGACCGTACCCTTGCGATGCTGAAGCAGCTCTATAGCAATGGCGGCCAGTTCACCTATATTTTCGTGGGTAACTTCGACGAGCAGCAGATCCGTCCGCTCATCGAGCAGTATATCGCCTCGATGCCGGCCGGTCAGCCCCTGAAGACCAAGGACATCCGTACCTTCTTCCGTGGTGAGCGGACCTGCCAGTTCACCAAGCAGATGGAGACCCCGCAGGCACAGACCACAGAGATCTGGTACACCGACCAGCTGCCCTATAACCTGGAGAATTCCGTCAAGCTCAAGGCCATCGCACAGATCCTGACCCGTATCTATGACCGTACCATCCGTGAGGAGGAGAGTGCTGCCTATAACGTGTTTGCCACAGGCTCCGCCGATGTGAATGGCGATAAGCCCTTCCTGGTGCTCACCGCTGAGGCTCCCACGAATCCCGACAAACAGCAGATCGCCCGTGACCTTATGCTGAAGTACCTGAACGACAGTGTGGAGAACATCGACGAGACCGACCTGAACACCGTGAAGGAGATCATGCTGAAGCAGGCTGAGGATAATGCCCGCGAGAATAGCCACTGGCTCGATGTGCTGACAGACTGGACATCTGAGGGTGTTGACATGCAGACCAACTATGCGGAGACTGTCAAGTCGCTCACCACGAAGGATCTGTCCAGCTTCCTGGCCGAGATTCTCAAGGCAGGCAACCATGCATCCGTCGTGATGATGCCCGAAAAGTAATAAAAACACTTAAAAGAGATAGAAAATCCGTAATCTCCAACAGATTACGGATTTTTTTGTGTAAGTTTGTACCCGCTAATATACAAAAACGATGGAATTAATTAAAGACAAGAAGTTCGGAGGTGAGCGGCCCTTGTTTGCCACGCACGACCTCAGACTGGAGAACATCACCATTGAAGACGGTGAGTCGGGCATCAAGCAGTGCC
>JAGCPV010000017.1 GCA_017965475.1 Prevotella sp.
CATATCGCCATGAGTGGCTTTACACCTGCTGGTGTGGCCAAGGCAACAACCAAAGAGTTGGCAAAGATCGCAGTGGCAGAGCATGAGGCTGGCCGCGAGTTTAAGGTGGCTATCTTCACAGGTGCCTCCACAGGACAGAGTACAGACGGTGACCTGGCCAACGCCCAGGCCATCCTCTATCGTGCGCCTTACACCACGAACCCTGATTTCCGTAAGCACGTGAACATGGGTGAGATCCCCTACAACGATCTGCACCTGAGTCACATGGCACAGGAGTTGCGCTATGGTTTCTATGGTGATGTGGATTGGGCTATCCTCGAGGTGTGCGACATCGAAGAGGTGGGCAATGACTATCATGTCTATCTGACTGCCGCCGGTGGTATCTCTCCCACGGCAGCTCGTCTGGCCAAGCGCGTGATTCTCGAGCTCAACAGTTTCCACAACCCCAATGCGAAGTTTATCCACGACGTGTATGAGCCGCTGGATCCTCCTTACCGTAAGGCGATCCCCATTGAGCATGTCGGTGACCGTATTGGTCAGCCCTTTGTGAGCATCCCCAAGGAGAAGGTGGCTTGTGTGGTAGAGTGCAACATCCCTGACGAGGCCCGTGCCTTCAAGGACAGCGACCCTGTTACGGATAAGATCGGTTTCCTGACAGCAGAGTTCCTCGTTGAGGAGATGCACAAGGGTCGTATCCCCAAGGAGTTCCTACCCTTGCAGAGTGGTGTGGGATCGACGGCCAACGCCATCCTCGGCGCTTTAGGACAGGATAAGCATGTGCCCGACTTCAACATCTATACCGAGGTGCTGCAGGACAGCGTGGTAGGTATGATGCTCAACGGTCGTGTGAAGGATGCTTCTGCCTGTTCGCTGACCGTATCTAACGAGTGCCTGATGCAGGTGTATGACAATATGGACTACTTCAAGAACCACCTGACGCTGCGTCAGAGTGAGATCTCGAACTCTCCTGAGATCATCCGTCGCTTAGGTGTGATCGCCATCAATACCGCCATCGAGGCAGACCTCTATGGTAACGTGAACTCCACGCACATCAGTGGTACGAAGATGATGAACGGTATCGGCGGTTCTGGTGACTTTATCCGCAACGCGTACCTTTCTATCTTTACTTGTCCTTCTGTGGCTAAGGGTGGTGTGATTAGCTCTATCGTGCCCTTCGTCAGTCATCAGGACAGCTCGGAGCACGATGTGAACATCATCGTGACGGAGCAGGGTATTGCCGACCTGCGCGGCAAGGGTCCCATCCAGCGTGCTGAGTGCATCATTGAGAACTGTGCACATCCTGACTATAAGCAGTTGCTCTGGGATTACCTGAAGATCGCCAAGATGGGACAGACCCGTCACAACCTGCCTGCCGCCTTCGCCATGCACGACACGCTGGCACGTAAGGGCGACATGAAACTGACAGACTTCGCAGAATACGTGAAGTAGGTTATAGTTAATGGTTTATAGTTTATAGTTGAGTACTCCATCGGCGGAAAGGCTTGCAGGGTAATCATCTATAAACTATAAAACATTAAGCTTAAAAATATGAGACTAAAAACCAATACCAGCCTGACTATTATCATTGTGGCAGCCGTTCTGTTGCAAACGATATCTGCTGTGGAGTATTACTACACGCGGGGTCTGCTGGCAGATGAATTGGAGAAGCGGGCAGAGTCGGAACTGACCACGAAGGCTCTCATTGTCAAGAATGCCCTGGATATGTCTGAGAATTCACTGAAGGGACATCTCTGGGATCTGAAACGGAATTTGGCCACTCCAGACTCTTTGGATGAAGTAATGGAATGGGTGCTCAGGTCCCATCCCAATCTGACGGGCTGTTGGGTGGCTTTTGTGCCGTACTATTATCCGGAAAAGGGAAGGCTCTTTGAACCCTACTCATGGTGGGATCATGGGGAGATTAAGAACGCAGAGGTTTCTGATGCTGGTATGGATTATACCCAAAACAAATACTATAAGGCTGTCTATGAGACAGGCGTTCCGATGTGGACGGATGCCTACCGTGACGCCACTACGGGTATGAAGATAGTGACTTATATCCTCCCCATCCACGACAATGGGCATCATCTGGTGGCTATGTTCGGTCTTGATGTATCTGTGACGATGCTTGGCGGCACGCTCAACCACAGACATGTCTATCCGTCGTCGTTTGACATTCTGCTGTCGAAGGGGGGAGAATTGTTGGCAGGTCCGGATTCAGGACTTGTAAAACATCGCAATGTGGAAAAAGTTGTCAGCATCATCAATGATAGCACTGTTGCCAAGACGAGGAGCAAGGAAGGAGGGTGTTACGTCGCCACGTTCTATGATGATGACGACCATGAGAAGGGGTGTGTCTATTATACATCCTTCAAAGGAGCACCAGCCTGGCAGATTGCCGTTGTCTGTTACGACAAAGAGGCTTTTGGCAAGTTGAGAAAGATGCGCTTGTTCATCGGTTTGCTGATGCTATTAGGTCTTCTGGTCTTGGGACTGATTATCAGTCGTTTTGCCAAGAATGACCGTAGGCTTCATAGGGCAAAGTTGGAGCAGGAGCGGATTGGGAGTGAATTGCGCATTGCGAGGAATATCCAGATGCAGATGTTGCCCAAGACCTTCCCGCCCTATCCGGAACGTCATGATATAGACATCTACGGCTCGTTGGCTCCTGCCAAAGAGGTGGGTGGTGACCTCTTCGACTTTTTCCTCCGTGATGAAAAACTGTTCTTCTGTATTGGTGATGTCAGTGGCAAGGGTGTCCCTTCTGCGATGGTGATGGCGGTCGTGCATTCGTTGTTCCGTTCGGCCTCGGCTCATGAAAATAATCCGTCGCGTATTTTGCATCATCTTAACGAGATGGCGTGTGAAGGCAACGAGTTGAATATGTTCGTCACCCTGTTCATTGGCGTGCTCGACTTGCCTACGGGTCGTCTGCGCTATAGTAATGCCGGGCACGACCATCCCCTGCTTGTGGGCGAGACGGTGACGGAACTGCCCACGAAGGCCAATCTGCCTATTGGACTCTTTGCCGATACTACATACGAGATGCAGGAATATCTTTTGCCGCCCATGACCACAGTCTTCCTTTATACAGACGGTCTGACGGAGGCAAAGAACAACGCTCATAAACAGTTCGGACTGGCAAGCATACAGAAGGCTTTAAATGCTAACAGGACCTTAGAGCCTCAGGGCTTGTTGCGGCAGATGAAAGCAGAGGTAAATCGGTTTGTGGAGGGTGCCAAACAGAGTGATGACCTGACAATGCTCGCCATCCGTTATACACCGAAACAGGAAGATACAGTGCTCAGTGAGACGTTGACACTGAAGAACGATACCCGTCAGGTTAGTCTGCTGAGTAACTTTGTGAAAGAAGTTCTGGGACGTTTGGATATAGAGGTGAAGCAAGCCAAGGAAATCAGACTTGCTGTAGAGGAGGCTGTTGTGAATGTAATAGACTACGCCTATCCCATAGGTGTAGAGGGAGATGTTACTGTCAGTGTCTGTTCTGATGGTCATCAGGTGAGATTCATCATCAGTGATACAGGTACCCCCTTCGACCCGACGGAAATTAATCCAGCCGATACCACGCTGTCTGCCGAAGAACGTCCGGTAGGTGGATTAGGCTTCCATCTGGTCAG
>JAGCPV010000155.1 GCA_017965475.1 Prevotella sp.
CTGACTTTAGCCGAGTTAGAGGCTTTATATTACGATATGACAACAAAGTCTTATATTAACGACTGACCATCTTTTGATAAGCAAATCTTTCGTCGCCAGACAGCAGATAGATGATGCCGCAATAAGTGAAGCCTTGCTTTAGGATGTTGTGCTGCATGATTTTGTTGTCACGATGGGTGTCTATACGGATGTTTGTATCATGTGAGAAGCAGAAATCAATGATGCTACTGAAGATGCCGTGAGCATCTGGATAACTGGCAATGCGATGTACTACATGATAAGGTTGAACATCATCTATCCACTTGCCTTCATAGATTCTGGCATAAGTGGGTTCTGGGGATTGTAGGAAAGCAAAGTAACCAACGACCATGCCGTCATCCACAACCACAAAGCCCCCCTTCTTCTCCATATCAGCCGTAATGACAGCCTCCGACGGGTAGCCTTCTCCCCACTGGTGCATATTACCAGACTGCCGCATAATTCCTTTTGCAGCATCCATGACTAGCATGATCTCATCCATGTCCGTCAGCCTTGCTTCTCTGATAATCCTACTCATTTTATCGGGTCTGAACAATATTCTCTACGCCCACAATCCTTACAGAACTTGCCAATCCAAACATTATCGAACTGTTCGATGGCTGCATCAAGCATTTCCGGGTCATCGGTCAGAATTCCGGCCTCGAAGTTCCTTTTCTTGGGTGATTTCATGCCCATACCTGCGCCTGTCAGGTTTGCAGAGCCGACGTAGGCTATTGAACTGTCTATGATAATGAGCTTGAAATGGACTCGCGGACACAGCACACGCTCCATACCGTCATAGAGAATCGGATGCTTCTCGTGATCCTCCCTCCATGCTGTTCCTGGTTCCTTGGCATGAATCAGCCTGACCTCCACACCCTTCTTCAGCAAAGAGGCAATCAGCGCAAGGAATGGCTTATCATCGACGTACAGATCCTTAATGTCCGCCGTCCCAATCCACACTGTCCGCTTGACCTTTTCCACTAACGACAGGACTTCTTTGTAGTGGCTCTCGTCTGCTATGTACTTGATAAAACTCATATCTCTATCATTTCTCCTTCCTTGGTTATCTCCCAGAAGGAAATGCCTTTCTCGTCTGAAAACTCCTTCATTCGCCACGAGGATTCAAAGCCGCTGGCGACAAAGTGCATAGGAACAAACATGCCGACCTTGAATCGCTCGATGAACTGTCGGCCACCAAGGGTATAACCGTTGCCTATGCGCCCGTCTATTGGGAACATCACCAAATCAAAGCTGTCAGTTACTTTACGGATGTCCTTCAGTTCGCCCAAGTATTGCTTTTCGTGGGCTATCGGATCTATCTCCTCTTCAAATTCCTCGCTGTAGATAGTCTCTCCAGGCATAACATCAGGCAGGAATCTCGCGTACCAGTTATTCAAGTCACCTGCATGGAAGATACGCTTTTCCTCAGTCTCGACAATCCATGAAACGCCGCTGTCTGTGCTGCCTAATGCCTTGACAGAGATTCTTTCGTCAGTCCACGAGCCTCCTTTTGCCAGCCATACGTCTGCATCTTCCTTGTTGGCCCGTCTATGTCTGAGAATATCCTTGCTGAGTATGTATGTGATATCGGATTTCCGTTTCCTCCACTCGAAGATAGCCCTCGAAAAGTGATCTTCATGGAAGTGGCTGGAGAATACGTATAAATGCTTATCCTTCTTTAGTACACCTCCTATCACACCACTTGGATCCAGCCAGTAGTCGAAGACCAGGATGGACTGCTCCGTTTCGAGCACAAAGCCGCTATGGAAGATGTAAGTCAGCGTCATTAGTTCATCTTTGTCATGTGATATCCCATACGCTTCAACTGCATGGCAGCTCCAAACAAGTAGAGCTGGTGCAGGCAGGCAACATAGCCGTTGAAGGCCTCCTTAGTGCTGGGTTCGAGCCGTTGGTGCATGAGGGCATTATAGACCCGTGAGGCACACTCGCCAGTCACTTTCTCCAGAACGGTATAGTCCACACCCTGCAACTGCAGCACTTCCTCGCGGATGTATTCGTCCATCGCATCGTAGCCCCGCTTGTCGCGCATATAGGCGTAGAGGTCTTCGATCTTAGAGTAGATATCCCATTCCGTGTCCCACATCTTTGCTACGGCCATGCCGATATACATCATCCAACCAAGCGAGGCCGAAGGGAAGTCCTGGAACTCGCGAATGCCATCTGGGATGTAAGCCTTGGCTATCTCCTCCCATTTCTCTTCCACGTCGGGACACTCCGGTATTCGTTCGTCCACCTCCTTCATGCTCAGCAGGAACTGATGCAGGTCTTTTCTCAATTGCTCTTCAAAATTCTCCACAATCGTTATAGCATCTTTTCAAGTATCTCGACAGCCTTGGTGATGTCCTCCTGAAACCACTTGTGGTCACGAAGGAAGTCAGCCCTGCCACCACTGATGGCATCATACAATTCCTGGCTCATGTCATTGGCATAGTCGGAAATGGCCAACTCTATGTCATCCTTCTGCCAGTCGAGCGTAGAATGAACATAGATGCGCTGCTTCTGATGCAGGAAACTGTAGGCGGTCTCGATACTATCTTTTGTTATCATCTTGTTACTTTATCATATCCTATCGGACGGAACTGTTTCTGCTTCTCACTATACACAAATCCGTGTCCGTAAAGGTAATTCTTTATCTCTTTCGGCTCCGTGCCGAAGTTATAGCACAATGATTCCAGCGTGTCAAACTCCTCATCTCTCAGGAGCATATTCACGCTCGAAACCAGTATGGCAGGATCTTTCGGCAGGTAGTCCATATCACAATTCTTATTAAATCGGAGGGCAAAGGTACTCATTTTTACTTTATTATTCGTATCTTTGCATCCAACTTTACAAATAATTAAGATGGAATACAGAAAGATTGGCGATAACTACTATATCCGTATGGATCGAGGTGACGAAATAATCAGTAACCTCCTCGAAATCTGCGAAAAAGAATCCATACCGTCAGCCGTTTTCTCTGGAATCGGCGGCTGTCAGAGTGCAGAATTGCAGGTGTTCATTCCCGAAACTGGCAGTTTTGAGACTGAACAATTGGAGGGGATGCTGGAACTGGTATCAATCAACGGCAATGTAGTAAGAGACGATGATGGCAAACTCTTCCATCATACTCATGCCTTGTTCTCTTTCAAGAAAGATGGTCTGCATGGAATGGCAGGTGGGCATCTGAAAGGTACAACCGTTCTCTATACTGCCGAAATAGAACTGCGTCCAACTGTCGGCGGTGCTATAGGTAGGAAATTTGATCCTGAGACTGGCACGGGATTCTGGGCATTTAAGGATTAGACGCTTATGGTACAGAACTATAAGGTCGTTACACTTTGCGGAAGCACCCGTTTCAAGGAGCAATACATGGAAGTTCAGAAACGGCTGACGCTGGAAGGCTGCATTGTAATCAGCGTAGGGTTGTTCGGACATTCTGGAGATGAAGAGGTTTGGAAATCTGGCACAAAGGAAATGCTTGATGACATGCATCTGCGAAAAATAGACATGGCAGACGAAATCTTTGTAATCAATGTTGGAGGCTATATCGGCGAGAGTACCAGACGTGAGATAGCATACGCTGAAAAGACAGGAAAGAAGATAAACTATTTGGAGAAACAAGATGAGCAAGAGGGATTATATTCAGGCCAACAAGGATTGGCTGGAGGCGAAAGCCAAGGAAGAAGACGTAAAGGCTCTACCTAAGGGCATTTATTACAAGGTGCTGAGTGAAGGCCATCAAGAGAGTGCGAAGCCAATGGTTCGCAGTATCATCACTGCCCACTATACAGGTAGGACGATTGACGGCAAGCAGTTTGATAGCAGTCGCGGCGGTGTACCTCTGGCTTGTCGCTTGTGTGACCTTATTGAAGGCTGGATTATCGCCATCCAACAGATGCATATCGGTGACAAGTGGGAACTCTACATCCCAGCCGAGATGGGCTATGGCAAGTTCTCTCAACCTGGCATCCCCGGTGGCTCGACACTTATCTTTGAAATTGAACTCATAGGTATCGCATGACACTTCGAGAACTTATTAATTCAGTGGATTCTGAGCAGTACAGCGACTCTCCGCTATTTCAAAAGTTGCATAAAACAAAGCCAGAATATGGTTTAAACAAGCATATTCTGGTAAAGTTGGTGAATGGTGAGGTTGCCATTACCAACGTTCATGTCGGCTCTTTGGGTGACATCATTACATATCCCATTGACGTTGAACCATACTTGAACATCTCAAAAATGCAGCTTCTCGATGCTATTCTTCATGAACTGTCATCTGACGGCTTTAGCGACTCAGACGAGTCAGCCTTCTGGGATGATTTTGACAACCTTCAAAAAGCAAAGATAATCAGATAACATGCATCATCTGACAAATATAAAGGATATCGAGCAGGCTATAGCGGACAATCGCTTATGCCTATTCTACATTAAAACTCCTGACTGCGGAGTTTGCAATGTTATGCTCGACAAAGTGGAGCGGTTGGCAGACAGTATCACTGCGGTATATTTCTTCTATACGGATATAACCGAAGAGCCTCTTATAGCTGGTCAGTTCCTCGTCTATTCAGGGCCAACAGTCCTGCTGCTGATGGATGGTAAGGAAGTCTATCGCGCCTCTCAGTTCATCGACTTGGAAGAATTGAAATACAACATTAACCGCTACATAGAACTACTCGCTCAATGACTCTCCCCAAGTTCATCATCACAATGGATGGCTACTTTCGCCTTGGCATGGTCAACCAGCATAAGCATCTGCTGAAGCCGGGTGACCAATGTATCGGCGGTGGGTATTACCACTTTGACTTTGTTTCCAACCGCATCCTCCTTGACAGGGAATCATACGATTTTGGCCGTCCCAAATGGCATCTGCTGGAAACATTGAAGGTGCCTTCTACCTATCGTGGCATCGTATCGTCTATTCGTATGATGACGGTTTCCATGATGATTTCAACGTCAGCGAGGAACTAACAATTGAGTATTATGACTGACTTTGATTCGATATGGCGCACGCAGGATGAGATTCGAACGGTAGTGAATGCCGTTCTGGGCGAATGTATCTGGAATCTCAGCTACAGCGAACGACGGATGGCCATTGAACTGGAACTGACTGTTACGCTCGATGATGATGCTATCAGCAATCTTTGCTGCCAATTCCCCATTACTGCCGACTACGACGGCATCGGCGCAAAAGGTACAAAGTTTGTGTTATACCCTTAGCATTTCTTTTATCAACGGCACATAGTATTTCTGCACATCCTCGGCTGGTGGCGTATGAGCACCTGGGAAGTGGAAGGTCGTATCGTAGTGCTTAGTCATTTATTGTAGTCCGTAATAAAATAATTGAAAAGATATTTGGTGGATTCAGGAAAAATACCTACCTTTGCAAAAAGAAGTACAAAGAATGTACAACCTCGCAAGAGAGCAAAAGGAGCCTCACTCTCCGCCAGGACTTAGGACTGGGGTCAGGCCCCGATCCTAAGTTTTTTATTCTAGGGTCAGACCCCAAGATAAAAAAAACAGGTAAATTGTTTTCTAATTCATCAGAAATATGTATCTTTGTACCCGTGTAATTCTTTCTATGGAGTATAACTATTAACAAGATGATGAAAAGGGGGTTACGACTATTACTATACATAGCGATGGTAATGACGGCGCAAACAGCGACGGCACAACAGGACGATACTATCGTGTTTACGCCCCAATGGACGGCGCAGGCACAGTTCGCGGGCTACTATGTTGCCGAGGCGAAGGGATTTTACCGCGAGGCTGGTGTGAAGGTGAGGATAGAGCACCCGTCGGCCACACAGCCCGCCATGACACGTCTGCGGGAGAACCAGTGCCAGGCCACGACGCTGCAACTCTGTCAGGCAATGGAGGTCGTTTGCGACGGCATCCCCCTGGTAAATATTCTTCAGACATCGATGAACAACGCCATGGTGATCGTCTCCGCCCGCGACAAGGACCCGCTGACGCAACGAGGAGCCAAAGTCGGCATCTGGAGTGTAGGCTTTGGTCAGTTGGCCATCTGCATGAGTATCAAGGATCATCTGAACTACGAGTGGGTGCGCTTTGCACAGAATGTCAACCTGTTTGTCTCTGGCGCACTCGACGCCACACTGGCCATGAGTTACAACGAGTACTACCAGTTGGTGCAGGCAGGTATCAAGATGACCGATAAGAATGTTTATCGCTTCTGTGATCATGGCTACAATGTCCAGGAGGACGGTGTCTATATGACCCGCGACTACTACGAGAATCACAAAGATCTGGCACACCGGTTTGCCCAAGCCAGCCGCAAGGGTTGGGAATGGGCCGCCCAGCATCCTGAAGAGACATTGGCTATCGTCATGCAGTATGTCGATAGAGAACATATCGCAACCAACCGCGTAATGCAGCGGCTGATGCTCAAGGAAGTATTGCGCCTGCAAGTAGATCGTGAGTCAAAGAAGCGCGAGTTCCGTCTGCGTCCCGACATGGTACAGCAGGCCAGCCGTCTGATGGTGGAGTACCACATGCTGAACCGCGATGTGACGTATGAAGAGTTGATCCCCAAAAAGTAAAGAGGTACGAGCATGAATGACATCATAAAATCTATCAGTCGTAAACTCTCCGTCAAGGTCAGCCTCTGGGTGGTTATGTTTGCCGCCATTATCTTTATCACAGCCCTTGGATTCCTGTTCTACCAGTCGCGCGATGCCGTGCGTCAGGAGGCCATCAACCGCGCTACGCAGATCCTAGACAAGACCTCACTGCGTGTTGAGGGTATCCTGAACCGTGTAGAGGTGGCTGCCGACATGACCAAGTGGCTGGTACAGCGCCATCCTGATAAGGCAGACTCGATGTTCGTCTATAGCCGTGGCATACTGTTGAACAATCCTGACTTCTACAACTGTTCCATCGCTTTCGAACCTTACTACTTCAAGGATCAGGGTCGTTACTTCTCAGCCTATTCCAAACATGATGGCGACAGCATCCGTACGATACAAGGCGGCAGCGACAACTACCAGTATTTCTTTACGGACTGGTATCTCATGCCTACCCTGCTTGATCACCCATGTTGGACGGAGCCCTATATTGACCTCGACATTCCCACCAATACGAGTGAGATGGTAACCAGCTATTGTCAGGCCATCAAGAACGGCGAGGGTCGCGTGATAGGTGTTATCAATACCAGTCTGTCACTGAACTGGCTCTCACAGACCATCTCGGCTACAAAGCCCTATCCCAACTCTTACAGCATCATGATTGGCCGTGGCGGTACCTACTTCGTCCATCCCGACTCGACGAAAATCACGCGTCAGACGATCTTTACCCAGACCCTCGAACACCCCGACACAGCCATGACAGCCCTGGGACACGCCATGCAGAATGGCGAGGAGGGCATCAAACTCATGAATCTCGACGGCAAGGACTGCTACGTGTTCTACAAGCCCCTCGGCAAGACAGGCTGCAGTATGGCCATCGTTTGTCCCGAAAGCGATATCTTCGGAGGCTTCGACCGCTTGCGCCACACGGTGATGACCATCGTCTTCGTCGGTTTGTTGCTGATGCTCTACTTCTTCATCCGTATCATCACCAGAGAACTCAGTCCACTGCGCCGTCTGGCACATGAGGCCGAGACCATTGCCTCCGGACAATTCAACACCCAATTGCCCGACTTCCAGCGCACCGACGAGATCGGTCAGTTGAGTCAGTCGTTCGGTAATATGCAGCAGTCACTTGTGAAATACATCGACGAACTGAAAGATACCACAGCCCAGAAGGCCTCCATAGAAAGAGACCTGCATGTAGCCAGTGCCATACAGATGGGCATGCTGCCTAAGGACTTCCCCACCAAAGCCGACCACAATGATGTGCAGCTCTATGCCTCACTGACCCCCGCCAAGGAAGTTGGCGGCGACCTGTTCGACTTCTATTTCCGCGACGAGAAGCTCTTCTTCTGCATCGGCGATGTCTCGGGTAAAGGTGTGCCGGCCTCGCTGTTCATGGCTGTGACCAGATCTATCTTCCGCACCGTGTCGGCCCATGAATCAATGCCCGATCGCATCATGAACACGATCAACAAGACAGTTGCCGACATGAACACGTCTAACATGTTCGTCACCCTCTTCGTCGGCGTGCTCGACCTGCCCACAGGTCGCATGTACTACTGCAATGCCGGTCACGACGCCCCGTTGCTTGTAGGCGCTGGCGTCGGTGCGCTGCCCTGCAACAACAACATCCCTGTCGGTTTCAGACCATCGTGGAAATATACGCTACAGGAGGCGCATATCTATACTGGCACCACCATCTTCCTTTATACCGACGGTCTGACGGAAGCCATGGATGCCACCAAAGCACAATTCAAGATGGAACGTGTAAACGAAGTGGCCATCCAGGCCCTCGCCAACAAGCAACAGGAGCCGCAGCAACTCATCGGTCTGATGACCGAGGCCGTCCATCAGTTTGTCGGTGATGCCGAACAGAGCGACGACCTCACGATGATGGCCATACAGTATATCAGGCAGCAGAGCAACGTACATATGCGCAAGAGCATTGTACTGCCCAACGACATCAAAGAGGTGCCACAGTTGAACGCCTTTGTCGAAGAGGTGTGTGAGACTGTGGGCTTCAGTGAGGCCGACATCATGAAGATAAAAGTCGCCATCGAGGAGGCTGTGGTCAACGTGATGAATTACGCCTACCCGCCCGACACACGCGGTGACGTGACGATTGAGGCCGTATCGAACGAAAAACGACTGAAGTTCACCATCATAGACAATGGTAAGCCTTTCGATCCTACCGTTCAGGCAGAGGTGGATACAACGCTCCCGGCCAAGGAACGCGCTATCGGTGGTTTGGGCATCCATATCGTGCGACAGTTTATGGACTCCATCAACTATGAGCGCGTGGATAACCATAATGTGCTGACGCTGAGAAAGACAATTCATAAGTCATAAGTAATAATTTAAAATGAATAATTAAAATGAAAACAACTATTCAAGAACAAGACGGCAACCTGGTTGCCTTTCTGGAAGGCATCCTCGACACAGCTGCCGCCATGGAGACCCAAAAAGCAATGAGTCCACTCAACGACTGTGAAGGAAAGGACATCATTATCGATTGTACAAAACTGGAATACATTTCCTCAAGTGGTCTGCGCATCTTCCTTGACGTTCTGAAGAATGCCGAGGACAAAGGTAGTCACGTCTATATCAAGGGTATCACCGACGATGTCCGCGCCGTCTTCGCCATCACAGGATTCATTAATCTTTTCGAGTTTAAATAGACCGTCCTGCAGATGGGTAGCAACATCAAACTCGACCCACATGGTGAGGCACTACTCAAGCAGTATCGGGAACTGCGGCCCACGCTGGAACAGTTGGCTAAGGATGCCTACGACATAATACGTCATGCGCTACGCGATCAGGGCATCTATGTCACTGCCATAGAGCATCGGGTGAAGACAGAGAAATCTCTAATTGGGAAACTGGAACTGAAGGGCGCCAAGTACAAGAGTATCGACGACATCACCGACCTCGTGGGTCTGCGTGTCATCACCTTCTATACCGACGAAGTCGATAAGGTGGCGGCTATCGCCAAGCGCATCTTCGACATCGACTGGAAGGAGAGCGTCGATAAGCGTAAGTTGCACGAGCTGGACGCCTTCGGTTACAACTCACTGCACTATATCTGTCGGCTGAAAACCGGTGGTCCCCGCTTCGAACTTCAGATGCGTACGGCTCTGCAGCATGTGTGGTCCACCATCGAGCACGATACCGGTTACAAGGGCGCCGTGAAGATCCCGCGCGAGTACATGCGCCAGTTCAGTCGTCTGGCAGGTATGCTGGAACTTGTTGACGATGAGTTCAGCCGCCTGCGCCTCGTGCTTACCGACTACCGCCGCCAGATCCAGACACTGGTAAAAAACGGACAGCTTGACGATGTGCCCCTGTCGGCTGACACATTCCGCAGCTATCTCGACCTGCACCCCTTCGACCGTCTAAATAGGCGCATTGCATCCGTCAACCAGGCCGAGATCTATGCCGTCTCGATGTTGCCCTTCTTGCCAGTACTCGAATCGTTCGGATTAGAGACCATCGGCGATCTACAGCGCTTCATCGATCAAAACAGTGATGATGCCTATCAGCTGGCGCTCTCGCAGCTGGCTATCACCGACCTCGACATCCTTTCGTCGAGTGCAGCCCTGCAATACCTCTGTCTGGTCTATGTGCTGAAACATGATGGTGGGCGCGATGGCATCAAGGCCATCTACGACACCATCAACGGCGAGAGTAATGCCAACGCCATGCTGGCTGACCTGATGCTGGAACAGGCCAAGACACTGCCGTTTATGCAGAAAGCAAAAAAGTGAATTATCCAGTCGTAAGCTACACCTGATCCGTAAAGGGGACCTATGGAGTTGTAGAGGTGACCATCAGCTTCCTAAAGGTCACCTTTAGCTACGTAAAGGAGCCCTTTACAAAAGTCCCAACGGCTGGGACAAATGTTGGGGCCTATCCCCAGTAAACAGAACCACCTCTACGCACGCGTACATACGCGCGCATATTCTATAGTTGTTATATCCACTTTTTATCCTACACTTCCTGCACTTCCTACACCCAGACCATTTCGTGTTAGGTGTAGGAAGTGCAGGAAGTGTAGGTTATTTTCTGAGTTTCCCTACTACCCACGCGCCCGTGCGCGTATCATTTACTTGCTTGTGCGGTTGATGTAGTCCATGATCACCTCAACGGCATCGTCCTCGCTCAGGTCATCCATCGAGATCACCAGCTGGTAGTTGCGGGTGTCGTAGCGCGAGGTGTCCTCATACTTCTTGATATAAGTCTCACGGTCGGCATCCAGTTTGGCGATAATGTCGCGGGCTTCCTGCTCACTGACGTTCTGGCGGTACATGACGCGCTGGATACGGTGCTCCATCGAGGCCTGAATGAAGATATTAAGGTGGTTTGGCCACAGGCGGAACACCATGAAACCCGTGCGGCCTGCCACGACACATGATGTCTGGGAGGCCAATTCCTGCAAGATGCCCTTCTCGGTCTCGAACAGTGAGGCATTGTCGAGCTTCACCTCGGCATCCATGGGCTGGTCAGCACTGTTCACCAATGTGTTGTAATAAGTGGTGATATCGTTCCACCACGACTTCTTCTGGGCCTTGATCTCCTCGATGCGCTCTGATGTAAGACCGAACTTCCTGGTCAGACCCTGGATGACAGCCTTGTCACAGTACTTCACACCTAACTTCTCGGCCAGCTTGCGGCCAACGGTACGTCCACCCGAACCGACTTCGCGGTTGATGGTGATGACAAATTTCTCGTTCTTATTCATAATCTTGTTGTTTTTGTCTCTTTGTTCGCAAAGGTACGAAATCTAAAAGAAATAAACAAATAATTCGCAAAAAAACATGATTAACCATCAGGAATTAGGTTTTTCTTTGTACCTTTGCAAACAATTACGACAACCAATTAGAGTGAATACATTATTGAGATGAAAAATAAACCTTTAGACACAGAATTGCTGGACCGTGCCATTGTCTTTGCAGTTAGGGCCCATGCGGGAACGGAGCGGCGCGGCAAGGGATTCCCCTATATCATACACCCTTTGGAGGCCGTGGAGATCGTAGCTACGATGACCTCCGATCAGGAACTGTTGGCAGCCGCTGCCCTTCACGACACCGTGGAGGATACCAACACCACCGTGGAACAGATCCGCGCCGAGTTCGGCGACCGTATCGCCTCCCTCGTAGCTGCCGACAGTGACACGCCCATCCAGGGTATAAGCCGTGAAGAGAGCTGGCGCATCCGCAAGCAGGCCGCCATCGACCGTATCGCCAGTGCTTCGCACGATGCGAAAATCGTGGCACTGGGCGACAAGCTTTCCAACATGCGGGCCATCGCACGCGACTATGTCATGCAGGGTGACAACCTCTGGAACCTGTTCCGCCTGAAGGAACGCAAGGACCACGAGTGGCACTACAGGGGACTGGCCGCATCGCTCAGGGAACTCCAGAACACGTTTGCCTACAAGGAATTCGAACAACTCATTAACAAAGTATTCGGTTATCAATAAAGTGATGGAAACAGAACTATTCTTAGGATTCAATGTTTACGCCTGGATCACCATCATCACGGTACTGGGCATGTTTTCAACAATGCTTCTGACGAAGTTACGGGCCGACGTGGTATTCCTGGCAGCGATCGGCGTGCTGTACGTCACTGGGGTGCTTGACGCCAAAGAGGCGTTCTCGGGGTTCAGTTCCACGTCGGTGGTCGTCATCGGCGTACTGTTCGTCGTGGTGGCGGGTCTGACATATACGGGTGTGCTCCAATGGATCGTGCGACATCTGTTAGGTCAGCCCAACAGTTACGGCAAGGCTGTGGTACGCCTGATGCTGCCCGTGGCCGGACTGAGTTCGTTCCTGAGCAACACCACGGTTGTAGCCATGTTCGTAGGCATCGTGAAGATGTGGTCGAGGAAACTGGGGGTATCGCCCTCGAAGCTGCTGATCCCCTTGAGCTACGCCTCGGGGATGGGTGGCGTCTGTACGTTGATCGGTACACCACCGAACCTGATCATCAGTGGTCTCTACGCCGATAAGACAGGCGAGGCGATGAATGTGCTGGCGACAACGATTCCAGGACTGTTCTGTCTTTTTATTGGTGTGCTCTCTGTCATCGCCATGCGGAAGCTACTGCCCGATCGTAAGGCACCGGAATCGGCTTTCGAGGCGACGTCGGAATATACCGTGGAAATGCTCGTACCGTCGGATAATAAGTATATCGGTAAGAAAATCGGCGATACCGATCTGTTCCATGTGAAGGGCGGCTCTTTGATCGGGATGTACCATTTTGACAATGTGCCGGCACCCATCGACAAGGATGAGTACCTGATGGGTGGCGACCGTCTGGTCTATGCCGGACAGATTGACGAGATCCTGGAGCTGAGCATGAACCACGGACTGGTGAGCTCTGACCACCACGTCTTCAGCCTGAACGAGGTTAACGTTCACAACCCACTGCGCACGGCCTACGTCACCTTCGGCAGCAGTCTGATAGGCAAGACCATCGCCGGCAGCTCGTTCGAGGAGAACAACAACGTGACGCTCCTTGCCGTGGCGCGCAGAGGTGAACGCATCAGCGAGCCACCACGACAGGTAGTGCTAAAGGCGGGCGACACTCTGCTCCTTAGCTGTCCGTCAAAACTGGATACCACCACAGGTCCCCTGGCTACACAGTTGCATTTCTTCGACAGCGACCAGGTGGTAAACATCGGTCCCAAGACGCTCATCTCTGCCATCATCATGATCGCGATGGTGGCTCTCTCAGCACTCGGTGTAATGCCTCTGCTGCAGTGCGCCTTCATCGCCGCCGCTGTCATGCTCTTGCTCCGTTGCTGTAACGTGGAACAGGCCATGAAAGCCATCAACTGGGAAATTCTGATGGTCTTCGCAGGCAGTGTCGTCCTCGGTCTCGCCATCCAGAAGACAGGCATCGCCGAACGTTTGGCAACAGGCATCCTCAACGTCTGCGGCACCAACCCCCTCGTCGTGATGACAGCCATTTGTTTCGTGGGCACCTTCATCACGGAATTCATCTCCAACACGGCGGCTGGTGCCATGTTCTTCCCTATCATGTACGAGGCAGCTGAGAAGATGGGGTACGAGCCCTACCCCTTCCTCATCGCCCTGATGGTGAGCGTCAGTTCTAGTTTCGCCACACCGATCGGTTCGCCGACCCACATGCTGGTGTATGGTCCGGGTGGCTACCGCTTCAGTGATTTCATGCGAATCGGCCTGCTGATGAACATTATCATCCTCGCGGCCAATATCTTTATCGTGAACATCGTCTATCCGCTGACACCACTACCTTAGGGAAAAATAAAGAGGCTTGCAAATCTGCAAGCCTCTTTATTTAATTGTTGACGGAACCACCGACGATGTCGAGCAGTTCGTTGGTAATCGCCTGCTGACGACCCTTGTTGTACTGCAGGTTGAGTTGGCGCAGCAACTCATCAGCATTGTCCGTAGCCGTCTGCATAGCCACCATGCGGGCTGCGTGCTCCGAGGCGTTGCTGTCAAGCAGTGCCGTGTAGAGCGACAGATGGGCGAGTTTCGGCATGAGTTGTGAGAGTACGGTGTTCATGTCAGGTTCGACGATGAAGTTATCGTTGAGCGGCTTCACATCCTCCTGCTTCTTCTCGGTCTCGCGCTCACCACGTTTCTTCAGATACTCCTGCGACTCTTTCGTAGCGATGACGCTCGTGAGGTCACGCTCGTGGTCGGCCTTCAGTTCCGACTCGACATCGATAGGCAGGAAGGTCTTACGGGTGAGTATCTGTGAGCCTGCACTCTTGAAGTGGTGGTAGATGAGCTCCACCTTGTCGATCTGA
This sequence comes from Prevotella sp., assembly GCA_017965475.1. Classification (GTDB taxonomy): domain Bacteria; phylum Bacteroidota; class Bacteroidia; order Bacteroidales; family Bacteroidaceae; genus Prevotella. The sequence continues at coordinate 14,410 of JAGCPV010000155.1, forward strand.
CCATCGGCAAACTTCTCTCCCAGTTCCCTCGCGATCTCGATGCATTGCTGCACGTTGGGTTTGTCTGCCAGAGCGGCAAACTCTCCCTGTACGTTGAGCCCCATCTTCTTTGCCTTCTCATAAACCTTACGGCCGATGGGATAGATCTCCACGTTCTCACGACCGATCTCGGAAGCGTACTTATCCACGGCATGGGTCATCATACGGATGACGTTAGCGTTGAAGCCACCACAGAGCGAGGAGTTAGACGAGAACACGATGAGGGCTGCCCGCTTGACGGGACGCTCCTTGTCGAAGATCGTCTGAGCCTCAGCTTCGGCTGCGAGGAACGACTTGAGGATGTGCTCCAGCATCTCCTCGTAAGGCAGCATATTCTGGATCGCCACCTGTGCATGATGGAGTTTGCTGGAAGCCACCATCTTCATAGCCGACGTAATCTTCCGCGTGGAATTGACTGAGGCTATGCGGCCTTTAATTTCTTTCAGGCTGGGCATAGGCTACTAGCTTTTATACGTTCCTGCGATATCGGCCATCATTGCCTCGATCTTGCCGGTTGTCTCGTCATCGATCTTGCCGCTGGCGAGCGTCTCGATGACTTCGGGATTAGATGAGCGCAACTTGTCGAGGAACTGGTTCTGACACTCGCGCACCTTGTCGATGGGTACCTCGCGCATCAGTCCGTGTACACCACAATAGAGGATGGCAATCTGCTCACCTACGGGCATCGGGCTGTACTGAGGCTGAATCAGCAACTGGTTGTTCTTACGACCGCGGTCGAGCGTCATCGCCGTCACAGCATCCATATCGCTGGAGAACTTTGAGAAGGCCTCAAGTTCACGATACTGTGCCTGGTCGATCTTCAGCGTACCAGCCACCTTCTTCATCGACTTAATCTGTGCCGAGCCACCCACACGGGATACGGAGATACCCACGTTGATGGCGGGGCGGAAGCCCTGGTTGAAGAGGTCTGACTCTAGGAAGATCTGACCGTCGGTAATAGAGATCACATTCGTCGGAATGTATGCTGATACGTCACCAGCCTGCGTCTCGATAATAGGCAGAGCGGTAAGTGAGCCACCACCCTTCACATGACCCTTCATGCACTCGGGTAGGTCGTTCATGGCCTCAGCCACCTCCTGCTGCTCATTCATCTTCGCAGCACGCTCCAAAAGACGAGAGTGGAGATAGAACACATCACCAGGATAAGCCTCACGTCCTGAGGGACGGCGCAGGATCAGCGACACCTCACGATAGGCCACAGCCTGTTTCGAGAGGTCGTCATAGACCACGAGGGCGGGCAGACCACGGTCGCGGAAATACTCACCGATGGCGGCGCCTGCAAACGGTGCATAGTACTGCATGGCGGCAGGATCGGCAGCGGTGGCAGCCACGATAATCGTGTAAGGCATGGCACCGTGCTCCTGCAACGTGCTGACGAGGGCGGCAACAGTACTGGCCTTCTGACCGATGGCCACATAGATACAATAGACAGGTTTGCCTGCCTCATAGAAACTCTTCTGGTTGATGATGGTATCCACGGCGATGGCGGTCTTACCCGTCTGACGGTCGCCGATGATGAGCTCACGCTGTCCGCGGCCGATGGGGATCATCGAGTCGATGGCCTTCAGACCGGTCTGCAGCGGCTCCTTCACGGGCTGACGGTAAATCACACCTGGAGCCTTACGATCCAGCGGCATCTCGAATGCGTCGCTCAGATCGATGTCGCCCTTGCCGTCGATAGCCTGTCCCAGCGGATTGATAACACGGCCGAGCATGTTGTCATTGACGCGGATAGAGGCAATACGCTTCGTACGTTTCACGACCATACCCTCCTTAATGCCCGATGTACCGCCGAGGAGCACACAACCCACGTTGTCTTCCTCAAGGTTCATCACGATAGCCATCGTGCCGTTCTCGAATTCCAACAGCTCGTTGGCCTCAGCATTGCGCAGTCCGTAGATGCGGGCCACACCATCGCTGACGGTCAGCACGGTTCCCACCTCATCGAACTTCTCAGCGTTGGAGATACCCTTGAGCTGGTCGAGCAGGACCTGGGATACTTCGCTTGGTTTAATCTTATCTGACATATTATACTATTTCTTTTTCTACTTTAGTGTATTGAGAATACTGTTGAGTTTTGACTTGACACTCGCGTCCATGCGGTAGCTGTCGTACTCTAGGATGAAGCCACCGATAATATCGGGGTTCACCTCGGTCTCAAACTCCACGGTTCCATTAGTCTTACTCTCCACCATCTTCCGCATCTTCTGCTCTGTAGCAGACGAGACGGCGGCAGCGGTGATGAGGCGTCCTCGGATGACATTCTTCTGTTGGCGGTAAAGCGTGACGTACGAATTGGCGATGAACTGCATCACACCCTCGCGATCTTCCTTCAGCACAAGCTGGACGAAAGCCTTCGTCAAGTCGGAGGGCTTCTTGCCGACGGCAGTCAGCAAAAGGGTCTCCTTCTTGTCCTTCGAGAGCATCGGATTGTCAATCGTGAACCGCAGCTGCGGCACTTCGACGTAGCTCTTGGCGAGCTGTTGCATCTCCGTATAGACCGCATCCTCGATCTTCGCGTCCGTCGCACTCTTCAGGAGGGCGCGGGCGTATCTTACCGATATGACTCCTATATCCATACGCTATACCTTATTTATCAGTAGAAACCTCATCCAGCATACGTTCGATCAAAGCCATCTGTGCCTTGTCATCCTTGAGGTTCTGACGGAGAACCTTCTCAGCGATCTCCACGCTGAGCGTGGCAACCTGCTGGCGGATGTCGGCAATGGCTGCCTTCTTCTCCTGCTCGATGGCGATCTTGGCATCGCCGAGCAGTCGGGCTCCTTCCTCACGGGCTTTCTGCTGAGCCTGTTCCACAATAGCGTCGCGCGTATCGGCAGCCTCCTTGAGGATCTGTGCCTGACGGTCGCGGGCCTCTTGCAGAATAGCCTCTCCCTCCTGCTTGATATTCTCCAGACGCTCGGAGGCCTCGTGTGCCTTCTTCAGGCTCTCGTCGATGTACTTCTTACGTTCCTCCACCATATTGGTGATAGCGGGGAAGCCGTACTTAGCGAGCACGAAGAACACTACCGCAAACGCCAGGAGCATCCAGAACAGAAGTCCCAGATCGGGCGTGAGGATTGCTGGCAGTTTACTGAAATCCATTCGTAACTTTCTTTAGTTAAACTTGAAAGAATGTCTCTTAGATAAGGAATGCACAAGCTGCGATGGCGAAGAGGGCACAACCCTCAACGAAAGCAGAGGTCAGAATCATGTTCGTCTGGATCTTACCAGTAGCCTCGGGCTGACGAGCGATAGCGTCCATGGCGCTGCCACCAATCTTACCAATACCCAAACCTGCACCAATTGTTGCAATACCTGCACCGATACCGCAGCCCAGCTGAGCCAGACCTTCTGCGGCCAATAATAAAGCTGAAATCATAATTTTAA
>JAGCPV010000156.1 GCA_017965475.1 Prevotella sp.
CACGGTTGGCCTGCTGCTTGGAACCTACCTTTCCGTCGCGTGTCTGTTTGACGAGGGCGATCTCCTTTTCTTTGGAGGCGATGAGCATCAGCATCTTGGCAGCGAAATAGCCGCTGGCGAAGGAGTCCTGACCGAAGAAAGAAAGAGGCTTCAGGTCGGGCATGTAGGAGTCGAGGAGCACATAGGGAATCTGGCGCTCCGTCAGTTTCTCCGTGAAACGGGCTGTCTGTTCCAAGGTGGTGGGCACGATGATCACACCGTCGATCTTGGCGGAGAAGAACTCACGTACCATGCGTGTGAAGGCGGCGTTGTTGAAACGCTCGTAGTAGATGAAGTTCAGGTTGATGCCGAAGTCGCGACGGAAGTCGGTACAGGCCTGTGCACCTTCCTCGATCTCGTCCCAGTAGGCTTCCTGCTCGTGCTTGGGCAGTACGATATAGAAGTTGTAGGTCTTGTTGTAGGCGAGGGCAGAAGCGTACATGTTCGGACGGTAGTCCAGTTCCTCCAGGGCCTTGTTGACCTTCTCCAGTGCAGCCTTACTGACATTGGGACGCTTGTGTAACACACGATCTACTGTACCCGTCGAGACACCCGCACGGGCCGCAATATCCTTGATGGTAATGATTTCCTTCGGCATTGTTTCCTGTATTTTTCGGCAAAGGTACAAAGAATTTTTTATTTTTACCTTAAAACCTCTTAAATATTTGCAGAACTCGGGAAATATTACTACTTTTGTGCTCGCAAACGTGATAAATGTAAAATCAAACAATAAAAGCGAAAACTATGGCAAAAATCGTAACATTGGGCGAGATCATGCTCCGCCTGTCGCCTCAGGGCAACGACCGTTTCATTCAGAGTGAGTCCTTCCGCATCATCCCGGGTGGTGGTGAGGCTAACGTGGCTGTCTCGTTGGCTAACTACGGCCATGAGGCCTATTATGTCACGAAGTTGCCGAAGCATGAGATTGGTCAGATTGCCGTTAATGCCCTCCGTCGTTTTGGCGTGAAGACTGATTATGTGACCCGTGGCGGTGACCGTATCGGTCTCTACTATGCAGAGACGGGTGCCTCGATGCGTCCTTCGAAGGTGATCTACGACCGTGCCCACTCCGCCATCGCTGAGGCTTCGCCTGCAGACTTCGACTTCGACAAGATCATGGAGGGGGCTGCGTGGTTCCACTGGAGCGGTATCACACCCGCCATCTCGGATAAGGCTGCCGAACTGACGAAGTTGGCTTGTGAGGCTGCCAAGCGTCACGGTGTGACGGTGTCGGTCGATCTGAACTTCCGCAAGAAACTTTGGACCTCAGAGAAAGCCATCTCCATCATGCGTCCGCTGATGAAATATGTGGATGTGTGTATCGGCAATGAGGAGGATGCAGAGCTCTGTCTCGGTTTTAAGCCCGATGCAGACGTGGAGAGTGGTAAGACGGACGCAGCCGGTTACGAGGGTATCTTCAAGCAGATGATGCAGGAGTTTGGCTTCAAGTATGTTGTCTCGACGCTCCGTGAGAGCTACAGCGCTACCTACAACGGCTGGAAGGCCCTGATCTATGACGGTAAGGAGTTCTATCAGTCGAAGCGTTATGAGATCAACCCGATCATCGACCGTGTCGGTGGTGGTGACTCTTTCTCTGGTGGTCTGATCCATGGTCTGCTGACGAAGGCCACACAGGGTGAGGCCCTGGAGTTTGCTGTGGCTGCCTCGGCCCTGAAACATACGATCAACGGAGACTTTAATCAGGTGACCATCGAAGAGGTGGAGGCCCTCGCCGGTGGCAGTGCCAACGGCCGTGTCCAGCGCTAGAAATACTAGAATATTATGGCAAAGTTTGATAAAATCGCAGTGATGCAGAAGATTGGCGAGGCGCCGATGGTGCCCGTCTTCTATCATAAGGATCTGGAGGTGTGCAAGAACGTCGTGAAAGCCTGTTATGAGGGTGGCGTTCGTGCCTTTGAATTCACGAATCGTGGTGACTTCGCCCATGAGGTGTTTGGCGAACTCGTGAAGTGGGCCGACAAGTCTTGTCCCGAACTGGCCATTGGCGTGGGCTCCGTCGTGGATGCCCCCACAGCGGCACTCTATATCCAGTTGGGTGCCAACTTCGTGGTAGGTCCGCTGTTCAATCCTGATGTGGCACCTGTCTGCAACCGCCGGCTCGTACCCTATTGTCCTGGTTGTATGACTGTCTCTGAGATCGGTAAGGCTCAGGAACTGGGCTGTGACCTGACAAAGGTGTTCCCTGGCGATGTCGTCGGTCCTAACATGGTGAAGGGACTGAAGGCACCGATGCCCTGGTCGAAGATCATGGTCACGGGTGGTGTGTCTCCTGATGAGGAGAACCTCGCCAAGTGGTTCAAGGCTGGCGTCTATTGTGTGGGTATGGGCTCGAAACTCTTCCCCTCGGATAAGGTGAAGGCTGGCGACTGGCAGTATGTGACCGATAAGTGCAAGGAGGCATTCGGCTATATCGCCAAGGCTCGCGCTTAGTTGATGAAATTCTGGCTATTCATATTATCGACTATTCTCTTATCAGCCTGTTCACGTCCTGACAGACAAGCCGTGGATAGGCTGAATGATCTTTCCTATGCCTATCATTATCGTCAGATCGACAGTACCCGCCATTATGCAGAACAGGCTTTGGCCCTTGCGGGAAACTATCATCCGGGTAGTGCTGAGGCACTGAACAACCTGGCCTTTGTCCATATCGTACGGATGGAATATGATGAGGCCGAAAGACTGTTGAGGGAGGTGGCGGAGACCACAGACAACCAGATACAGCTTTTTATCTCATACGTCCAGCAGATGCGCCTCTGTCAGCGTCGCTCCAGGAACCGTGAGTTCCATGAGTTCCGTGAGCTGGCGGATCTGGCCATGCACAGGATCCAGGAGGAGAAGGGACAACTGTCACCACGAGAGGCCCGTCACCTGCTCTATGCAGAGACGGAATATGCTATCGTCAACTCCACCTATTATTATTACGTGGGTCTGGAGCGTCAGTCCATAGAGGCCCTGAATGCCATTGATCCGACTGAGGTTCAGCAGGATACGGCCCAGTATCTGAACTACCTCTATAATATCGGAGCGGGTGGTATCATCACGGAGGGAACACAGCAGGAGATCAACCAACAGGAGTTCGACCACCTGATGCGCTGTTTCCTGCTGGCCCGTAAGGGCGACTATCCCTATTTCGCCGCCAATGCCCTGGAGGCACTCTCGGAACACCTGATGGAACCGGACTTCCGTACCCGTCTGATAGAAGACAACATGCCCGCCATGAAGTTCATCAATCCTGAGGGTGTCGATGATGATATGCTGGCAGGATGGCTGGCGGAGAATGCACTCTATCTCTTCGAACAGTTCGGTGATGTGTATCAGATAGCCGGTGCCTACCGTACGCTGGCATCCTGTTATCGTCAAATTGGCGACTATGAGTCGGCCTTGTATAATCTGGAACAGGCACTTTCCGATTCCATCATCAACCAGGCGCCAGACCTGGTGGCCAGTATCCGCGAACAGCTCAGTGTGGCCTATGCCGCCATTGATGATAAACCCCAGAGCGACTATAACCGTAACCTGTACCTCGACCTGCAGGAGACCACCCGCCAGGATCGTCAGTTGGAGGCCCGTGCCAGTCAGTTTGAGAAGACGTCGCAGCAGCTGAACATGATGCTGATAGCTGTCATCCTGGCCATCGTCCTGTTGCTCTTCTCCCTCTGGCTCTTCAACCATCTGAACAAGAAACAGGTGCCAACGGAGAATTTCGACGAACAGCTGGAGCAGCACCAGGAAGAGTTGGAGGCCATCCGTCTGAGGGTGGAGAACAGTGAGCGCAGGAATCTGGAGCAGCGGGCCAAGGTGTCGCTCGTGCATTCCGTCACACCCTTCATCGACCGCATGATCCATGAGGTGAAACAACCTGGTGGCGGGAATATGGAATACGTCAGGGAACTCACGGATCAGATCAATATTTATAATGATGTGCTCACCCACTGGATACAGCTTCGTCAGGGTGAGCTGAGCCTGAAGATCGAGAGTTTCCCCGTACAGGAACTCTTCGACCTGATCGCTAGGGGTAGGAAAGCCTTCCAGATGAAAGGTGTGGAGATGCAGGTGGAACCCACGGATGCTGTGGTGAAGGCGGATCCCGCCCTGACACTTTTCATGCTGAACACCCTGGCCGATAATGCGCGGAAGTTCACCCCTCAGGGTGGACTTGTGAAGATCTCTGCCCAACAGACAGACCACTATGTCGAGATTGCCGTGGAAGACACGGGCGACGGTATGACGGCAGAGCAGTTGGCCCATCTCTTCGATGCGAAGCCCATCAGAGAGGACAATTCACAATCGGCACTCCACAATTCACAGTTCTCGCATGGCTTCGGTCTGCTTAACTGTAAGGGTATCATTGAGAAATACCGTAAGATCAGTCAGATATTCTCTGTCTGCACCATCTCCGCCACCAGCACACTGGGGAAGGGGAGCCGTCTGTTCTTCCGTCTGCCAAGAGGTGTCGTAAGACTGCTGATGATGGGGATGATGGGGACTGCCTGCGCGGTCTCCGGCTTCAGTCAGGACCATGAACCAGTCCACGTGATCTCCCGACAACTCGATGACCTTGGAAAAGCCAGTGCCTTTGCCGATTCCGCCTACTTCTCCAATATCAATGGTCATTACGAACGGACATTGCTCTTTGCCGACTCCTGCAGGTATTACCTGAACCGTCATTATCGTGCACTGTCTCATGGTGGTCACCACCAGATGCTGCCCATTGGCAACCCGTCGCTGACGGCTCCGGAGATCAAGTGGTATCACGACAACCTGAAGACCAACTATCATGTCATCCTCGATATCCGTAACGAGAGTGCCGTCGCTGCGTTGGCCCTGCACGAGTGGCAGCTCTATTCCTACAACAACCGCATCTACACACAGTTCTTCAAGGAGATGTCGGCAGACAACTCCCTGGGTGACTACTGTCGTGCCATGCAACAGTCCCAGACCAACAAGACCATTGCCGTCATCCTGCTGGTTCTGCTCCTGCTCTCAATCGTGCCTGCTTATTATTTGCTCTATTACCGTCACAGGCTCTATGCCCGTTTCCTGAAGGAACAACAGCAGCAGACGGATCTCGAACTGCTGGAGGATGAGTTGCGCAGGGAGAAACTGGAAGACAATAACCTGCATGTGTCCAATGCGGTGCTCGACAACTGCCTGTCGGCCCTGAAGCACGAGACCATGTATTTCCCCAGCCGTATTCGTCAGCTCTTGGACAGCGGTGATGTGGCATCGTTGGGTGAGGTGACGGACTATTACCGTGAACTCTATGGTATCCTCAGTCAGCAGGCTATGTCTGAGGTGGAGCGTACCAAACTCCATCTGCAGCCATTGGATCATCATATCCTCGGTGACGAGAACCTGATTCGTCATCTCTTCGAGATCATTAGGAAACAGTCTGGTCAGAAGAAACTGGAGTGTGTCTATACGCAGAAGGACGACCACTATGTCGAGGTGCGCGTCACCCTGCCACAGCTCAGACTCTCCGAGGAGCAGGCCCATGACCTGTTCACGCCCTCCAATGAACATATCCCTTATCTAATCTGCCGTCAGATCGTCAGGGATCATGGGGAGGCCACCAACCGTCGTGGCTGCGGGATCTATGCCACACTTATTGATGGAACAATAAATATGATCATAACATTACCAAGCGTATGGAAAGCTTCAAAGTAATCATCGTAGAGGACGTGCCCCTGGAACTGAAGGGCACGCTGGGAATAATCCGCACGGACATCCCCGAGGCGGAAGTGATAGGTACGGCTGATAATGAGCAGAGTTATTGGCGGCTGTTGAAACAGCAGAAGCCCGACCTCGTGTTGCTCGACCTGGGTCTGGGCGGATCTACGACGGTGGGTGTGGAGATCTGCCGTCATACGAAGGAAATCCACCGCGACGTGAAGGTACTCATCTTCACGGGTGAGATCCTCAACGAGAAACTGTGGGTCGATGTGCTCGATGCCGGAGCCGACGGCATCATCCTGAAGACGGGTGAACTGCTCACGCGCCGTGATGTCTCTGCCGTGATGGACGGCAAGCAACTGGTGTTCAACGAGCCTATCTTGGAGAAGATCGTGGAGCGCTTCAAGGCCGCCGTCAGCGGACAGCTCGTGAAACAGGAGGCCCTGGTGAACTATGAGATCGACGAGTACGACGAGCGGTTCCTCCGTCATCTGGCCCTGGGCTATACGAAGGAGCAGATCACGAACCTCCGTGGGATGCCCTTTGGCGTGAAAAGTCTGGAGAAACGACAGAACGAACTCATCCAGAAGCTCTTCCCCGAGGGCACTTCGGGCATCAATGCCACGCGCTTGGTGGTCCGTGCTTTAGAGCTCCGTGTCCTCGACATCGATAACCTGGAACCCGACGATGAATAAGAAAAACTTAGGGGTGGTTTGCCTCGCCCTCCTGATGGCCGAATGCATCCTCGTCATCCTCTCCTGGCTCCTCTCCGCCACGATGATGGAGGGCGTGCGCTCACTCCTGTCCTCAGGGGGCATCCGCTGGTTCATCGGCTCCTTCACCGACATGATGGCCTCGCCGCTGTTGGTGTGGCTCCTGTTGGCGCTCTCGGCCTACGGCTGTGTGCAGAAGAGTGGGGTAGTGGCGCTGTTCAGACACTGGTCACATATCACCTATCGTGAACGTATCGCCCTGCGCGTGGCGACGGCCTTCCTCAGTATCTTTATCGTCATCATCATCCTGCTCACGCTGATGCCACATGCCATCCTCCTCTCGGCTACAGGTGACCTCTTCCCCTCGGCCTTCAGCCGTTGTCTGATACCGATCATCGCCTTTGGCATCATCCTGTTCTCAGTGGCTTTCAGTATGATGGCGGGTCATGTGACAACCCTTGCCGACATCCTCCAGCTCGTTTCTGACGGTATCGCCAACGGTGCCCCGCTCATCATCGTCCTCTTCCTGCTCATTCAACTCTGGGAGTCGATACGCTTTGTATTCGGATAAGAAAAAGGGCTCCGTTTGGAGCCCCTTCTTTATTTGATCACGAACTTTTTACCGTTCTTAATATAAATACCCTTCGTGGGGTTCGTCACCCGCTGACCGGCAAGGTTGTAGATCACACCGTCATTCCTTTCAGCCTTGACGACACCTTGGATGGCTGTGTCGCCAGAGCCGGAGGCCAACGTGACCTTCTTCAGACGGAGACCGTGACCCTGGAGGGCAATGCCCTTCTCGCTAACCTCTTTATATACTGCCTCGCTGAACGTGAGTTCAGACATGCCGTCGTCACCATTGTTCAGATCGTGAACAGTGCTGGGTGTATATTCCTTCTCATACTCCTTACCTTCGATGATGAAACTGGGATTGCTCTTCCAATCACCATAGAACAACTGGATCATGTTGTAGTCCTCGAAATCCAGCGTGTAGTAGAGACCCAACTTGACACCCTTGCCGTAAGCAGCGAATTTCTCAGCGGGAATAATCAGCTGGAGACCGTCACCCCAGTCGAGAACAGCATCACCTTCCCAGAACACTTCTTCGTCTCCGCCTGGGTTGGGATCTTCCTTGACAGCATTGAGCACCACTTTCTTCACCAAGATGCCGTGGCCCTGGAAGAGCAGACCCTTCGTCTTGAAGTTCTTGAAGGTGTTGGCATCAAACGAGAACACCGTGGTGTGCTCCGTGCCCGATTCCGTGCCATAGACGTCGGAAGGCACGAAGTCGCCGTTGAAGGTATCGCCCTCTGCGATTACATCGATCATCGTACTCCAGTCGTTATACCAGAACTGCAGCATGCCGTATTGATTATCCTCGTCGAGATCAGCATAGTTCTGTACGTAGGTCACTTCCAGCGTACTCGTGTTCGCCAGGTCGGCGAAGAACTCGGGTCCCACGTTGATGGCCTCGCCCCATTCCAGTTGCTTCTCACCCTCGAAGATCACACCTCCTGTGGGAGTCTCGGCTGCGGGATACTTACCCTCGAAGTCGTCGCCGTGATAAGCCTTCGTGATCGTCTCTGCCAGGTCGGGCTGGTTGAACACCAGCTGTGAACGATACTGGCCGTCGGAAAGACCCATCCAGTAGAAGGTGGCGATGTCGTATTCCATGGCCTTTTTCACGAAGTAGTCGCAGAAGGCAATCATGGTTTCGCGGCGCTCGACATAGTCGGAGCCGTTATCCACATTGCTGGTACCCCACTCACCAACGATGAGGGGCACGTTGAGGCGGTCGATGATCTTGGCCTTGAGGTTGCCGAAGGTCCAGTCGAGTCCGCTCTTGGCGCTGCTGATGCCACTGGTGATGCTGGGATAGCTGTGGACCTCGACGATCAGGTGACCAGGATCCTCGGGCAGTTCGAGCGTCTCGAGGGGCTCCTGCGGGTGCTTGTTGTTACCCCATTCGCCACCGCTGGCGGCTGCGTAGGGATTGATGATGAGGTTGCGCTCGGCATTGTTGCCGCCTGTGAAGCGCACGGTCTCGACAAACAGCTTGTTGTAGAAGTTGATGGCCTGATAGGCGTCTTTGGCTGCCTCCTCGTTGTAGTCGCTCTCGGACGACCACGTGGGGTAGTTCCAGCAGCTGTTGTCGTCGAGCATCTCGTTGAAGCCCTCGAAGAGCAGCTTCTCGCCGTAGTCCCTGAAGGTGAGGGCGATCTGCCCCCAGAGGGCGGCGTATCTCAGGCCGTTGTGCGAGTAGTTGTCGAGGCTGGCCTTCAGCCAGTGGTAGCCTGAGAGATTGCCGTCGTCGTCGAAGCTGTCGGCACCAGTGTCGTGGTGGACGTTGATGATGCAGTAGAGGCCCTCGTCGATGACGTAGTCGACCACCTGCTTCACTCTGACCATCCACTCGCCGTCGACCTCAGCCTCGGCGTTCATGTGGTTGTACCAGGTGACGGGTATGCGGATGGCTCCGAAGCCAGCCTCCTTCATCATGTGGATCAGTTCGCGCGTGGTTTCGGGCTGTCCCCAGCAGGTTTCCGACTCGAGGCCCTGCTGACCCCAGTACTGGTCGTCGGTGATGTCGGTGACGGACTGACGGTTGGCATCGAGCGTGTTGCCCAGATTCCAGCCCACACCCATGTTCTTCACTGCGTCGGTGGCCGACTCAAAACCCTGTGCACTTGTCTGCATGCCGATCATCAGCAGCAGACAGAAAATCGTAGTAATTCTTGTCTTCATATCGAGTTAGTATTTTTATTCGTCTGCAAAGGTACGACAATTTTTTGAAACTACCAAGAAAACCGATAAAAGATTATCTGCGACTGCATAAATCTGAAATCCCCAAACTAATAGCCGTTTTCGTGTTGTTTTCGAGGAATTTGTCTTTTTACAGATAAAGAATAATCCCAAAATCCTTGCTGGTTTTGGGATTATTTCTTACCTTTGCAGCAATTTTCTGAAACCTAATCAAGAAACAATAGAATATGGCAATTGTAAAACCATTCAAAGGTATCCGTCCGCCGAAGGAACTGGTGGAGGAGGTAGAGAGCCGTCCCTATGATGTGCTCGACTCGGAAGAGGCGAGGGCAGAGGCCGGTGACAATGAGAAGAGTCTGTATCACATCATCAAGCCGGAGATCGACTTCCCCGTAGGCACCTCGGAGTATGATCCGCGCGTGTATGAGAAGGCTGCCGAGAACTTCCAGAAGTTCCAGGACAAGGGTTGGCTGGTGCAGGACGATCGCGAACATTATTATATTTATGCCCAGACCATGAACGGCAAGACGCAGTATGGCCTTGTGGTCTGTGCCCATACCGACGACTATATGGCCGGCCGTATCAAGAAGCATGAGTTGACCCGTCGTGACAAGGAAGAGGACCGCATGAAGCATGTCCGCGTGAACAATGCGAACATCGAGCCCGTGTTCTTCGCCTATCCCGACAACGCCGTGCTCAACGCGCTGATCATGCGCTATGCCGCCATGAAACCGGAGTATGACTTCATCGCACCTATTGACGGGTTCCGCCATCAGTTCTGGGTGATCAACGACGACAAGGATACGCAGACCATCACCGACGAGTTTGCCAAGATGCCGAGTCTCTATATCGCTGACGGCCACCACCGTTCGGCCGCTGCCGCCCTCGTGGGGGCAGAGAAACAGAAGCAGAACCCCAACCACAAGGGTACGGAGGAGTATAACTTCTTCATGGCCGTGTGCTTTCAGGCCTCACAGTTGACGATCCTCGACTACAACCGTGTGGTGAAGGATCTTAATGGCATGTCGTCTGAGGAATTCCTCGCTGCCCTGCAGGTGAACTTCAAGGTGGAGGATAAGGGTACGGAGATCTACAAGCCCCAGCAGCTGCACGAGTTCTCACTCTATCTAGATCAGCACTGGTATAGTTTGAAGGCCAAAGAGGGTACCTACGACAATAGCGATCCTATCGGCGTACTCGACGTGGATATTTCCAGTCGTCTGATCCTCGATGAGATCCTGAACATCGGTGACCTGCGCTCTTCACAGCGTATTGATTTCGTGGGTGGTTTGCGTGGTCTGAAGGAGTTGAAGCGTCGTGTGGATAGTGGTGAGATGCGTGCTGCTCTGGCCCTCTATCCCGTCTCCATGCAGCAGATTATGGACATCGCCGACAGCGGAAAGATCATGCCGCCGAAGGCCACATGGTTTGAGCCCAAGCTGCGCTCGGGTCTCGTGATCCATAAACTGGGCTAAGGGTCAGCGGCTGAGCTTCTCCACGTATTTCACGGGCTCACCGTCACGTTTAAGCACATCGGCAAAGGCATGGGGCTTGATGGTGACGGGGCCGCGCATGAACTCAGGCACATTATAGCACTTCATAAACTGAAGATGATAGTCGGGATCGGCACAAGGCAATTCAAAAGGCTTTGTGCCGTTTCCTTTTTCATCGATATGTGCGAAGAAAGGACGGGTGTAGGTGCCGTCGTGCCTGCGACTGCTGAACACCACCCAACGGCCGTTGGACGACCATACGTGATAGCTTTCGGTATCGGGAGAGTTGAGTTCCTTCATGGGACGCGCCTCACCGGTCTTCAGGTCGATCATCCAGAGGTCGGCGTCGCGGTGCCAGATATGGAACACACCGTATTTGCCCATGGTGAACATCAGGTAGCGGCCGTCCTTAGAGATACGTGGCAGGGTGGCACTCATGCCCAGTGTATCGGCAGCGAATACCAGTTCACGGGGACCGAAGGCCATCGTAGCGGGATCGAACGATTTACGGTAGATGTTATAATAGATCTTGTTCGAATGCCTGAGCAGGTACAGTTCCTTGTTGGTTGTCGTGTCGGGGTATTCGAAATGTGCACTGCAGTAATAGACCGACTTGCCGTCGGGTGCCCAGAAGGGGAACACCTCTAACTCGTTGGGATCATTCTCGATATTCATCACCTCATTCTTCTCTACATCGTAAGCGATCAGGTCGCTGGCGGTGTCATAGACCTCGATCTTGTTGGGGTCGCTGACGTGGAAGCTCTGACGGGTTGTATTGGTGGAATAGACGATGAGCGGCAGCTCCGGATGCCAGGTGGGATAGACACCGGCGGAGAGGATGGAGTCGTTACGCATGTCGATCTTACGGATCTTCCCGTCGTAGGCGATCACGGTGCCGCCGTGGTTCTGTCGGGCGTGAAACTGCATCCTTGCAGGGTTGTACTGATGGTAGTTATGACAGTTGATGCATTGGCCGTTGCTACCTTCCGTGCAGAGCATATTGTCGTAGATGACGCTCTCGTCGTAGTTCTCCAGACTGCGCTGACTGATAGTCAACTCCTCGTAGGATACATACGAGGGGTGGATGAGACGGTAGCTGATATAAGCATCAATGGAGTCGGGTGACACATGGATGTTGAAGGGTTTGAAACGGGTCCACTGTCCGTCTTTACAGGCGTAGGTCTCCACCTGAATGCTCTTGCCCTGGGCGGCGGCAGTGAGCCGCTTCCAGCTGTCGATGTCGGGTAGGGACTGGGTACCTCGGCAGATGATCTCCTCGTCGCCGAAGGCATAGCGGACTGCCATCTCTTCAGACTGGTCATCCATCTGGAACGTCAGGGGGGCGATGTTGACGGGAACGGTCACTTCCACATAGTCGGGGTAGATATGTGGTAAGGTATCAGACTGTGTGAAATCTGACGGCAGCTGCTGGCTACAGGCGCAGAACAGCAACGCGATGGCTATGATGGGGAATTGCTTCTTCATGAACACGGACTAATGGTTATTTTTCATAAAGTAATACTCGTAGTAATAGGTGTTCCCATAGATGGGGTAGAGGCCCACGCGCCCAAGGGCAGCACCCTTGTTATCGTATTGTTTGACATCCTTCATAAAGGAGTTGTAGGTCTTCTTGATGCCCTTGTCGAACGGCATCTTGTCGAGACCGGGTCTGTTGGTCATCTTCCCGAAGAAATAGGCTCCTTCTTGGAAAATACGGGGCATCGGGTCACGAGGACGAAGTTTGACATAGTGGAAGAACCGTCGCCAGAACAGTTGTGGATCCTCCATCCAGAGTGCACCAAGGACGGCCTGCTCCTGGAAGATGGGATCGTCAGAATCTTGACTGGCCAACAGGGACATGATATACTTCTCGACGTTACCGCCGTCTCCACCCATGGCGTTGCTATAATGCAGCATGTGGGTGATAGGACCTGTCTCACGGGCTTCGGCGATCTGTTCTGGGTGATCGATTAACTGTTGCATGGCATTGGCCCACTTACTGTGATATTTCGTATGACGAAGCAGGTTCAGGGCCTTCTTGGCAGCCTGTGTCTCACCGCTGAGCAGGGAACAACGGGCCATATACTCCAGCAACTCCACGCGCCAGCCATATTCGACGCCGTCCTCCAGACAGATACGATGGCAGTCGTTGAGCAGACCATACTGATAGTACATCATACGGCCAAAGACGTGATATAGCATGTTCAGAGGGATGGGGGTCTCGCTCTTCTTCCTGCCCTTGGGGAAATCGTACATCTCGTTGAGCTGACGCCCTAAGCGCTGCAGGGCGATACTGTGCATCATGGTGATGGGACGGGTAGGCTCTTCTGCCCCTTGCTTCTGACCTTCGAGGAGCACACCCTCCCAGTCGGTATTCTCAATACAGCGCTGCATGGCGAGTTCATGGTGGAAGTTCGGATCCTTATACCAATAGTGCCAGACTATCGTGAAGAGGAACAACACCAACAATCCCTGTAGGCTCCATTTGTAGGAGGGCCTCTGCCATTTTGCGGGTAGTGTCTTCTGATAGAACAGACACATCAACAGGAAGAAAACTCCTAATAAATAATAAGGTGTATAGTAGCTTGGGAATGATTCTCCGATCGTGAATATCGGAAGTGCTGTGGTCCAGATGTCGTCGATATAGGTTTGGTAATAGACATAACGGTAACAGAACAGGGGCACAGCCAGGATGCTGAGGAGGGCAACGATCGTCAGGATGGTGTTCTGCTGTTTGTTGGCAGAGAGACGCCACGTCCAGATACCCATCAGCAGGGCGGTTGCCAAACCATAGAAGCCCAGGAGCGGATAGCTTACCGCTGTCGCTACAAAGATAAAGACAATGCGGATCCATAGTATCTGGGGCAGTGCGCGGAATGCCCAGAGAAGGGCGACACTGGCTGTAGTGCCGATGGTGGCTACGTAGAAATAGCCTCGTAGTTTCATAAAGTAGTGCCAGTAGCCCAGATGTATGTTGGCAATGAGCAGGATAGCCACAGGTACCAGTGTCACAACGGCCCATTTGTCGGAGATGCGGAAAGTGCGCTTCGTGAGCCACATCAGCAACATCCACCAGCCGCATAGTATCAGTACTCCCAGCCAAGGGTGGAAGAAAAACTGTGTGAAGTAACAACTGACATAGGAGAGAAAACCTCCGGGCACCAACATCTGATCACGGAAGAAGAGAGGGGTGTCAAGGAACAGGTTGTACTGCTGCACCTTCCAGAGCAGGTCTGACTCAAAGTATAGCAGTGAAAAGGCGATGAGCAGCAGGGCTCCCAGCCATGGTAAGATCGGTATTAATCTTTTCATCGAACGTTGATAATTTGGTGCAAAGGTATATATTTTTCCTGAAATTGCTTGCTTTATTCGTAAAAACTTGCTAACTTTGCACAAAATTCTAACAAAACGAAACCACAACTTATGAAGAAACTGTTATTGTGTGCGACCTGCCTGTTTTGGGTAACGGCCAACGCCCAGAAACTGCCTGTATGGCAAGATCCCAATGTGAACCAACAGAACCGTGAGGAACGGCGTGCCGACTTCTTTGCCTTCGAGAACGAGGAACTGGCCAAGCAGAACGACAAGACCAAGTCGGAGCGTTACCTCTCGATGGAGGGAACGTGGAAGTTCAACTTCGTGAAGGACCATCAGGATGCGCCGAAGGATTTCTTCGCGCTGAAGTTTGACGACTCGCAGTGGGTGGATTTCCCCGTGCCCGGGCTCTTCGAGGTGAATGGCTATGGTGACATGATATATAAGAATGTGGGCTATTCCTGGGGTACGACCTTCAAGTCGAACCCGCCCTATATCGGTGAGACGAACAACTATACGGGTAGTTACCGCCGTACGTTTGACCTGCCCGCAGACTGGAAGGGACAGGAGGTGTTCTACCACGTGGGTTCGGCTACGAGTAACCTTATGCTCTGGGTCAACGGCAAGTATGTCGGCTATTCGGAGGATTCGAAGATCGCTGCAGAGTTCAATATCACGAAATACTTGAAGCCGGGCAAGAACCTGATCGCCATGCAGATTATGCGCTGGTGCGACGGTACCTATCTGGAGGATCAGGATTTCTGGCGCTTTACGGGTATCGCCCGCGAGGTGTATCTCTATGCAAGGCCGAAGATTCACATCAAGGACATCGCTATAGCTCAGGACTACCAGGACGGGAAGGGCTTGCTGAACGTTGATGTCAAGGTGACAGGAGGCAAGGTTGACGTGGAGGCCCAACTGCTTGATGTCAATGGGAACCCGGTGGCTGAGGGACTTCAGGCTGTTGTAGAGAACGCGAATCCCTGGTCGGCAGAGACCCCTAATCTTTATACCTTATTCATTACGTTAAAGAAGGGCGAAGAGACACTGGAAGTCATTAAGAAAAAAGTGGGTTTCCGTCATATTGAGATCAAGGGTGGACAGTTGCTCGTGAATGGACAGCCTATTCTGATCAAGGGCGTCGATAGGCATGAGCTGGATCCCGATGGCGGATATGTTGTGCCCGTGGAGAGGATGATCCAGGACCTGAAAATTATGAAACAGTTGAATATCAACGCCGTACGTACCTGCCACTATCCCGATGATCCCCGTTGGTATGACCTCTGTGACGAATATGGTATCTACCTCACCGCTGAGGCCAATGTGGAGAGTCACGGCATGGGTTATGGTGAGAGTACCCTCGCCAAGCGTCCTGATTTCGAACTGGCTCATCTGGAACGTAACCAGGCTAATGTCATCTCCTTCCGTAATCATCCCTCGATCATCATCTGGTCATTGGGTAATGAGGCTGGCTATGGTCTCAACTTCGAGAAGGCCTACGACTGGATCAAGGCCTACGACAAAGTGCGTCCCGTACAGTATGAACGGGCTGAGCATAATGGTAAGACGGATATCTTCTGTCCGATGTATATGGACTATAACGACTGCGAGAAATATGTCAAGACCGATAATCCCCGTCCGCTGATTGAGTGCGAGTATGCCCATGCTATGGGTAACTCCATTGGTGGCTTCAAGGAGTACTGGGATATGATTCGTAAGTATCCGAAGTTTCAGGGTGGACATATCTGGGACTTCGTAGATCAGGGTATGCGCGATAAGAGTAAGGTGACGGGTAAGGAGATTTTTACCTTTGGTGGTGACTATGGCCGTTATCCCCAGAGTGACTATAACTTCAACTGTAACGGTGTGATCGCCCCGGACCGTCGGCTGAATCCCCATGCCTACGAGGTGGGCTATTATTACCAGAGTGTCTGGATCACGGAGAAGAACTTGAAAGAGGGTGAGCTGGAGGTTTATAACGAGAACTTCTTCAAGTCGCTTGATGATCTGGAACTGGTGTGGCAGGTGAAGAAACATCGTGGCACGATCGATGTCAGCGGTATCGCTCCCCAGCAGCGCAAGGTGATCTCCTCGGAAGAGCTGAAGAAGACACTCGTCCGTGTGCTCAGCCATCATCCCGATGAGGAGATCTGTGTCAACTTCGAGTTCCGCAGCCGTGAGGCACAGCCGCTGATCGATAAAGGACAGGTGCTGGCCCGTCAGCAGTTCGTGGTGCAGCCTTATAAGTTCCCTGAGATTCAGGAACCTGTGGCCACACTGCAGAAGGAAGAGGTGGAGAGCTATGTGAGGTTCGAGGCCGCAGGTACCACCCTGACCATCGGTAAGTGGAGCGGTTGGATCGATTATCTCGATATCGATGGTGAGCCGGTGCTCGTCGATCGTCAGTCTGTGACGCCGGAGTTCTGGCGTGCCCCGACGGATAACGACTACGGTGCCTGGCTTCAGCAGCGCTTTGCCGTGTGGAAGCATCCGCAGATGAAACTGAACAAGATGGAGGTCAGGGACAATGGTGCTGTGGCCACCTTCGAGATGCCTGATGTAAAGGCTGTGCTCACCATGACCTATACCCTTAATGAGAATGGAGAAGTGATTGTGCGTGAACAGCTTACCGCTGATAAGTCGGCAGAGGTTCCTCCGATGTTCCGCTATGGCATGCAGTTGCAGATGCCCCAGCAGTATAACACCGTGAAGTACTATGGCCGTGGGCCTGTGGAGAACTACTCAGACCGCAACTCCTCTGAGTTCCTGGGTGTCTATGAGAACAAGGTGGCAGACGAGTATTTCCCATACGTCCGTCCGCAGGAGTCGGGCAATCATACCGACATCCGCTGGTTCCGTGTCCTCGATGCTGAGGGTAGGGGGCTGGAGTTCTACAGCAATGCACCGATGGAGGTCAGTGCCCTGAACTATCTCACGGAGGATCTGGACGACGGGCCGATCAGAGACAAGAAATACGGTCATCACAGCGGTGACCTTGTGGAGCGTCCTCTGACGCAGGTACATATCCAAAAGAAGCAGATGGGACTAGGGTGCGTGAACTCCTGGGGAGCATGGCCCCTGCCAGACTATCTGGTACCCCTGAAGGATTATGACTTCGTCTTTGTCATCAAACCCGTGAAATCAGAATAGCAGCTTTTCAGTCCTTTCTGGTAGCAAAATGATACCGCTTACGACTTGACTTTTATCAAAAAGAGCGTCGTAAGCGGATGTTTTTTGAATTTTTAGCCAAAAAGTGTTGGATATGAACTTCTAAATCGCTACCTTTGCACCCGAAAAGAGAGATGATTTGTAAACAAATCAGGGAAATAGGTAACAATATAACTGTTGAAAGAGATGAAAATGATGAAGAAAATGATATTTGTCAGCATGCTGTTGCTGACGGGTACGACTGCCATGTATGCTGAGGGGACGAATGTGACCAACGAGGTCGATACCGTCTATATCAAGCTGGATGCCAATCTGGAACCCATTAACTACGTGAACAGCACTCTGGAGGAACTGCAGGCCGCAGTGGGAGAACTGGAGACCATCCTGGAGACGGATGCCTTCCAACTCTATGCCTCAGGTGATTACACCTATAAGATCGAGAATGGCTATGTGACCTCTATGGCTATCCAGATCGCTGATGACAATAACGACAAGATTGTCTATAACCAGATCCTGAATGCCTTGGCAAAGAGTAATTCTATCAAGGATACGCATAACACGGGTGGTAACTATTATCTGTATGCCAATTTCCAAGTGCAGTTTGATGATTTTGAGGGTTATGAGAAGCTGACCTTCTCTGTCATTCAGGACGATGCGTCCGAGTAAGGCATCTATGAACAAAGAGTATTTCCAGACACTGAAATCCGCAGAGACCGAGGACTGGCTTGACTTCCATGTGATCCGTCCTTTCTGCTTTCAGTTAGCGCTTTTTTTCAACCGTTTCGACATTCATCCGAATACCGTCACTGTAGCCTCGATGTTCATCGGGGCTGCCAGTGCTTGGTTCTTCGCCCAGGGCAGTTTCTACTATGGTGGTGCTCTGGGACTTGTCTATAATCTTATTGCGATCTTCCTGCTGATGTGGGCAGACTTCTTCGACTGCACAGACGGACAGTTGGCTCGTCTGACGGGCAAGAAGAGCCACGTGGGACGCATCCTCGACGGTGTGGCAGGCTTTACGTGGTTCATTCCCATTTACCATGCCTTCGTCTGGCGATTCTACCACCATCATGATCTGGAGTTCTCATGGCTCGGTATCAGCGACACGCCCGAGAATGTGTGGATCGCCACAGTTGTGGTCTATGTGATCGGTGTGATCTCAGGTATCGTAGGACTGGCAGGTCAGCAGCGTCTTGCCGACTACTATATCCAGGTGCACCTCTTCTTCCTGAAGGGCGAGAAAGGTAGTGAACTTGACAACTCCGCCCGTCAGCGTGAGATCTATGAGCAGATGCCGAAGGACGCACCTGCCTATGAGCGGCTTTTCCAGAAGTCATATATCGACTATACCCTGAAGCAGGAGATGGCCACACCGCAGTTCCAGCGCCTGATGGCCAGACTGCGTGAGAAATTCGGCAGCACGGACCAGATGCCCGAGGACATCCGCAACGAGTTCCACGACCATTCCCTGAAACTGATGCCTTGGAACGGACTGCTGACTTTCAACTTCCGCTCTTTCTGGATGTTCCTGTTCTGTCTGTTGGACGTGCCCGTGATGAATTTCCTGTTTGAGATCATCGCCATGGGTCTGCTGACCAGCTATGTGAGGCACCGTCATGAGCGCTTCTCCAAGAGCATAGCCGATAAGATATAATCAAGCTATGAAGTGGACGAAGCAAAGATTGAATAATCTGTTCTTCCTCCTTGGCGTCGCCGCTGTGGTGGTGATGCTTTTTACGTTTGATGTCAGTTTCATCGAACTCTGGCAGCATCTCTGTCATGCTGGTTACTGGCTCATTCCTATTGTGGGTGTGTGGATCATCATCTATGGCATCAACGCCCTCTCCTGGCAGACGATCATTCGAAGCAAGTGTAAGGAGGTGAAGGTCTGCTTCTGGCGTATCTACCGACTGACGATCACGGGCTATGCCCTGAACTACGCCACGCCTGTGGGCGGTTTGGGGGGAGAACCCTACCGCATCATGGAACTGTCGAAGGATATCGGCAACCAGCGGGCCACCTCGTCCGTCATCCTATACGCGATGATGCATTTCTTCGCCCATTTCTGGTACTGGTTCTCCAGTATCTTCATCTATCTAGTGCTGGCAGCTGTCGGCGACCTGCCTATCAACACGGCCATCGGCACGTTGCTGGGCATCGTCATCGTCTTCTGCCTCATCGCCTTCTACATCTTCTCGAAGGGCTATCGCAATGGGCTGGTAGGTAATGTGATTCGTTGGCTGGGACATATCCCGGGACTGAAGGGATGGAGTGCCCGTTTCCAGCAGAACCACGCGGAGGCCCTGCATAACATCGACGAACAGATCGCCGCCCTCTATGCGGAGGACAAGCGGGCCTTCTATCGCAGTCTGTTGCTCGAGTACCTGTCGCGCGTCGTACAGAGCAGTGAGGTGATGTTCATGCTGCTGCTCTTCGGCATCGACTGCGGAGGTGGCTTCTCAGGACTGCTGATCACCTTCCTCCACAGTTTCCTGATCGTATCGTTCACCACGCTCTTTGCTAACCTCATCGGATTCCTGCCGATGCAGTTGGGCGTTCAGGAAGGTGGTTTCGTACTCTCCATCGCGGCCCTCGGCCTGTCGGCGGCCTTGGGTATCTTCGTGAGTATCATCTGCCGTGTGAGGGAGATTATCTGGATTGCCATTGGCATGGCTCTGATGAAGATCAAGAATTGAAATTTGGAAAATTAAAATAATAGCATTATGAATTATCTCGACAGAAACGAATTTAACTTTGAGCCCAGCCAGAAAGTGGTTGACGCCATCAAGAGTTTTGACCCTAAGACCCTTTGCTTCTATACCCGTATCTATGACCAGGGCAAGAAAAGTGTGATTTCAGTCCGCGTGAGCGAGATCTATGGTGTGCCTGAGGAACAGGTGCTCCTGACCTACGGCGGTGAGGATATGCTGAAGAATGCCATCCACTATTTCCTGATGCTGGGTGACAATAAGAAGATCCTGATCCCTGAGTTTTCGTGGTGGTACTACAACCGTGTGGCCAGTGAGTGTGGCGGCACCTTCGAGATGTATCCCCTGCATGAGAAGGAGGACACCTTCGCCTACGACATCGATGAGGTGATCGAGTTCACCAACCGTGTTTATCCTCGTATGCTCCTGCTGGCATCTCCTAACAATCCTACGGGTAATGGTCTGACACCTGAGGAGATCGGTCGTATCATGGAGAATATCCCTGAGGACACGATGGTGCTCATCGACGAGGCCTACGCCAGCTTCATCTCCACGGATACCGCCTATATCGCTCCGCTGGTGAACAAATACAGCAACCTGATTATCTCGCGCACCCTGTCGAAGTTCTATGGTCTGCCTGGTCTGCGCTGTGGCTTCGGCTTCATCGGCAAGGGTCACGACCAGTTCCTGAGCTACGTCAACAAGTATCTTGGCTATAACCGCTTCTCTGAAGCAGTGGCACTGGCAGCGCTGGAGAGCGACGAGCACTACCGTCATGTGGCCGACGATATGGAGTGGGGGCGTCAGTTGTATAAGAAGGAACTCGGCAACCTGCCCGGCTTCAAGGTGTATAAGTCGGTGGCCAACTTCATTCTCATCAAGTATCCCCTTGAGATCAAGGATGCCCTGATGGATGCCCTGAAGGTGCAGGACTACAAGATCAAGTTTATGAGTGACAAGGGCTTGGAGTCGTGCCTGCGCATCACACTGGGCCGTAAGGAACAGACCCAGACCGTCGTCGATACCATCCTGAAAGTTCTCCACGCTTCAGAGTAATCATAACTCTTAATTATTTGTTTCATGATTGGAGTGATTTTGGCAGCGGGAATGGCGAAGCGCCTGCGCCCGTTGACGGATACCATGCCGAAATGTCTGCTGAAGGTGGGCGGGCGCACGCTGTTGGAGCGCACCGTCGATGCGATGCGCCTGGCGGGTATCGGCGAGTTCGTGGTGGTTACTGGCTATCGTGGCGAGATGATCCGCGAGTTCCTTGGTTCGGAGGGTTTCACCTTCCTACACAATGCTGATTACGAGCACAATAACAATATCTATTCGCTCTGGATGGCGGGCGAGGTGGTGCGAGGCAAGGATTTTCTGCTCATGGACAGCGATATCCTCTGCGATCCTGCCGCCGTTGTGCGTATCAGCAGTGAACCCGTGAGTGCCCTCGCTGTGAATCGTCACGAGCTGGGCGATGAGGAGATGAAGGTCGTCGTCGATGGCGACATGCGCATCACGGAGATCAGCAAGACCTGTTGTCCTGAGGATGCGATGGGCGAGAGCGTCGGCATCGAGAAAATCACTGCCGAATATAGCGAGGCCCTCTATAAGGAACTCGACCAGATGATCCTTCGCGAGGGGCTCATCGATATCTTCTACGAGCGTGCCTTCGAGCGTCTGATCCCGCAGGGACATACCTTCCGTGTGGTGGATACCACTAACTACTTCTCCTACGAGCTCGACACCCCCGAGGACTTCAACCGCGCTCAGGAGCTCATGCCCAAAGAACTGCTATAACAGCGAAGTACAACAAAAAAAATCCGACAAGTGGTCACATGGTCACAGCTGTGAGCGTGACCGTACCCTAATTTTTTCCTTTGTCGGCACCTGAGTTCTCTCGCGCCATTAAACGGTACTTTTTGAAAATTAAGGAGTCCTTTTCGCGAAATAAGGACTCCTTAATTTCAGAAAAGGACTCCCGCCTTTGACCATTCGGCCTGTGGATAAGTCATCTTCACATCCTGTGCGTAAATCGTCATGCTCCAGATACAGAGGATAGCGGCAAGCATACATTGTTTTACATCGTATAAATTGCTGCAAATATAGGAAGAAATCCCTAAACTTACTAGGATAGAGAAAAATAATCTGCAAAATGCATGGAAGTTTCGGGAAAACTCCGTATATTTGCAGCATCAATCATTATTTAATCAACAACTATGGGTATTATTTATTCGCTCCTTATTGGATGTTTGGCTGGCTTCTGTGCTGGCAAGTTAATGAAAGGTGGTGGCTTCGGCATCATCATGAACATCGTGCTTGGTCTCTTTGGTGGTGCCCTCGGCGGCTGGCTGTTCTCACTGCTCGGCATAGAGTGGGGTGGGATCTTGGGGCAACTCGGTACCGCAATCATTGGTGCCGTCGCCATCCTCTGGGTTGCTTCGTTGATCAAGAAGTAGTCTGTGGGGATGCGTACATCCTCTATCTTTCTCCTGTTGGCACTGTGGCTGTCAATACAATGCACTGCCCAGAGCGATGAAAAACAACCTATGCCATCGCAAATGGTGGTCGTCGCTTATGTGACCTCATGGACCAATGAAGTGCCAGATCCCCATGTGATGACTCATATCAACTATGCGTTTGGTCATGTGAGCGAGACATTCGATGGCGTTAGGATCGATAATCCTGAGCGTCTGAAGATGATCGTGAACCTGAAACAACAGAACCCCAAGTTGAAAGTGCTCCTATCAATAGGAGGCTGGGGCAGTGGACGATTCAGTGAGATGGCGGCCTTGAAGGATCATCGGGAGAGGTTTGCTAATGACTGTCATCGGGTCATAGAAGAATATGGACTCGATGGTATTGACATCGACTGGGAGTATCCCACGCAGAATTCTGCTGGCATCTCTTCCTCGCCTGATGATACGGCCAACTTCACATTGTTGATGGGCGACTTGCGGAAGACTATCGGCAGTGAGAAGCTGCTGACGGCGGCGACAGTCTGTGATGCCCAGTATATCGATTTCAAAGACTGTATCGGTTATCTGGATCTGGTGAACGTGATGGCCTATGACATGAACAACGGGACAGATACCCACCATGCAGCCCTCTATCCCTCTGAGATAGCGGGTGACTGCACGTCGAGTGAGGCTGTTGAAGCCCACCTGAAGGCGGGCGTGCCCAAGGAGAAACTGGTGATGGGCATACCTTTCTACGGCAAGGGCGATCGTGAGGATGCTGGGGTGAAGACGTTTCTGGAGACGGGTGTTCTGCCCGACGGTTATGAGTGCCGCTGGAGCGAGGAAAGTCAGGTGCCTTATGTGGTCAATGCTGAGGGACGCTTTGTGTGGGGAAATGAGAATGTGAAGTCGTTGATGGCCAAGTGCCAGTATATTTATGACCATGGCCTGAGAGGCGGTATGTATTGGGATTATGCCAGTGACAATCCACAACATGAGTTTAGTCGGACGCTTTGTCTCTCACTGATGAAAAACCACGAGGCCACAGCGCCGTAATTAGCTATTCTTTGTTAGCAAGTTCCTGCAGTTCTTTCATGTGCTCTCTGGCGGCATTCTCGCCTGCTTTGATCATGCGGGCGGCGTTCTTGTTGCCGAACTTGGTGATGTCGTAGTCGGGGAGCAACGGATGTATATAGATATCGGCATCCTTGAGGTTCATGCTGTATTTGATGATGTCAGGACGGTTGGCCACCCATTCAATGATACCGCCGAGTCCCAGAAAGTCCAGCAAACCAGAGAGACCGCTGATGTCTATCTGTTTGCGAGGTTGTGTCTCTCCTTGTTGCAGGTCTATTGCAATCACGATATCTGCCCCCATCTGACGGCAGATATCGACGGGCAGGTTGTTGAGCATGCCACCGTCAACGAGCAGCCTGTCGCCCCATTCCACGGGCTTGAAGATGCCCGGTATGGCCATCGAGGCCCTGAGTCCCTTGCACACGAGACCTTCTGAGATCACCACTTCCTCTGCCGTGCGGATGTCAGCGGCGACACAACGGAAGGGGATCCGCAGACTCTCGAAGTCCGTACAGCCCCTGACGGATACCATCGAATCGAGCACTTGTTCGATTCTTCCTCCGCGCATGATGCCGAAACCCCGGCTATTCTTGTCCAGTATGGGGAATCCGAAGATATAGGTCACGCCGTCGATGCGCTGATATGGCTCGTAGCTGAGTGAGGTTTTTCTGTCTGTGAGCAACGAGAACCACTCCTGCGTCTGGAACAGTGTGTCGAGCTCTGTGGCAGAGTAGCCTGCCGCATAGAGTCCGCCGACGATGGAACCTATGGAAGCACCGGCGATACAGTCGATAGGGATGCCAGCCTCTTCGAGTACTTTCAGCACACCCACCTCTGCGGCTCCCTTGGCACCACCGCCTCCGAGAACCAAACCGATCTTTGGGCGCCCTGCCACAGCAGGTATCGTCAGACCTGCGGCGATCAGTATTATGAGTATTCTCTTCATCATGGCGGCAAAGTTACGAAAAATTTGGGATTAATCATCAGGAATTGGGATTTTCTTTGTACCTTTGCAGCCGCTTATATATAATAAGGTAATGAACGCTTTCAATAAGAAGAGAAGATGGCACTGTCTGTCAGGTCAGGAACCTACGGAGATGGATAAGACTATCATGTACTGGGAGAACAAGGGTAAGCTGGTGCCTACGCGCGACCTGATCAAGACACCGGAACAGATAGAGGGCATTCGAAAGGCGGGTGTCGTGAACACGGGTGTGCTCGATGAGGTGGCAAAGCAGATACATGTCGGGATGAACACTCTGGAGATAGACCAGATATGCCGTCAGTACTGTGAGGAGCACAACGCCATCCCTGCCTGTCTCGACTACGAGGGCTTCCCCATGAGTGTCTGTACCTCCATCAACGAGGTGGTATGTCATGGTATTCCCAAGGAGGAGGACGTGCTCGAAGAGGGCGATATCATCAACGTGGATTTTACAACCATTCTCGATGGCTACTATGCCGACGCGAGTCGTATGTTCATTATGGGTAAAACCTCGCCAGAAAAGGAGCAGTTGGTGCGTGTGGCCAAGGAATGTCTGGAGATTGGTATGGAGGCTGCCAAGCCCTACGGTTTTGTGGGAGATATCGGCCACGCCATCGAAAAGCACTGTAAGAAATACGGCTATGGTATCGTGCGCGATCTGGCAGGTCATGGTGTGGGACTGAAGTTCCATGAGGATCCTGATGTCAACCACTATGGCCATCGCGGAACGGGTATGCTGCTCGTGCCTGGTATGGTGTTTACTATCGAGCCGATGATCAACATGGGTACGTGGAAGGTGTTCATCGATGCTGACGATCCATATGGTTGGGAAGTCATCACGGAGGATGAACTGCCCAGTGCTCAGTGGGAACATACGCTGTTGATGACAGAGCACGGCGTGGAGATATTAACTTACTAGAACTGCTAGTCATGCTAGAAGATATATATATATTAGGTATAGAGTCGAGTTGTGACGATACATCGGCAGCGGTGCTCAAGAATGGTGTGTTGCTGTCGAATGTGACGGCTTCGCAAGCTGTGCACGAGGCATACGGTGGTGTGGTGCCCGAGTTGGCTTCGAGGGCACATCAGCAGAATGTGGTGCCTGTTGTGGATCAGGCTATTAAGAAGGCTGGTATCACGAAGGAGCAGCTCTCTGCCATTGCCTTTACAAGGGGACCTGGACTGATGGGATCATTACTCGTGGGGGTGAGTTTTGCCAAAGGCTTTGCCCGTTCGTTGGGTATTCCGATGATTGACGTGAATCACTTGCAGGGGCATGTGATGGCGCATTTCATCAAGGAATCAGAGGATGATCAACATCAGCCGCCGTTGCCGTTCCTATGTCTGCTGGTGTCAGGCGGTAACTCGCAGATCGTGAAGGTGAATGCCTACAACGATATGGAGGTGCTGGGTCAGACCATCGACGATGCGGCTGGAGAGGCCATCGACAAGTGTTCGAAGGTAATGGGACTCGGCTATCCAGGTGGTCCGATCATCGACAAGTTGGCACGTCAGGGTAATCCGAAGGCTTTCTCGTTTGCAGAGCCAAACATCCCTAATCTCGACTATAGTTTCTCGGGTCTGAAGACCTCGTTCCTCTATTCCATGCAGAAATGGGTGGCAGAGGATCCAGACTTTATTGAGCATCATAAGGAGGATATCGCTGCCTCGCTGGAGTGGACGATTGTGGATATCCTGATGAAGAAATTGAAGAAGGCCGTCAAGCAGACAGGTATCAAGCATGTAGCTGTGGCTGGTGGCGTGAGTGCGAACAATGGCCTGCGCAATGCTTTCTACGATGCGGAGAAACGCTATGGCTGGACGATTTATATCCCTAAATTCAGCTACACGACGGATAATGCGGCGATGATTGGCATCGTGGGCTATTATAAGTATCTTGACGGGGTGTTCTGTAATATTGACATACCTGCATTCTCAAAAGTGACATTCAAGTGATAGTGAAGATAAACATTAAAAATTAAATAGATGGATTTCGAAAGTAAGGTAACAAGCCGAGAGGTCAGTGAGATTCTCTGGGAGACGGAAAAAACAGTTAGCACGGCAGAAAGTTGTACGGGCGGACGTATTGGTGAGGCCATGATCGCAGTGCCTGGTGCCTCGAAGTATTTCAAGGGCGGTATCATCTCGTATGTCGATGAGATCAAGGAGAACCTGTTGGGTGTTGATCATCAACTTTTGGAAGAGAAAACGGCTGTGTGTGAGGAAGTTGCCATCGCAATGGTGAAAGGTGCCTGCAAGGCATTGAACACGGATTACGCAATCTCTGCCACAGGGTTTGCAGGACCTACTGGAGGTACGAAAGAGATACCTGTCGGTACCATTTGGTTGGCCTGTGGAAATGATAAAAGGGTGGTGACGCTGAAACTGGAGGAAGACCAGGGTCGCGACATCAATCTAACCAATGCTACGAACAAGGCCATGGAGCTCTTTTTGGCCTTCCTGAAGGAGGAAAATGATCCTCGTCCTGTGCGTGAAGGTTAAAAAAGATTAATTCTTTGGCTTTCCGTTCTGGCAATGGTTTGAATCTCAATTAAAATGTGTACCTTTGCACCCTGTTTGGAATAAGTAAGTGTAAATCACAAGTAAAAAAGTAGATAGAAATGTCTAAGATTTGTCAAATTACAGGAAAGAAGGCACAGATCGGTTGCAATGTGTCTCACTCAAAGCACCGCACGAAGAGAAGCTTTGACGTCAACCTTTTCAGCAAGAAGTTCTACTATGTAGAAGAGGGTTGCTGGATTCAGCTGAAGATTAGTGCTGCTGGTCTTCGCATGATTAATAAAGTAGGTCTTGACGCTGCCCTCAAGCAGGCTGTTGCCAAGGGCTTCGTAGATTGGAAGGACATTAAAGTGATAGGAGATTAAGAACAATGGCAAGCAAGAAAGCAAAGGGTAATCGCGTGCAGGTGATCCTGGAGTGCACTGAGCATAAGAACAGTGGTATGCCCGGTACTAGCCGCTATGTGACGACCAAGAACCGCAAGAATACGCCTGAGCGTATGGAACTGATGAAGTATAACCCCATCCTGAAGAAGATGACTCTTCACAAGGAGATTAAATAATACGACTGAAGTATGGCAAAAAAAACCGTTGCTACCCTCCATGAAGGCTCAAAGGATGGTCGCGCTTACACAAAGGTAATCAAGATGGTGAAGAGCCCCAAGACGGGTGCTTACATCTTCGATGAGCAAATGGTTCCTAACGAGGAAGTTAAGGACTTCTTTAAGAATTAATTCTTATTATCAGATAAAAATGAGAGGTCGCAAATCAATTTGCGGCCTCTTTTTTTGGTTTTCTACTCACTTATTCGTATCTTTGCACACGTAATATATTGTAATATGGGAATATTTGGATTTTTCAATAAAGAAAAGAAGGAGACACTTGACAAGGGACTGGAAAAGACCAAGACGAGTGTGTTTGATAAACTGACGCGTGCTGTAGCTGGAAAGTCAAAGGTTGATGACGATGTGCTCGACAATTTGGAAGAGGTGCTGATTACCAGTGATGTGGGCGTGGATACGACGCTGAAGATCATTGAGAGGATCGAGGAGCGCGTAGCACGTGATAAATATGTCGGTACGTCGGAACTCAATGCCATCCTGCGCGACGAGATTGCAGAACTGTTGGCAGAGAACAATACGGAGGATAATGACAACTGGGATCTTCCGGGCGACCATAAGCCATATGTGATTCTGGTTGTAGGTGTGAATGGCGTCGGCAAGACTACCACGATCGGCAAACTGGCCTGGCAGTTTAAGCAGGCTGGTAAGAAGGTGTATCTGGGTGCAGCCGATACGTTCCGTGCTGCTGCCGTGGAGCAGCTCAGCATCTGGGGTGAAAGGGTCGGCGTGCCTGTGGTGAAGCAGCAGATGGGCAGTGATCCTGCCAGTGTGGCTTTCGACACCCTCTCCAGTGCCAAGGCCAACGGAGCAGACGTTGTACTGATTGATACGGCAGGTCGTCTGCACAATAAGGTTGGCTTGATGAATGAGCTGAAGAAGATCAAGGATGTGATGAAGAAGGTGTTGCCAGAGGCTCCTGACGAGGTGATGCTCGTGCTCGACGGTTCTACGGGTCAGAATGCCTTTGAGCAGGCCAAGCAGTTTGCGGCTGTGACACAAATCACATCGCTGGCCATTACCAAACTCGACGGTACGGCCAAGGGTGGTGTGGTGATTGGTATCTCTGACCAGTTGAAAGTTCCTGTGAAATATATAGGATTAGGTGAGGGTATGCAGGATCTGCAACTCTTCAACAAACGACAGTTCGTGGATTCGTTGTTCAGTAACCAATAGCCCACTTGGATATACAGGATGAAGACCATAGACATTATTTCGCTCGGATGCTCGAAGAATCTCGTTGACAGTGAGGTTCTGATGGGACTGATGGAGGCTAATGGTTATCAGTGTACGCACGATAGCGAGGATCCTCAGGGCGAGATCGTGGTCGTCAATACCTGTGGCTTCATCGCTGATGCCAAGGAGGAAAGTATCAATACGATTCTGGAGTTTGCCCAAGCCAAGACGGAAGGACGAATTGAGAAACTCTTTGTGATGGGTTGTCTGTCAGAGAGATACCTTGCCGATTTGGAGAAAGAAATCCCTGAGGTTGATGGCTGGTATGGGAAGTTCAACTACAAGCAGTTGCTGAAGGATCTGGAGCAAAACTATAACTCGGGGCCTGACCCCAGTACGAGGTTTTTGGAGGGGAAACGACATGTTACGACGCCTCGTCACTATGCGTATCTGAAGATTTCTGAGGGGTGTGATCGGCATTGTGCATACTGTGCCATACCACTGATCACGGGTCGTCATCAGAGTCGTCCGATGCAGGAGATTCTCGACGAGGTCCGTCAGTTAGTGGCTGATGGCACGAAGGAGTTCAATGTGATTGCCCAGGAACTGACTTATTATGGTATAGATATTGACGGCAAACAGCATATTGCAGAACTTATCGAGCGGATGTCGGATATTCCGGGTGTGGAATGGATTCGTCTGCACTATGCCTATCCGACGCACTTCCCGTGGGATCTGCTCCGTGTGATGCGGGAGAAACCTAATGTCTGTAAATATCTGGATATTGCTCTCCAGCATATCTCAGACAATATTTTGTCAAGGATGCAGCGCCATGTGACCAAGGCAGAGACTTACGAGTTGATAGAACGTCTGCGTCGGGAAGTACCGGGGATCCATCTCCGTACGACACTGATGGTTGGCTTCCCCGGGGAGACGGAGGAGGATTTTGAGGAGTTGAAGGCTTTTGTGAAATGGGCACGTTTTGAGAGGATGGGGGCTTTTGCCTATTCCGAGGAAGAGGGTACCTATTCGGCCCTGCATTATGAGGACGATGTGCCTGAGGATGTGAAACAACGTCGTCTTGACAAGATCATGCGCATCCAGCAGAACATCAGTGCAGAACTGGAAGCAGAGAAAGTTGGCAAGACCCTGAAAGTCGTGATTGACAGACGGGAAGGTGATTATTATGTGGGACGGACGGAATACTGTTCTCCAGAAGTGGATCCCGAAGTACTGATTCCTGCCTCGGAGCGCGATTTGAACATTGGCACATTCTATGACGTGCTGATCACGGACTCGGAGGAGTTTGACTTATATGGCTCAACAATCAATGATAAGATATGACGAATAAAGACTTTATCTCAGAATTAGCGCAGCAGACGGGTTATTCGCCCGAGGACACGCAAAAGATGGTGAATTCTATCGTGGAGGCGATGGGAGATCATTTTCAGGAAGACGGTTCGGTACTCGTGCCGACTTTCGGAACTTTTGAAGTCAAGAAGAAACTGGAGCGGATCATGGTGAATCCATCTACGGGACAACGGATGCTGGTGCCACCAAAACTGGTGCTGAACTTCAAACCAAACGCCAATTGGAAAGAGCGTGTAAAGAATGGAGGAACCGAATAATGGGAAAGATGACGATTCAAGATATTTCCAAAGTGCTCATGGAGCGCAATGGACTGAATAAGAAGGTGGCTGCTGCTTTCGTTAATGCTATGTTTGATGTGATCCAACAGGCGTTGGAGCGTGATAGGATTGTGAAGGTGAAAGGACTTGGTACGTTTAAGATCATCGACGTGGAAGATCGTGAGAGTGTGAATGTCAATACGGGTGAACGGGTACTGATCGAAGGCCATGACAAGATCACATTCGTGCCAGATACCTTGATGAAGGAACTGGTGAACAAGCCCTTCTCACAGTTTGAGACTGTTGTATTGAAGGACGGTGTGGATTTTGAAGATATGGAAGGGAAGGGTATAGGTGAAACTCTCTCGGAAGACAGTGCCCTACCTTTGGTGGAGTTTGGGGATAGCATCAATGTAAAACCCGTCATCCTAGGTGAAATGAAGAAAGAACCCGTAGCGGAGGAACCTGAAGCTAAGGAACCCGTTGTCGAGAATCCTGTGGTTGAGAAGCCTATCATTGAAGAGCCTTTGGTTGAGGAACCAGTCATTGAAGAACCTGTTCCAGAGGAGCCTGTCGTAGAAGAAACCCTTGCAGAAGAGTCTGTGGTTGAAGAGCCTGTCGTAGAGGAACCGATTGTCGAGGAACCAATTTCTGAAGAGTCTTTGGTTGAGGACGCTCTTGCTGAAGAACCTGTTATTGAAGAACCTGTTGCAGAGGAGTCTGCTGACGAGAAACCTGTTGAGGAAACGTCCAACGAAGAGCCCTTCTATTGGGAGGAAGAAGAATCTTCTAGTAAGAAATGGCTGATAGCCTTGATAGTTGGTTTGGTGGGTCTAATAGCTGGTTACCTCTTGGGCAGCTATTTCCCATTGTCTAATTTCCTGTCTGATAAGGTGAAGATGGAACAATCTGTCAAGGCCTCTGGTGTTTCTCCAGATCTGTCAGATACCTTAGAGTACGTACAGGAGCCGATAGATACTACATCAGCCGATGCCATCCCAGAGGCACCTAAGTCTAAAACTCCCAAACCAGAGGTGCAAAAGTCTGAACCTGCTCAGCCTATAGTGGCTAAAGCAGATCCACAACCAGAAGTCGATTCAGACAAGTATTCGGCGATGGATGCACGGGTACGTACGGGTGCCTATAAGATTATAGGAACAGATCGTGTTGTCAAGGTCAAGGAAGGTGAGACCCTTGTCAAGATAGCCAATCGTGTCTTAGGTCCTGATATGGTTTGTTATCTGGAGGTCTATAACGGTCTGAAAGCATCTTCGGAGTTGAAGGTTGGACAGGAAATAAAGGTTCCGAAACTGCAGTTGAAGAAGAAAAAGAAGCCCCAGACTGTGAATGAATAGGGAAAGAATGAAAAAGTTTCTTAAAACTTAGGTTTTGGGAAACTTTTTTAATATTATTTAGACAGAGATGTAGATGGAAAATCCTTTTATTTCACTACTTTTGCGGACAAATTGAGGAAACTAAAAAAGAGAAAATATTATGGCAGAAGCTATTGATATCCGTGAGTTGAATATCCGGATAGAACAACAAAGTGCATTCGTGACAAATCTGGTGACTGGTATGGACCGTGTCATCGTAGGACAAAAGCATCTCGTCGATTCACTTCTGATAGGATTGCTGAGTGATGGACATATCCTTTTGGAAGGTGTCCCTGGACTTGCTAAGACATTGGCTATTAAGACCCTTTCGCAGTTGATAGACTCGGAGTACAGCCGTATTCAGTTTACCCCGGACCTGCTTCCGGCCGATGTCATTGGTACGTTGATCTATTCTCAAAAAGATGAGAAGTTTCAGGTAAAGAAAGGTCCGGTCTTTGCTAACTTTGTGCTGGCAGATGAAATCAACCGTGCACCGGCAAAGGTACAGAGTGCCTTGCTGGAAGCCATGCAGGAGAAACAGGTGACGATCGGTAGCACCACATTTCCGCTTCCCAATCCTTTCCTCGTAATGGCGACGCAGAATCCGATAGAACAGGAAGGAACCTATCCGTTGCCTGAGGCTCAGGTGGACCGTTTCATGTTGAAGGTGGTGATCGATTATCCTTCTCTCGACGAGGAAAAGAAGATTATTCGTGAGAATATCGCTGGTGAGATGCCGACGGTGACGCCTGTGACGACGGCAGAAGAGATCCTGAATGCCCGTAGTGTGGTGCGTGAGGTCTATATCGACGAAAAGATCGAACAGTATATTGCAGACATCGTGTTTGCAACCCGTTATCCTGATCGTTATGGTCTGAAGGACCTGAAGGATATGATCTCCTTCGGTGGTTCGCCCCGAGCCAGTATCAATCTGGCGAAGGCGGCTCGTGCCTATGCATTCATCAAGCGTCGTGGCTATGTGGTGCCTGAG
>JAGCPV010000157.1 GCA_017965475.1 Prevotella sp.
CCTTCAGGGAACAACACAATCTCCACCTGTGACTGCTTGAAAAACTTATCTGGTCGCTCTGAGAACATCATAGCTGCCACGTTCTTGATGCAATATCCCTTTTTATCGGGGTGCAAAGGTACGCATTATTTCCAACCTGTGAAATACCCAAAAATGACGATTTCCACTAAATACCTACTTCTTGTTAATCTGGTTTTGCAGACTTACACAGGTGCGCAATGCTTAAAACATCGCGTTTTAGGTATTGCGCACCTTATTTATTTGCCGTACCTTTGCAGCCGAAATCAAGAACGATAAAAATGAGAACGACGACAGCGATTCCCACAGAGATGAAGGTACTGATGAATCACATCTACGAGTTGCATAAAGGTGTGCGCCACATGGTGCTGTTCACCTGCAACAAGAGGTACAGTGAACTGGCCATTCAGCGACTGGAGAGCCAAGGTATTCCATACCTGTTGCAGCCTGCAGGTCAGCAGAACCTGAACGTGTATTTCGGGCGGCGTGAGTGTTTGGAGGCCATCCGGCTCATCGTCACCCGTCCGCTGAACCAGCTCACACCCGAAGAAGATTTCATCCTCGGAGCTATGCTCGGCTATGACCTCTGCGCACAATGCGAACGGTACTGTAAGCGCAAAAACGGATGTAAAAGCGAGTGCAACGGGAAATGTGAGGGGAAATGCATCAACAGAAATTAATAATTTCTTTTGAATAAATCATAAAATGAACGCAACAATTGTAATCTATGGTTCCTCGACAGGAACATGCGAGGCCATCGCAGAGAAGATTGCCTCGAAACTGGGCTGCAAGGCCCTGAACGTACAGGACTTGACAGCTGACATCGTGGCCGCTAACCAAAACCTGATCCTCGGTACTTCGACATGGGGCGCAGGCGAATTGCAAGATGACTGGTACGACGGACTGAAGACACTCCAAGGTGCCGACCTCAGTGGCAAGACCATCGCCCTCTTCGGATGCGGCGACTGCTCATCATATAGTGACACGTTCGTAGGTGGCATGGGCGAACTCTACAACGGCATTAAGAATAGTGGTGCCAAGTTCATTGGCAGCGTAGAGACCGATGACTATACCTTCGATGACTCCGAGGCCGTGATTGACGGCAAATTCATCGGCCTGCCCCTCGACGACATCAACGAGGATGACAAAACCGACACTCGTATCGAAGCTTGGATCGCCGCCATCTCTCCTGAATTGTAATCACAGGTATAAAATTCATAAAGTATTTGTTTAGTTTAGTGAGATGGCTGGCTGTGATGGTCAGCCATCTATTGCAAGAAACAATATGGTATTATTGAAATCAAATTCTCTGCCAGATTCTGGAAACCGAATCCCTACCTGGCTTTTGTGTCTTTTGTCGGCAACCGCATTGATTCCTGCCATCCTGCTTGCTTTGTCATTCATCAATGGCTGGAGTTGGCTGTGGATGGCTTTTTTCATCATCCTTTTTATCGTCTCAACGGTATTTCTATGTTATATGGCCAAACTCTACGATGTCTTTTCATCCAGCGGAGGTGGTAGGAAATAAAGACTTATGTCAAAATCTTCGTATTTTTCACAAATCCTTCGTATCTTTGCAACTGATTATTATTCATTAAATAAAAGACTACGATTATGAACATTTCAAAGAAAATGCAGGATGCGTTTAACGCACAGATTACAGCCGAGCTGTATTCATCGAACCTCTATCTCCAAATGGCCTTCTGGTTCCGCAAAGAGGACTGGAAGGGCTTTGCCGCCTGGATGTTTGACCACTCGAATGAGGAGAAGGAACATGCCTTGAAGATGGCCAATTTTGTATTAGACCGAGGTGGTGAGGCCGTGGTGACTGCCATCGACGCGCCCGAACAAGACTACAATGATCCGAAGAGTATCTTTGAGTACACGCTGAAGCACGAGATGTGGGTGACGGAGAAAATCAACGAGTTGGCCGATGTGGCTGATGAAGAGCATGACCGTGCAAGCATCAATTTCGTAGACCAGTTCATTGACGAGCAGGTGGAAGAGGAGAAGACCGTGCGCGACATCCTGAACCTGTTCCGCCACCGCGACGGCCATACCGTAGCCACCATCGATGATATCGTAGGTGCTGTGAAGGAGTAAGACGCTGATACCTATTTCTGATTAACCTGCCTATGCAGTCTCAACGTTCGAGAGAGGCAAGTCGGGCTTTTTCCAGGGGAACCAGACCAACGAAGTGGGCGACGGATGGGGTGCTTATGACAATGGCCTTAGCAACTGCTACATGATATTAAAGGCTCGCGCCATGGGCTTCGATACTCTCATCATGGGCATGCGTGACGCTGAAGGATTAAGACAGCTCTTCGCTATCCCCGAAAACGAGACGATCATGGCGGTTATCTCTCTGGGCTATAGGGCTGGAGAACCAAACCGCCCTGAAAGAAGACCATTGGACGACATCGTAAAATTCTTCTGAGAACGAAACTAAGAACTATCGTTACCTCAAAGTTCGCCAAGGTTCACATACCCGTTCATTACGGCATAGATGATGATATCTGCCAATGAACGGGCATGTAGTTTTTCCATGATGTTTTTGCGGTGGGTGATGACCGTCGTGATACTGATATTCATACGGTCGGCAATCTCCTTGTTGATGAGTCCCTTGGTCAGCAGGATGGTAACCTCCAGTTCACGTGGTGAAAGCTGGACAGTACCGCTGCCTGTAGCCGTGCGATGACTGGAATCGTGGTGCCCTTGTCTTTGCAGGGTTATGATAGATTTGACTACCATCTTCTCGCTTTGGCAGACGTTGAGTGTTGCAACGCCCTGTATCTGCATGTCGCCATTGACGAGTACAATGGTTTGCTGAAGTCGGGTACGGAAGAAGGAGGTGTGCTCGAAATAGATACGCGAAGCCACGAAGTAATGTACGAACCGGTCTTTTGCCACTTCCATCTCACTGAAGGTGACAAAGATCCTAATATCCACCATGGGCGCCATATCCGTCAGAATCTGCTGAAGTCCAAGTGCCGACAGTATATTAGAATCAACGATAGCGATAGAGAAAACTGGTCGAAGACTTTCCATATTTATTTATATGGTGCAAAGGTACTACTATTTTTTTAGAACTCATGCTTTTTTACGTGTCGCTTCCTCATAAATGAGGATGTAAAACGGACAATTCATCATTTTTTAGGATTGTAGATAAAAAGGATTCGTAGTACCTTTGCAGCCGAAAATGACGAAAATAGATTTCATGTTGACACCAGATATCATAGAAAAGTATAATGTACCTGTTCCACGGTATACCAGCTATCCGCCGGCAAACTATTTCAGAGATTTGTCTGAAGAGGATTACATCAGTGCCGTTCATCGTTCAAACGAAGCGAAAGACAGAAACCTGTCGTTCTATCTGCACATACCCTTCTGCCACAGCTTATGCCATTATTGTGCCTGTAATTCATACGCCATGCGAAGTGAGGCTGCTGTGGCTGACTACGTGAAGGCATTGCATGAGGAAATCGATCTGATTATCCCATTGTTACAGCGTGACAGACAGGTTGCACAGATACACTATGGGGGCGGAAGTCCCACAAGTCTTCAGCCCGCTGTCATCAGGTCTCTCAACCAACATATTTTAAATACATTTCCAAAGATTGATAGTCCAGAGGTGGCCATCGAATGCCATCCTGGCTATCTGTCGCTCTTAGATTGGAGAGGACTTATAAAAGCGGGCTTTACGCGATTCAGTATTGGTGTTCAGGACTTTGACGAAAAAGTACTGACGACCGTCAACCGCCGACCTTCTATGGAGCGTACAGAAGATATCTTTGCCGTGCTGCGTCACGGAGGAGCACACATCAACTTGGATTTTCTCTACGGTCTGCCTTACCAGACAGCAGAGAGCTTTTGTCGCACGATAGAGCAGGCCATCAGTCTGCAGCCCGACCGTTTGGTGATGTTCAGCTATGCCCACGTGCCCTGGTTGAAGAAACAACAACTCATCCTGGAAAAAACAGGACTGCCCACTGCTGAGGAGAAGGGCCGGATATTTGACGAGGCGGCTAAACTGCTTTTGGCAGCAGGCTACGTGAGAGTAGGAATGGACCATTTCGTACGCCCCGACGACGAACTTTACACTGCATTACAGGACGGGCTACTGCATAGGAATTTCCAAGGCTACTGCACCCGCAGAACCACAGCACAGGTATATGCGCTGGGCGTGACGGGCATCACGCAGTTGGATACGGCTTACGCACAGAATACGAAAGATATCGACGAATACATCCAGACGGTAAACAGCGGACATCTGCCTGTCGGAAAAGGTTATATGCTAAGCAGGGAAGAACAGTTGTCAAGGCAGGTCATCGACAGTCTGATGTGTAACTATGCCGTGACGCTAACCGATGAGCAGCAGGCAGTGTTGAATTATGATGAACAACGACTGGCGGAGATGCAAGCCGACGGAATCATCACCATCGATGGTAACACGATAAGGATGGCACATGAGAGTAGTCCGTTTGTGAGAAATGTGGCAGCACTTCTCGACCCGCTGATGCAGCATACGACGAAAGCATTCTCAAAACCTGTTTGAGGAGTTGAGGAGTAAGGAGTTGAGAAATGAAGATGAAAACAGATATATTGATAATAGGAGCCGGGCTGACCGGGCTGACAACAGCCTACACACTGGCGCGCCGAGGACGCGACGTGACGGTGCTGGAACAGATGGACAGAGCTGGCGGACAGATACAGACACACAGAGAACAGGGCTTTGTCTTTGAGAGCGGCCCGAATACAGGTACTGTATCCAACCCCGAAGTAGCAGAACTGATGGCAGACCTGGAGAACATATCGGGTGGCAAGTGCCGGATGGAGACAGCACCTGATGCCTCGAAGCGTCGGCTGATATGGAAAGGCAATCGCTTTCATGACCTTCCTTCCGGTCCTGTGAGTGCCGTGACGACCCCATTGTTCACGCTGGCAGACAAGTTCAGGATCCTCAGAGAACCTTGGCGCAAAAAAGGCACTAATCCTGACGAGTCAGTAGGGTCGTTAGCCCGTCGAAGACTGGGCAGGTCGTTTGTCGATTATGCTGTCGATCCATTCCTCTCCGGTGTTTATGCCGGCAACCCCGACACGCTCATTACGCGCTATGCCCTGCCGAAACTCTATCGTCTTGAACAGGATTACGGCAGTTTCATCCGAGGTTCTTTTGCCAAGATGAAAGAGCCGAAGAACGACAGAGACCGTCTGGCAACAAAGAAAGTATTCTCGGCGGTAGGTGGACTTGGACAGATCACTCATGCTATGGCCGACTATTTAGGTACAGCCCTGCTGACTGGGGTTCGCGATGTAAGAGTGATGCCGACGGAATACGGATGGAAGGCCACATACGTAGATAAGGCTGGTGAGCAACAGACTATCGAATGCCGTCAGGTTGTTACGACATGTGGTGCCTATTGTCTGCCCGAGCTGCTTCCATTTATTGATGACAGTAGCATGCGACAACTGAGCAACCTGAGCTATGCCCCCGTGGTAGAGATTAGCGTGGGAGTACGTGACACCTTTGGCGGCGACTATCACGCCTTTGGCGGACTGGTACCGTCGTGCGAGCAGCAGCCCGTGCTGGGCATCCTCTTCCCCTCAGCCTGCTTTACGGACCGTGCTCCAGAAGGCGGTGCGCTGTTCTCCTATTTCCTGGGCGGTGTCAGACATGCCGAACTGCTCGGGAAAAGCGATGGCGAACTTACAGACGTGGTGGAGCAGTGTTTCCATTCGATGCTGAAGTTTCCTAAGCAGGCAAAGCCCGACCTCATCCGTATCTTCCGCCATCTGCGCGCCATACCTCAGTATGAGATTACCTCAGGTGAGCGTTTTGCCACCATCGAGCGATTGCAACGCCGCTATAGCGGCCTGACCATAGCAGGCAATCTGCGCGACGGTATAGGCATGGCCCACCGTATCAAACAAGCTGTAGAAACAGCCGATAAGTGTTTAGAGTTTAAAGTTTAGAGATATGGAGAGTATTTTCCTGAACACATTACTCGGCCGGGAGTGCCATCGCCCACCTGTATGGCTGATGCGACAGGCAGGTCGCGTGCTGCCACGTTACCAGAAGTTGCGTGAGCAATACGCCTTTTCAGAACTGATCAATACGCCAGCGTTGGCTGCACAGGTAACGCTACTGCCTGTAGAGGATCTGGGGGTAGATGCCGCCATCCTGTTCAGCGATATCCTGATGGTGCCGATGGCTATGGGCATGGAGTTAGAATGGACGGAGCAGGGCCCCAAGTTCCTGAATCCGCTGGCTGCAGAAAAGCGGCCTTCCAGCTGTCTGAAGGTTCAGCCGGAACGCCTCGACAATGTATATCGCGCCATCGACCTTGTCGTCGACAAGAGCGAAATGCCCCTGATAGGATTCTGTGGGGCTCCGCTGACCACTCTCTGCTATATGCTGCAAGGCATGAGTACCAAGCAGACCTTTCCCGAGGCCAAGCGATTCTTTTACGAACACAAGGAAGAGACACGCCGGTTGATTGATGCCGTGACCGACTTGTCGATAGCGTATGCCATCAAGCAGGTAGAGCACGGCATTGATGCCTTCCAACTCTTCGACAGTCATGCAGGACTCCTGCCTGCTGATATCTATGCCGAACTGTTCCTGCCTGCTGTCTGCAGGATTACTGATGCTGTGCGCTCCATGGGCACCCCCTTGATATTCTTCCCCAAAGGACTTGGCTGTGGACTGAAGCAGATTACGCCAGATGTGTGCGACTTTGTTAGCATCGACTGGCAGATGTCGCTGACAGAAGCCCGACAGATGGTACACCCTGAAGTGGGGCTGCAGGGAAATATCGACCCCCACCTGCTCTTTGCCTCGCATGAGGAGATACGGCGGGTGATGGAGGGCTACAAGCCGTTCTTCCGCGAGCATCACAGATGGGTGGTGAACCTGGGGCATGGGGTGCTGGCCGACACACCCGTTGAGAACGTCAAGTTCCTGATAAACTGGATTAAAGAAACCGATTGGAGATGATACAATACAAATCGATAAATCACCTCACCACCTCTTTGAAAGAACGTGAGGATTACTTCAGCCACCTGAACCGTGATGATGTCGGGCCATCGGTGCTACTGCAGACCTGTAACCGTGTGGAACTCTACTACGGTGACGGGGATATTCCCGATACGGTGGCGCGACACCTCTTCCGAGTGGTATGTGGTTTGGAATCGGCCATCACTGGCGAGCGGGCCGTACAGGGACAGGTGAAGGAAGCCTATCAGGCAGCCCGTCAGAGTGGCGTCAAACTCTCCGCAGGTCTGCATAAGCTCTTCGAGTGTGCCCTGCAGATTGGTAAGCGTGTGCGCAATGAGACGGAGATATCCCATGGAGCCGTCAGTCACAGTCTGGCTGCTATCGAAATCATTGAGCAGCAGCACATCAATCTTTCCAATGCCCATATCACCATCATCGGTGTGAACAAACTCACGGAAGACATCATCAAGTTCCTGAAAAACAAAGGGGCCAAGGTGATGATGCTGGCCAATCGTACTGAAGAGAAAGCCCGACGGATGGCCGCTCCATACGGTATCGATGTACGGCAGTTGGACGAGAAAGACGATTTCCTGCAGCATACCGACATCCTGATTAGCGCCACCTCTGCCGACCATGCCATTATCTTTAAGGAAGACTTGAACCCCAACCGCAAACTGCTGGCTATCGACCTTGCCTTTCCACGCGATATCGACCCCAGTGTTGCCGACATGCAGCAGGTGACGCTCTACAACCTGCAGGACGTGGAACGGAAAGTGCAGGCCAACATCGCCGTCAGGGAAGATGAAGTGCAGAAGGCAGAACTGATGATTGAGGAAGAGATTGGACTGCTGCGCGAAATCATGGAGCGCCGCAGAAAGCACCATACCGTCCGCATTGTGGCCCGTGGCAGCCGACTGTCGCAACTGCAGGTCAAGGAAGTGATGCAACATCTGCCTGATGTGCCCTACAAGCTGAAGGTGAAGGCATCGTTAGGCGATAAGAATCAACACATTTCGCTGCTCAACGGCGAGGCACCCGACGACATCTTCACCCGTGAGCTCGACCAGGCTCTGCTGAAGGGTGAGGCTGATGTGGCCATCCATTCTGCCAAAGATCTGCCC
Organism: Prevotella sp.; assembly: GCA_017965475.1. GTDB lineage: Bacteria > Bacteroidota > Bacteroidia > Bacteroidales > Bacteroidaceae > Prevotella. The sequence continues at coordinate 8,137 of JAGCPV010000157.1, forward strand.
GAACAGTTGAATGGCGGATTGGAGGTCATCGCCCTTTATGAGGCATTCGACAAGACCGACGCGCTGGTGAGTCGTGACAACCAGACACTGGCAGCACTACCTACAGGCAGTCGCATCGGAACTAGTTCGCCCTTGCGCAGACAAGAACTGCTGGCGATGCGCCCTGACTTGGAAGTAGTAAGTATTCGCGGATGCATCGAAGACAGGGTCCGGCAAGTAAGGTCGGGACAGATTGATGCCGCCATTGTTGCCACGTGTGCCTTGAAACGTCTCGGCATGGAGGGTGAGATAGCCGAGATCTTGTCCTTTACCACCCACCCCATGCAAGGCCGGCTGGCAGTGACAGCCAGAAAAGGACGCAACGACCTGAAGGCGATATTCGCGAAAGGAAGCATCTTATGACGACGCTGTATACTGGATTGACCCCACCCGATGCCGACTGCATCCATACGCCACTGATAGAAATCACGCCAGTGGACGACAACGCTGCGCTACAAAGTGCGGCACACGATATCAACCGCTATGACTACGTGCTTTTCACCTCGCGTCATGCCGCCAGATACGTGGGGGCTATGTTTGCCCAAGCCCGCCGCATCGTGTCTATCGGAAGTACCACGACTGCTGCCTTACAGAAAGCAGGGGTAAAGGAGGTTCAGCAAGTAGACGACGACAACTCGTATGGCGTGATAGCTTGGTTCAGGAGACAGCCTTGCGGCCGTGTGATCATCCCACGCTCCAACCTGGCACTGCCCATCATTCCTGAAGGACTCAAGGAACTGGGGTTCAAGGTTGACTGTATCACAGCCTATATCAATCGGATGCCAGCGCATCCACAGAAGATTTGTCTCGACGAGGTGGACCGCATCGTCTTCACCTCGCCCTCAACCATCGACAACTTCATTAGCCTCTATGGCTCGCTGCCCGTAGGAAAGATATTTGCTACCCGCGGCCCAGTAACCGAACAATATTTACATACAATAATAAAACAACAGAACTTATGAAAAGATTTAGAACCTATCGCTCAACGCAGGAGATACGCGACAAGTATGCCGACGTATCCATCAATGTGAAAGACTTTATCTATCCCTATTTCGTTGTAGAGGGAGCGGGCGTCAAGGAAGAGATTGCCACGATGCCGGGCATCTGCCGCTTCTCCATCGACACGCTCGTAGAGGATGTCAAGGAGGTGTATGCACTTGGCATCGACAAGGTGCTGCTCTTCGGTGTCATCGACGACAGCCAGAAGGATGAGCGCGGCTCGCTGGCTTATGCTGAAGATGCGCTCGTCTGCCGTGCCGTGAAGGCTATCAAGGCTGCCCAGCCCGAGGTGTGCGTCATCACCGACGTCTGCCTCTGTGAATATACCAGTCACGGACACTGCGGTCTGCTCTGCGACCACGACGTGGACAACGACTCCACACTGCCACTGCTGGCCGAGATGGCCTACGTTCATGCCAAGGCCGGTGCCGACTTTGTGGCTCCCTCCGCTATGATGGACGGACAGATTGAGGCGCTCGACAAGCGGCTGCGCGAGGCCGGACTGCGCGACAAATGCAAGATTCTGGCCTATTCCGCCAAGTATGCCTCGGCCTTCTACGGACCGTTCCGCGATGCTGCCGATTCCGCTCCCGCATTCGGCGACCGCAAGACCTACCAGATGGACTACCGCACCCACGACCAGGGATTGGAGGAGATAGCTGCCGATATTGAGGAGGGTGCCGACTGGACGATGGTGAAACCCGCCATGCCTTATCTCGACATGATTGCCCGTGGCGTGGAGCGATTCCCTAACATCCCGATGGTGGCCTATCAGGTGAGTGGCGAGTACTCCATGCTCAAGGCTGCTGCCAAACTCGGCTATCTCGACGAGCAGCGCGTGGTGTTCGAGAGTCTGATAGCCATCAAGCGTGCCGGTGCGCAGTATATCATCAGTTATTACGCTAAAGAGTACATGCAGCGATGGGCATAAGCGAACGAATCAAGTCAGCAGCCGCTTTCGAGCGGGCACGGCAGGTGATACCTGGCGGGGTGAACAGCCCCGTCAGGGCGCTCCGCAGCGTGGGCACCACACCGATCTTCGTGAAAGAGACCAAGGGCGCCTATATCACCGACATCGACGACAACCGCATCATCGACTTCTGCATGTCGTGGGGTGTCTTTATTCTGGGGCATAACAACGAGCGCGTCTCTCAGGCGGCTGTCAATGCCGTCGGTCGCGGCAGCAGTTATGGCATTCCCTGTGAGAACGAGACCGTACTGGCCGAGAAGGTGCGCGAGGCCTTTCCCACGATGGAGCGCCTGCGTTTTGTCAACAGCGGCACCGAAGCCACCATGTCGGCCATCCGCGTGGCCCGCGGCTATACAGGCCGTGATATCCTCGTGAAGTTCGAGGGCAACTACCACGGGCATGCCGACCATCTGCTGGTGGCAGCGGGCTCCGGCGTTGCCAATATCTCAAACGCCTCGTCGGCTGGTGTGCCCGATGGATTTGTGAAATATACAGCGGTGCTGCCGTATAATGACACCGAGGCCCTGCGCCAGTTCTTCAGCGAGCATGGGCATAAGGTGGCAGCACTCATTATCGAGCCGGTGGCTTGCAACATGGGTGTGGTGGTGCCTACTGAAGACTTTCTGAAGGCTACCCGCGAGGTGACCGAACAGTATGGAGCCGTGCTTATCTTCGATGAGGTCATCACAGGCTTCCGGCTGGCTTTTGGCGGTGCCCAGCAGCGCTTTGGCATCACGCCCGACATGACCACCGTCGGCAAGATAGTCGGTGGCGGATTCCCTGCTGCAGCCTTTGGCGGTCGCGCGGACATCATGAAGGTACTGGCTCCCGAGGGTCCCGTCTATCAGGCAGGCACGCTCAGCGGCAACCCCGTGGCTATGGCAGCAGGCATCGAGACGCTGACCCAGCTGTCGCAAGTCGGTTTTTATGAGACATTAGAGCGCAAGAGCGACGTATTTATTGCCCGGCTTGAGCAGATTATCGCTGGCAAAGGCATCCAACTGAACCGTTGCGGCTCCATGTTCACATTATTCTTCAACGAAAATCCTGTGCGCAATTTCAAGGACACACAACGCTCCGACCAGCAGCGCTTTGCCCGCTACTTCCGCAACATGCTCAGTCGCGGCATCTACGTCAGTCCGTCGCAGTTCGAGGGCAACTTCATCTCCGAGACTCACACACCAGAGATACTCGACTACGTCCTGGAGAGTATAGCACAGAGCATCGAATAACCGGCCATGTATTTCACAGGAATCATCATAGCCGTTTGCACCTTTCTGACCATAGGCATCTGGCATCCTATCGTCATCAAGACTGAATATTACTGGGGTACGCGCCCTTGGGTCGTTTACCTGATGATTGGCCTGGCATCCATCATTGCTGCGCTATTCATTGAGAATGCCATTCTGTCTGCCATCGTAGGTGTATTCGGTGCCTCGGCCCTATGGGGTATCGGCGAACTCTTCGAACAGAAGAAACGTGTAGAACGCGGCTGGTTCCCGAAGAATCCAAAGCGGAAATAGACAAGATGGCTCCATCACGAGAGACGAGGTGAGATCATTTCCTCTATTTCTTCGCGATGCTCGAAAAGGGTGCAGCCGCCTGTATGCTCCCATCCGAGGGCACGTGCTGCGCGAATCTTACGGAAGAGTGGCGATTGCAGGGCTTGTCGAACGCCCACCTCAGCCACATTACTATCGCTGAAAGGAGAGAACGGACAAGGCTCCGCGCTGCCATCTGGTCCGATATGGAAAAAACCACGCCCTGAGGCCAGACAGCCTCCAAGGGCTTTCTCATCGCCAGGGAACGATAGGAAGATAATGTCTTCATACTCCTCGCGGCGGGTTTCGAGTACCTGTTCCATCTCGGCCACGTGTTCATCGCTGAATGCCAAATGCTCTGTACCTGCTTCCGTAGGTACATATTCAACATAGAACACAATTTTACAACCGTAAGAGCGTAGCTGGTCGATAAACTCGGACGAGGTTACCATCTGATAGTTCTCTGTGGTTACCGTGATGCTTGTGCCGAAGAACAGATCTTCCTGTTTCAGCATTTCCATCGACTGCATGGCACGTTTAAATACGCCCTGTCCGCGGCGTTCGTCGGTTCCCATAGCTGTTCCCTCGATGCTGATGATGGGCACCATATTCAAGTGCTTGCGAAGGAATTCAATATATGAGGGGCCGATGAGAGTGCCATTGGTGAAAATGGGGAATATCATATCCTTTACCTCGGCCACAGCCTCCAGAATATCCTTACGCTTCATAGGTTCACCACCCGCCAAGAGCGAGAAGTTGATGCCCATATCGGCTGCTTCGGTAAAGATTTGCTGCCACTGCTGAGGCGTCATTGTTGCCTTGCGTTCAGTTTCCTTGTCGTTGGCTATGCCATTACTGCGGGCATAACAACCTTTGCAATGCAGATTGCAGGTTGTTGAGATACTGCTAATGAGGAAAGGGGGGACATCGATGCCCTCCTTTTCCTGTACTTTCTTGCGTCGTTTCTCCGATTTGGCAAACAACCGTTGCATACGGAATGCAAACTTTGCCTCGAGCGGATTCGACAAAACGTTCTTATAGGCCTTTGCCATGATGCGGCTGATGCTGCCGCTCATGTAGGTCGCCAAGTCTATTTTAGTTTGTTCCATTCTAATGAGTTCTTGTGCGAGATGCTCATACCTTATTCTATTATATGACGTTCTTTATGTCGTTTGCAATGCAAAGGTATGGCTTTTATTTTATATCGCAAAAGATTTATCTAAAACTTTAAGCTTGTTTAACAATAAATCGTGCGCGACATAAATAGATTTGAAAGCAAAAGTACGAAGATTATACCATATTGTGTGTATTCCAAGAAATCTTTTTAGAATCATTTATGAGATGATGATAAAGATATACTGCATAGTGATAATGGTTTTATAAGTTAGGCGAAATGGCACAGATCCAATTCTCTAATGTATTAGAGCGACCAGAAATCGAGCGATTGAGATTGCAGGTCGGAGTATCTGCATAAAGACAGTCACCAACGATGTGCGCCCCATTCTCCCTGAGTTCGCGACAGAAGGCATCAGTATAGATGCTGTTGTCACCCCTATTGCCATGAGCCACCATAACGGCGAGGTTCTTGCCCCTCAGACTGGCACAACGGAACATCTGGACGGCATACTGCCAATGCGGTGACAGATTGCCACCATCCTGAAACTCGACAGCAAGGACAAGACTCTGGCTGTTCTCGATTTGCCTAACGTTCATACTCTGGACACTGACGGTCTCAGCACCCAACTTGTCGGCTATCTCTTCAGCAATAGCCTGACAACTGTCGTACACGACGACGATTGATTCATGTTTCATAATCCCACAAAAATGTTTGTTTCGCCTCACGCCCTTACATCGAGAGCCGTTTGGCATATGACCGAAAAAGGCTGGTCTTCAGACTTTCCTCCACTCCCAAGCGCCTTCTCACCCAAATGGGCAATGGCGTGATTTAGCGAGAACAAAGCCGATTGCATTCAA
>JAGCPV010000158.1 GCA_017965475.1 Prevotella sp.
GTGGAGATAGTCAACCCCTTATCAGGTGGTTATTGCAGCGGGGTCCCACCTCTTCCCATTCCGAACAGAGAAGTTAAGCCCGCCTGCGCCGATGGTACTGCAATGCAATGCGGGAGAGTAGGAAGCCGCCGTCTTTATATTGGATTAGCCGGAAGTCATGCACTTTCGGCTAATTTTTTTATCTTGGGGCCTGTCCCCAGTAGGAGGTTTTCTCGCGCGCGGGCGCGCGGTAGTAGGGAAACTTAGAAATTATCCTACCTATCCTGCCTATCTTACACCCAAGTTTTTTTGCGTTAGGTGTAGGATGAGCAGGATAGGTAGGATAAAAAGTAGATATAACAACTATATAAATGCGCGCGTATATGTACGCGCGCGAAAAGGTCACCTTTACGTCGCTAAAGGTGACCTTTAGCAGCGTGATGGTCACCTTTAGGAAGCTGAAGGTCACCTCTATAACTCCAAAGGTCACGAAAACTGGGGACAGACCCCTTTGCGGAGTCGGAGACATCCGCATTTGGGTCAGTCCCGGGGTCAGTCCCGGAGAAAAATAAATCGCGTTTTATTTTGCATTCTACTTACTAAATTGTATCTTTGCAGCAGAATGCAGAGATGGAGGCATGTCTTCGTATGGCTGAGACGGATCGGACACTGTAGGGGATTCGGCATACAGTCGCCGACGGACTACGGGTTCGTGCGGTATGTCATCAATGAGCATTGGCCTTACTACCAGTACGATGGACTTGGCCGCGATGATGACTGGCTGACACGCAGACTGGGCCGTCTCTACTTCAGACTGGCCAACTGGCGGCAGCCGAAGGTGATCCTGACCAGCGGCTATCAGCCGTACATGCAGGCCGGCTGTCAGACGGCCGCACTGGAGGAGAACGTCGGTCGTGCAGACCTGATCCTCCTGGAGTTGGAGGGCGACTATCGGAGGCGTCTGGCCGACATATATAATAAGGTGGATGCACAGTCCGTCCTGATCCTGGAGGGCATCAGACGGGATCAGGCGTTCTGGCGGGAGGTGGTTGCTGACGGGCGCACGGGAGTGACCTTTGACCTCTACTACTGCGGCATCGTGCTGTTTGACGTGAAAAGACATAAGCAACACTATATGATTAACTTCTAACCGAATGGATTATGAAAATTACGAAGGTTTATACCCGGACGGGTGACAAGGGACAGACCAGTATCATCGGTGGCATCCGTGTCAGTAAGGCCAGTGAACGGCTGGAGGCTTACGGGACGGTGGATGAGTTGAGCTCGCACCTCGGCCTGCTCGCCGCACTCTTGCCGGAGGGCGATGACAAGGCTATGATCATCCGCATCCAGAACAATCTGTTTAATGTTTGCACGAATCTGGCGACAGACCAGAGCCAGACACCGCTATACGACTCTGCCAAACTGCCGGAGGGGGAGATCGGACTGCTGGAGAAGGAGGTCGATCGGATGATGAAGCTATTGCCGGAGCGCCAGGGCTTCGTCCTGCCGGGCGGCACCCAGGCGGCTGCCCAAGCGCATGTCTGCCGGACGGTCTGCCGTCGTGCCGAGCGTCGTATCGTCGCCTTGTCGGAGGTGGCTCAGATCAGTCCCGAAACGCAGCAGTACGTGAACAGATTGAGCGACTATCTCTTTGTCTTGGCAAAAATAATAAATTTTAACGCGGGTGTGAATGAATTTGTCTGGCAAAATGTTTGCAGATAGGAAATAAATGATTACTTTTGCGCCCAAATTAAAAAATAACGATATAACCAAAGACTAAGAATATGTATTGGACACTAGAATTGGCATCAAAACTGGAAGACGCGCCTTGGCCCGCTACCAAGGACGAGTTGATTGACTATGCAATACGTTCGGGCGCACCCCTGGAGGTGCTTGAGAACCTGCAGGAGATAGAGGATGAGGGTGACGTGTATGAGAGTATCGAGGACATCTGGCCCGACTATCCCACAAAAGAGGACTTTCTCTTCAACGAGGATGAATATTAATCGGATTTAACGATTCATAAAATTGTCGAAGAATTGCCAGTTGAACTCTGTTAACTGGCAATTTTTGTCTATTTTTCTTTTTTATTTCAGATAAAAGCCTTATCTTTGCCGACGAATCAGATAGAAATATATGATGCGTATGAAGATAAGGAATTTATTCGTGGTGAGTCTTATGGTTATAGGGCCTGCCAGTGTGAGTGCCCAGAAGCAATGGACACTGCGCGATTGCATTGACTATGCAATGGAAAACAACATTACCCTCCAGAAGTCGAAGTTGCAGAAACAGTCGGCCACGGAAGACCTGAAGGGTGCCAAGGCAGCCCTGCTGCCGACACTGAGTGCATCGACCAATCAGAGCCTGGGCTACCAGCCGTGGAAAGACGCTGGTATTGCCACGGTGACGAACGGTACGGTGAACACGAAGATCGACAAGACCTCTTACAACGGCAGTTACTCGCTGAGTGGACAGTGGACGGTGTGGAACGGTAACCGTAACATCAACACTATCAAGCTCGACAAACTGGCCGAGGAGGAGGCAGAGCTCTCTTCTCAGGAGACGGCCAACAGCATCCAGGAACGTATCGCCCAGCTCTATTCCCAGATCCTCTATCTGGCAGAGAACGTGAAGGTGAACGAGCAGATGCTGGAGACGAGCAAGCGGAATGAGGAGCGCGGACAGGAGATGCTCAGCGTCGGTAAAATGTCGAAGGCCGACCTCGCCCAGCTCTCCGCCCAGCGTGCCAACGACGAGTACTCGATCGTGGAGGCCAAGAGTCAGCTGATAAACTATGAGCTCCAGCTGAAGCAGCTGTTGGAGATCACCGACGAGGAGCGGTTCCAGGTGGCCATCCCCGAGATTAGCGACGAACTCGTGCTGTCGGAGATCCCCTCTCTGCAGACGGTGTATGAGCAGGCCTTGATGAACCGTCCTGAGATAGAGCGCTCGCAGTTGGCCATCAAAAGCAGTGACGTGAGCGTGTCTCTGGCTAAGGCCGGATGGCTGCCCAGTGTGAACCTGACGGGTGGCGTGACCACCTCCACGAACTCTCTGGCCTCTAACGGCTGGGGTACGCAGATGAAGACCAATACCAACGCTTCCCTCGGTCTCGGCGTGAGTGTGCCCATCTACGACGGACGTTCCACGAAGACTGCCGTGAACAAGGCCAAGATCCAGCAGCTCCAGGCACAACTCGACCTGCAGGACCAGCAGAAGACGCTCTACAGTGACATCCAGCAGTTCTGGCTAAACGCCTGGACCAACCAGGAGAAGTATCTGGCTGCCAAGAGCAGTGTGGAGAGTGCCCAGCAGAGCTACGACCTGCTGTCGGAGCAGTTCCGCCTCGGTCTGAAGAATATCGTGGAATTGTTGGCTGGCAAGGACAATCTGCTCTCTGCCCAGCAGAACCAGTTGCAGTCGAAATACCTTGCCCTGTATAACCAGCAGATGTTGCAGTTCTATCAGGGAGGAGAGATTAAATGAATAAAAACAAGATATGATGAAACAGATCAGTAAGAAAGGTTGGATCGGCATTGGCGTAGTCGCCGTGCTGATCATCGCATGGTTCCTCCTGAGAGGTGGAAAGAAAGAAGAGAAGATATCGTTCGACACCGCCAAGGTGGAGAATACGAATATCCAGACGAGCATCACGGCGACGGGTACCATCGAGCCTGTGACCTCAGTGACGGTGGGTACCCAGGTGTCGGGTATCGTCTCGAAGCTCTATGTCGATTATAACTCTGTCGTGAAGAAGGGACAGGTCATTGCCGAACTGGACCGTACGAACCTCATCAGTGAACTGAACACGGCCCGGGCCAACCTCTCCAGTGCCCAGAGCACGGCATCCTATGAGCTATCTAATTATAACAGATATAAGACCCTCTACGACAAGGGCCTGGTCAGTGCCGATGAGTATGAGAATGCGCTCCTGTCGTATCAGAAGGCCAAGGAGCAGGTGAACACCTCGCGCGAGAGTGTGCAGAAGGCGCAGACGAACCTCGGCTATGCCACGATCACCTCACCGATCGACGGTGTGATCCTGTCGAAGTCGGTGGAGGAGGGTCAGACTGTGGCCGCCTCGTTCAACACCCCTGAGCTCTTCGTGATTGCGCAGGACCTGACGAACATGCGTGTGATCGCCGACATCGACGAGGCAGACATCGGCGGTGTGAAGGAGGGACAGCGTGTCACCTTCACCGTGGATGCCTTCCCCGACGACTCCTTCGAGGGCGCTGTGACACAGGTGCGCCAGCAGGCCACCACGGAGAGTAATGTGGTGACCTACGAGGTCGTGATCTCTGCACCCAACAACGACCTGAAGCTGAAGCCTGGTCTGACGGCCAACGTCACCATCTTCACACTGGAGAAGAACGATGTGCTGGCCGTGCCTGCCAAGGCTCTGCGCTTCCAGCCCAACGAGGCTTTCCTGAAGAAGGGCGAGACCATCGACGACTGCGAGGGTGACCATAAACTATGGACGAAGGAGGGAAATACCTTCAAGGCCCATAAGGTGGAGATCGGTACGTCGAACGGTATGATGACGGAGATCACGGGTGGCATCGCCGCTGGTACGGAGGTGCTGACGGACTTCAATATCTCCGGCGGTGAGGCGGCCATGCCTGAACAGCAGGCCGGCAACCCTTTCATGCCGCGTCCGCGAAACAATAATAACAACAGGAACGGCCAGAGCGGCCAGGGTGGCAACGCCCCGCAAAGGAGATAGATTATGGCTGAAGACAATAGAAAAGTCGTCATCGAGCTGCAGAACGTGAAACGCTACTTCCAGGTGGGCTCTGAGACGGTGAAGGCTCTGCGGGGTGTCTCGTTCAAGATCTACGAAGGCGAGTTCGTCACCATCCAGGGAACCTCCGGCTCCGGCAAATCGACGCTGTTGAACCAGTTGGGATGTCTCGACACCCCGACCTCGGGCGAGTACTTCCTCGACGGCATCAGCGTTCGCACGATGTCGAAGACACAGCGCGCCCATCTGCGTAATAGGAAGATTGGCTTTGTGTTCCAGAACTACAACCTGTTGGCCAAGACCACGGCCTTGGAGAATGTGGAACTGCCGCTCATGTATAACTCCGACATCTCGGCCTCGGAGCGCCGCGAGAAGGCGATGAACGCCCTGAAGGCCGTGGGACTCGGTGACCGTATGTACCATAAGTCAAACCAGATGTCGGGTGGACAGATGCAGCGTGTGGCCATCGCCCGTGCCCTCGTGAATGATCCCGCTGTGCTTCTGGCCGACGAGGCCACGGGTAACCTCGATACCCGTACCTCGTTCGAGATGCTCGTCCTCTTCCAGGAACTCTATAAACAGGGTCACACGATCATCTTCGTGACCCATAACCCTGAGATCGCCCAGTATTCGAGCCGTAACATCAACCTCCGTGACGGTAAGATCCGTGAGGATACGGTGAATACGAATATCAGGTCGGCCGCCGAGACACTGGCCCTGTTGCCTGCTCCGCAGGATGATTAAACATTAAAATTTGAGGTAAATGAACATATTAAATCTTTTTAAAGTCAGTCTGAAGGCTGTGGCGAACAATAAGATGCGCTCGTTCCTGTCGATGCTGGGTATCATCATCGGCGTGGCTGCCGTGATCATCATGATGAGCATCGGACAAGGATCGAAGGAGAGCATCCGTGCCGAGCTTTCCACGATGGGTACCAACCTGCTCACCATCCGTCCGGGTGCTGATATGCGAGGTGGTGTCAGACAGGATCCCTCGTCGATGCAGACGCTGAAGATGGCTGACTACGAGCGTATTCTCCGGGAGAAGCGCTTTGTGACGAAGGTGTCGCCGGAGGTGACGGCCAGTGGACAGGCCATCTATGGTAACAACAATACCAACGCCTCGATGTACGGGGAGTCGATCGACTATCTCGATATCCGTCAGTGGACCATTGAGGAAGGCGAGTGCTTCACCGAGGAGGACATCAAGAAGGCTGCGAAGGTCTGTGTGATAGGTGCCACCATCGTCAAGGAACTCTTTGGCGAACATACTGATCCCATCGGTAAGACCATCCGTTTCAAGTCGATTCCCATGCGTGTCGTCGGTGTGCTGAAGTCGAAGGGCTATAACTCGTGGGGCATGGACCAGGACAATGTCATCATCTCTCCCTATACGACGGTGATGAAGCGTATTGCTGCCCAGACCTACTTCTCCAGCATCGTCTGTTCGGCTGTCACCGAGGAGCTCTCCGATGCCGCCATTGAGGAGCTGACACAGATCCTGCGCGACAACCATAAGCTGAAGGACGAGGCTGACGATGACTTCACCATCCGTTCTCAGGCGGAGATGATGGAGACGATGTCGAGTACGATGGACACCGTGACAATCATCCTCGTGGTGGCTGCCGCCTTCTCACTGCTCGTCGCCGGTATCGGCATCATGAACATCATGCTCGTCTCCGTCACGGAGCGTACGAAGGAGATAGGTCTCCGTATGGCTGTCGGTGCCACGGGCCCCGTCATCTCACTGCAGTTCCTGATCGAGTCGGTATTGATATCCGTCACGGGCGGACTGATAGGCGTCATTGTGGGCGTCGGGGCCAGCACTTTCGTGTCTTCGTTCGGCATGCCCTCCAGTGTGCCCGCATGGAGCATTTACGTGTCGTTCCTCGTCTGTGTGTTCATCGGTGTGCTCTTCGGCTATATCCCCGCACAGAAGGCTGCCAATATGGATCCGATAGAAGCCATCCGTCATGAATAAGAAACTGACCGTCTTCCTGCATGTGGCGTTCTGGGCGTTCATGTTCCTGTCGCCCCTGACGTATATGCGAGGCACTGGCGTGACACTCGTCAGATACCTGATGAACTGCTTGTCGCCCATGCTGATGATGATCGTGTTCTACCTGAACTATCTCTGGCTGACACCGAAATACTTCGTCGCCGGCAAGCACCGCTATTACCTGTTGGTGAACACCGTACTGGTGGTCTGTTTCGGTCTCTTCCTCCATTACTGGATGAGCTATGCCCATGAGTTGTTCGAAGGCGTGCCGGCACCGGCACGGCAGTTCACGTTTGTCGATGCCGTGTTCTTCGTGTTGCGTGACATCATCAACCTGGCGATCTTCGCCACGATGGGTACAGCCATCGTGCTGGCCCTCCGCTGGCAGCGTAACGAGGATGCCCGTCTGGAGGCTGAGGCTGCTAGGACGGAGGCGGAGCTGAGGAACCTGCGTTCGCAGATCAATCCCCATTTTCTGTTGAACACGCTGAACAATATCTATGCGTTGACGGCCATCGATCAGGAACGGGCCCAAGATGCGATCCTGCAACTGTCAAAACTCCTGCGCCATGTCCTCTATAACAACCAGGACGTGGAGGTCAATCTGCAGGACGAGGCCCAGTTTCTGGAGAACTACGTCAACCTGATGAAGATCCGTTTCAGCGGGAATGTGGATGTCACTTTCAAATATGAGCCGCCAGCCACCCCTGTCAGGGTCGTCCCGCTCATCGGCGTCAGTCTTGTCGAGAATGCCTTCAAACATGGCATCTCCCCGACGGAGCCCAGTTTCATCCATGTCAGGATCGCCGTGGAGGGCTCTCAGGTAATCTGTGACATTGAGAATTCCAATCATCCCAAGACGGATAAGGACCACAGTGGTCATGGCATCGGCCTCCAGCAGGTGCAGCACCGTCTGGATCTCTCTTACCCCGACCGCTATGAGTGGACCCACGGGGTTTCTGAAGATGGAAAAATTTATAAATCAACAATAAAGCTAAACGTATGATTATCAGTTGTGCTATTATCGACGACGAGCCTCTGGCAGCAGGTCTGCTGGAGAGCTACGCAAAGAAAACCCCCTATCTGAGTCTCAGGGGAACCTATAACAGTGCCATTACGGCCATGAAGGACCTGCGCGAGAACCCTGTGCAGCTCATCTTCCTGGATATTCAGATGCCTGAGCTCAGTGGTATAGAGTTCGCCAAGATCCTGCCGAAGGAGACGAAGATCATCTTTACGACGGCCTTCTCCCAGTATGCGATTGATGGATACAAGGTCAATGCGCTCGACTACCTGTTGAAGCCCATCGCCTACGACGATTTCCTGAAATCGACCGACAAGGCGCTGGAGTGGTTCTCCGTGGCCATGAAACAGGAGGTCTATCAGCGTGACCGCTTCATGCTGGTCAAGAGCGACTACAAGTTGCAGCGTGTTGCCTTGGACGATATCCTCTATATCGAGGGCTTGAAGGACTATGTGCGGTTCTACCTGAAGAACGGTGAGAAGGTGATGTCGCTGATGAGTATGAAGAAGCTCGACGAGTATCTTCCTAAACCCGAGTTCCTGCGCACCCACCGTTCCTACATCGTCCATATGTCTGAGGTGCCGCTTATCGACCGTTTCCGTGTGGTCTTCGACGACGTGTATATCCCGGTTTCCGAAAACTACAAGGAGGAGGTGCAGCAGTATTTCGACCAGCATACGCTGGTGTAAGATTGTCAACTGCGTTTTGCAAAGGTAAAACGGATGAAGGACGGAAAAGTAAAAAAGTGATAAAAAAGAGCTTCGTTAGTAACTTTTACCTTTTAACTTTTCTGCCTTTAGCCTTTTTTTACTAACTTTGCGGGCAGTTTATAAAGTTATTCATTTTAAATACAACTACAGTATGGTAAACTACAAGGATTTAGGTCTCGTGAATACCCGCGAGATGTTCAAGAGAGCAGTAGCCGGTGGCTATGCTATTCCCGCTTTCAACTTCAACACGATGGAGCAGATGCAGGCAATCGTGATGGCAGCTGTTGAGACAAAGTCTCCTGTGATCATGCAGGTGTCCAAGGGTGCCCGTAACTATGCCAACGCTACCATCCTCCGTTACATGGCAGAGGGTGCTGTGGCATACGCTAAGGAGCTGGGTTGCGCTCATCCTGAGATCGTGCTGCACCTCGACCATGGTGACAGCTTCGAGCTCTGCAAGGACTGTATCGACATGGGCTTCTCTTCAGTGATGATCGACGGTTCTCACCTTCCCTATGAGGAGAACGTTGCTCTTGCTAAGAAGGTTGTTGACTACGCTCATCAGTTCGACGTGACCGTTGAGGCTGAGCTGGGTGTGCTCGCTGGTGTTGAGGATGAGGTTTCTGCTGCAGAGTCTCACTACACCAAGCCCGAGGAGGTCATCGACTTCGCTACCCGCACAGGTTGCGACTCTCTGGCTATCTCTATCGGTACTTCTCACGGTGCTCACAAGTTCACTCCTGAGCAGTGCACACTGGTGAATGGCGTACTCGTTCCGCCCCCATTGGCATTCGACATCCTCGCTGAGATCGAGAAGAAGCTCCCCGGATTCCCCATCGTGCTCCACGGTTCTTCTTCAGTACCTATGGACGAGGTGAACACCATCAACAAGTTCGGTGGCAAGCTCGAGGCCGCTATCGGTATCCCCGAGGAGCAGCTGCGTAAGGCTTCCAAGAGCGCTGTCTGCAAGATCAACATCGACTCCGACTCTCGTCTGGCCATGACCGCTGCTATCCGTCAGCACCTGGCTGAGCATCCTGGAGACTTCGATCCTCGTCAGTATCTGAAGCCCGCCCGTGAGAACATGAAGAAGATGTACATCCACAAGATTGTGAATGTGCTCGGTTCTGA
>JAGCPV010000159.1 GCA_017965475.1 Prevotella sp.
GAAGAAGATCCAGAGTCCTGATTTCATTCTGGAAAAGGACTTTGCCGTGGATTGCGAGTACTACTTCGGCAACCATGACAAGGTGATCAAGATGGTGGAAGGCTATGACCAATGGACCAGTCAGATGCTGTTCTTCTACAATCTGGTTCAGGCCCAGCGCGGACAACTGCCCGAACATCTTATGGACTTCATGCCTACGGATCTGGGCACCTTCTATCAGATCGGTCCTGAGACGCCGATGCTCACCATCCGCAACATGAATGAGCTCTACTGGGTGTTAGGTGATATGACCTTCACAGAACGGGCAGCGATGATGACAAACGTCTTTTCACGTGATAACCGCAACGTCAGGATGATGCGTCGATTGGCAGAGTGCAATATCGTGAGTGGCGACTCCCTGGCGGCAGAGAAATACCTGCGTATTCTCGATAAGACGCTCGTATATAGCAAATGGGCTGACAATATCCGTCAGCATGGTAAGGAGATCTATCAGGAAAAGATGCAGATGGTGAACCGTCACGATACGATCACTATTACCGACAATGCCCACTTCCTGATGATGCAGTTGCTCGACGCCAACCCTAATAATACCGTCACCCTCGACTATATCCTCTGTAGCACCCTATTACTGAAGGACATCCAGAACTTCAAGCGCGACTATGACCGCTATTGCATCGAGACAGGTAAACCCCGCATCAAGAAACTTTATCAGGAAGCCCTCTGCATCTATCTGGCAGGCACCAACGCACCACAGGAAGACTGGCAGTGCTATATCCAGAGCCAGGATGTGATGCGCCGCTTTATGGAATACAACAACCAACGGGGCAATCCCAAGTTCAAGGACACCTACTGGTATTATTTCGACAAGATTAAAGCACCTGAGATTTAGTGGATAGTGAATAGATTATAGTGGATAGTTATGATTAGAAAAAGCATAGATTTGAGAAGGATGTTGAATGGCATAGTGGTAGTACTACTATTCACTATCAGCTATCAACTATTCACTGGCTGTACGCCGATGCCAGAGAACGTGCAGAAGAGCAGCGAGCTGCCGCCCATCTACCCCGACTACTGCAACGTCACCATCCCAGAGAACATCGCCCCACTGAACTTCCTGCTCAGGGGGGATTATGAGGCTATTGAGGTAAAGGTAGGAGATATCACGCTGAATGCCAGCGGCAATGAAGCTGTGTTTGATATCGACGACTGGAAAGCGCTGTTGCAGCAGGCAGCAGGTCAGTCACTAAGCGTCACCGTTACGGCACTGATCGATGGGAAATGGACGGAATACAAGCCTTTCGAATGGCAGGTGGTGAAAGACGAGGTTGACCCCTATCTCACCTACCGGCTCATTGAACCCGACTACGAGATATGGAATCATGTGCAGATTCAGCAACGATGCGTGGAGAACTTCGACGTGAATGCCATCGGCCACTACGAGCAGTTGGAGAACCGTTGTATGAACTGCCACACATACGCCAACCAATCGCCAGAACTCTCAATGATGTACGTTCGTGGTGCTGGTGGTGGTGCCATCCTGAACCGCAACGGCAAACTGAGCAAACTCAATATCCCTGGTAGCGTGTATTTCGGTTTCAGTCCTACGGGGCGCTATATCACCTACTCCACCCAGAAGATCATCCCCGCTTTCCATAGTGACCCCAGCAAGCGCCTGGAGGTGTATGACGCCTCGTCGAATGTCTTCGTGGCTGATATGGAGGAGCACCGAGTGATCTCTTCTCCTTTGCTTTGTGATAGTCTGAAGTTCGAGACCTTCCCGACCTTCTCACCTGACGGGAAATACATCTACTATTGTGCGGCCGACACGGTTAGTCTGCCATCAGAGATCCACCAGCTCCAATACAGTCTGGTGCGTATCCCCTTCGACGAAGCGACTGGCACCATCGGTACTGAGGTCGATACGCTCTTCAGTGAGCGGAGTGTATGTCATCCAAGAATCTCGCCCGATGGTAAGTTTATCCTCTACACCGTCGCCGACTACGGCACCTTCCCCATCTGGCATCCTGAGGCAGACCTTCAGATGAAAAACTTACAAACGGGCGCCATCGACAGTCTCACCATCGTGAATAGCGCGAAGAGCGACACCTACCACTCATGGTCATCGAACAGCCGTTGGTTTGTCTTCGCCTCGAAGCGCGACGACGGTCTCTACGGCAAACCATACTTCTGCTATATCGACAAGGACGGCAAGGCGCATAAGCCCTTCTGTCTGCCTCAGGAGCATCCGACGTTCTACGACAACAACCTGAAATCGTTCAACGCACCAGAGTTAGGCAAGGGAAAGGTTCCCTTCGATGTCGAGGATGTCGCCAAGGCGATGAAACAGGAAGCCATCCCATTTAAATAACAATAGCGGCAAATGCCGCTATTGTTATTTAACCTTCGTTTCTATACGCTTATCGGAAGAGATCTCAATGCCAGCGTTATAGGCATCAAACTCCACCTTGGTCTTCGTGAAGTCCGGCACGTTGAAGGAATAGATACTCTCCTCGTAGTATTCCTTCGGTTTCCGTTGCGGTAACATGAAAGGTTTGGAGAACCGTCCCTGATCATCCACACAGGCCAGATACAGACGACTGTAGTAGCCATCATCCCTACGACTGGTAAAGACGATCCACCGCGAATTCACACTCCAGTTATGATAACTGTCAGCCTTCGGACTGTTGATCTCCTCCAGTTCACGGGCCTCACCCGTCTGAAGATCGAGCAGCCACTGCTGACTTTCCTCGTGCCAGATGGAGAAATAGCCATATTCCATCAGCGTGAAGAGGATATACTTCCCGTCGTAACTGGGACGCGGCCAGGTCAGACTCTTCCCCATCGCCACGGCATTGAAAATGGTATCCACCTGTTCACCATACGTGGCCGTCTCTGGATCGAAGGCGATCTTACAGAGATTATACTGCTCATCCTTATAGTGGGCGGGATAGTCCTGTTGCTTGCAGGTCATATAATATAAGGTACGTCCGTCAGGCGAGAACACAGGGGAGTTCTCACTCCAGTCCTTCGTGGAGAGCAGCGAGTCCTTGATGATCTCGTGGGTGGTGGGGTTATAGACGAACACATCACTCGACAGGTCGAACACCTCGATGCGCTCATTGGGTACCACATGGAATCCCTGACGCGTCTGATTCGTCGAGAAGGCACAATACTTCCCACTGGGATGCCAATAAGGATAGACCATCGAACCACCCAGCTGGTCATTGCTGGCCTTAAGCCACTCCCGCTGTCCGTCAATCTGGAACATCGTTGCCCCATGATCGCCACGAACGTGGAAGACGAACTTCTCCGGATCCGTCTGGCGGGCTGCATGACAGTTGACACACATCCCCGGCACCTGCGTGTTCTCGATGATCGCATACTCGTCGAAGGTGGAGAGATCACGCTGATAAAGACCCATGTGGCTGAACACCTCGTAGCCTGGGGCAATCCGACGATAGGTCAGACCCCACTCGTCGAGGCTGTAGGGACTAACGCTGACGGTGAAGTCTTTGTACTGTTTCCACTTACCCTCCTGCTGAGTACAGACGGTAAAGGTCAGTTGGCCGCCTTTGTTCTGAGCGGTCAGAGCGTGCCAGTCGTCGATATCGAAGTCGGCATAGTCTCCCTGCACATGCAGTTCGCCACCCTTGCTACCCTTCACGACCACATCCATGCAGTCGATCGTCTCGTCAGCAAAGTTGAAGTTCAACGGAGCGATCTCCGCAGGAATCGTCACACCCACATAGTCGGGATAGATCTGAGGCAACGCCTCCTGCATCACAACATCCTTCGGTGTCGAAGTACAGGCCAACAGTATAACACTAACCATTAATACCATCACAACACCCTCTAACCTCCTCAAATCCACGCTTCCAGTAATCATAACTATAAACTATCAACTATTCACTATCCACTAAATAATACCAAGCCGTATTCCTGAAGCGATTCAGTTCAGGCGATTTCTGACCTTGGGAATAAGCCCTTGCAAACTCGTTCATCTGTTGCAGGATCAGTTGACTGACCACCCCCTGCGGCGGCTGTTGGCGCCGTTGCATAAAGGCAAAGGCGATGCCCTCCTGAATATGTCGGGGGTTATAGCTGATGCTGTTCTGCACCACCTGCACATACTGCATGAAACGGGGTATGTCTCTGTCGAGCAGAGGCTGCATCACCAGATACTGAGCTGCCATCTGGTTCTGATGGTTGTGCACGAACAACTGACCACAGATCTTATCGAGTTCACGATCGCTGAAGAGGAAATCATCCTGCAGACGATACTGGCGCAGGGTGCCATAGAGCGGATGGGTCTGGATGGCCTTCTCGTCACCCACCAGAGCCATCGTGCGCTGGGCCCAACGACGATAGAAGATGGTCTTCTCAAGCATCTTCAGATACTTTCGGGCCACTTTATACTGTCCGTTGATGAGGTTGGTCTCTGCCAGTCGCTTCATCACACGTCCGCTCTTATTATAATTAGGAATAGCCTCCATCGCTTCGAAGGCAAAACGCTGCGCCGTGTTGACCAGACCCAGACGGAAGTAGATCTCACCCGTCAGTTGGGTGGTGGCGAAGTTGCGTTCAAACTTAGGGAGCAGACCCTGACTGCCTCGCTGATAGAAGTCGAAGGCACGGTCGCCCAACTGGTTCGTCATCGCCAGCGCCAGGTTGGTGGCACTCACACTCATCGGCAGATTGGGCATCTTCTTCTCTGCCTTGTCAATGACAGCCTGCCAGTCGTTGGCCCTCACCAGATAGTCGTATTCAATAAGTTCGTATTTACGCTCGTCAAACCCCATAGGGACACCAAGAAACCCTAAGATGCACACACCCGCCAACAGCGGACCGGGCTTGAGCCAATAGAGATAGCCCTTACGATAAAGCCAGTGGAACAGGAATATCAACAGCGGCAGACCCATGAGAGCGTAAGGCAACGTCTCCGGGAAACGGTAATAACCCACGCCAAGCATCAGTCTTGTCAGCGGATAAGGCAACACCCACGCACTGGCCAGAATCAGGGCTACGGCATAGACGAGCGCCACCACTGCCAACGGCCAGGGCGACAGGAACAGCGCCACCATGAGCACCATCGGACCAAGGAACCAATAGAGCAGAGGTATCATCACCAGCATGGTCACCCATCGGAGGAGCATGTTCCGGGGAGCGAAGCGCCTCCACAGGATAATGGCCACCAGAGCCAGTTCGAGTGCCACAGCATAGGTGAGCAGCACGCTCTCGTCACCCATCGTGTACCACAACAGGAGGAGGGGGATCATGCAGAGGACAAAGGTATCTGTAAACCGCTCCTGACGCTCAGGTCGGCTCACGAAGACCACCTTGCTCATGGTGACCAGCAGCAGCATGAAGAGCAAGGCAAGCACCAGTGCGCCGAAGGTCACATTGTTATAGAACTGCACAAGGAACTCCGCGATATACCTGGCCAGTCCACCCGGCTCAGCCATGCGCCCACAGAAGTAGTCGCCATCGAAGAGAAACAGTTGGAACTGCTCCTGATAGGCCAACGCAAAGGGATAGGAGAGTCTCCAGAACAGAAACACCACTACGCCAAGTGCCAGCACCAGCAGCCAAGGCAGATGATCACTCAGGAACTTCCTCATTCGTATCGGCATTGATGGTCACAGTACGTCCGTCAGGATACTTGCGCTTATAGGTCAGCGGATAGAGATTCTTCAGGAAATCACCTAACGTCTGACCCTCCAGATTCTTAGCCAACCTTCGGGTGTAGGTCTTATACACCAGATGGAAGCTGTCAGCACGCTGTGCGATGTACTTGGCCTGAACGGTATCGCCCTGTTTCGTCAGGTCGGCGATATACTTGCGCATCTTGCCCAACTCACGGTTGTGCATCTCCGTGCGCACCTTCCATTGTTCGAGTGAGTCGTTCTGAGGCGTACCCACAGCATGACTGACGCTGTCGATAGACACCTGGATCGTACCCGGTTCTCCTACGACGATCAACGGTTGGATTCCCATACGGAAGTGATAGTCGAGCAGAATCTGATACATCTGCATCGAGTCTTTCGTGAAGTGGAACTTGCCGTCTTTGATCTCCATCGAATCGACATACTCTGCCGTCTTCTTTCCATAAAGGGGCACGATGAAGATGCGCTTACCTTCGTACTGCTCTCCTTTGACCACACCCTCAACATGGAACTTTCCATCATTGGCCTGCTGACAGCCACATAAAAGTAATAAGGTAAAAAGGTAAAAAGGTAAAGCCTTCTTACCCCCCTTTATTACTTCTTTCAAAACTACTCTCTTTTTCATATTTAATCTTTTACTTTTTTACCTTCTTACCTTTTTACTCCTTCACCTTCACCCCTTCTCTCTTGTTGTCAAACACTTGCCGATAGGCCTCGTGGGCATCCAGCTCCACCTTGGTCTTGGTGAAGTCAGGACAGTTATAGGCATCCATCATCTCCGTATAATACTGACGGGGATGACGCTGAGGCAGGAGGAACGGCTTCGACACCCTGCCCTGATCATCGATACTGGCGAGATAGAGTTTGGTGTACATCCCGTCGTCGCGTTTCGAGCTGAACACAAACCAACGGCTGTTCTCACTCCAGTTGTGGAAACTCTCACTCTTAGGACTGTTCACCTCACTGAGTTCCCGACACTCACCCGTCTTCAGGTCCATCAGCCACAGGTCGGCATCATCCTGACTCACCGGGAAATTGCCTCGACTGCTCACACAGTACATCAGCCAACGCCCGTCATAGGAAGGACGCGCCAACACATAGCTCTTATCCGTAGCAGGTCCGTTGAGCAACGTATCTACCGTCTCGCCAAACGCGCCCTTCTCCGCATCGAAGGCAATCCTGCACAACGAGCACTTCACCTTCTCGTATTCAGCAGGAACCCGACAAGGCTTCGACGAACTGTAATAGATAGACTGACCATCAGCCGAGAAGGCGGGGAATATCTCCAGATCCTCCGTCTGCAACAGCGGTGAGAGAATCAGTTCGTTGCTACGAGTGTCGAGCACCTCAACGTCGCTGAACCTGTGATACACCTCAATACGCTGACCGGTACCAGTGAAGAAACTCTGATGAACCGAGTTCACTGCCATCGCCACATAGTCGCCTGCCGGATGCCAGTAACTATAGGAACCAGCCGCCTTGGTGATGTCCGTCTTCGTCTCCACCCACTTCTGGTGACCGTCTTTCTGGATCATTGTACCACCACCCTCGCCTCTCATCTGCAAGGTGATACGGTCGGGATGGGTGCGATTGGCCGTATGACAGTTGAAGCAGCGCCCAGGCACGGCACTCTCCGTCAGGATGGCATACTCGTCGAAGCGGTGGATATCACGCTGGTAGATACCGATGTCGCCCCCCACCTCATAGCCTGGTTTGATACGACGATAGGTCAGGCCCCAGTCGTCAAGTGGATAACTGCTGACGCTGATGGTAAAGTCCTTGTATTGTGTCCATCGCCCGTCTTTCTCGACGCAGACTGTCACAGTGAGCGTACCTCCCTGGTTCTGTTCCGTCAGCTGGTGCCAGTCGTCAATATCGAAATCGGCATAGTCGCCCTGCACATGCAGTTCAGCGCCTTTCGAGCCCTTCACCACCACATCCATGACGTCGATGGTCTCATCGGCAAAGTTAAAGTTCAGTGGAGCGATACCGGCAGGTACCGTCACCCCGATATAGTCGGGATAGATATCAGGCAGGACATCTGCCAATGTCGGCTTTTCCACCCGACTTGAGCAGGATAGGAATTGCAGCACAAGGGCACAAAGACACCAAGGAATGAGGAACAAAGAGAAAAATCTCTGTGCCTCTGTACCTCTGTGTTTATGAATATCCAGTATCTTCATTTCTTATTCCTTTCCATCATCCTTTTAGCATAATTGGCAAAGGGCGAACCTGGTAGGTTACCCTGAGCCTGGATGCATCGCATCACGTCCTGATAGCCCAGCGGCATCTGCCGATAGCCACCGTATTGCTGAGCCAGACCCAGATACTGCTGGAAGCCCTTCAGATCACCCTTCAGCAGCAACTGTGCAAGGAAATAGTCGAGGGCCATCTTGTTGTCGGTATTGTTCATCAGCAACAGTCCCAGCATCTTGTCCATCTCCTCGTAGTTATAGAGGAAATTCTCCTTATATCTCAGTTGGCGC
>JAGCPV010000160.1 GCA_017965475.1 Prevotella sp.
TGCAGTTCACGGTTATGTGCGGCATAATTCATGCCGATAGCAAAAATCTTCATACGGCTGCAAAGGTACGAACAAATTCCCAAACAACAAAATCTTACGAATAAAAAAGGGAGTCAGATTGCTCTGACTCCTTCTACTGTTTGCTTAACCTTTTCTTTGCGCTTCAGGATGGGCTTGAACCAACGACCCCCTGATTAACAGTCAGGTGCTCTAACCAACTGAGCTACTGAAGCAGTAGTTGTTGGGTTAAGCGGGTGCAAAGGTACGGCGAAATTTTGAATCCACCAAATATTTTTCTAACTTTTTTCTGAAAAAATCGTTTTTTCTACGATTTCAGGGAAATATCGCATCTCGAGTTCGTGTTCCTTGGCGGCAATATCATCAACCGTATCGCTGGGCGATAAGGTGCACTTGTACTGTGCGATGATCTCTCCGCCATCGCAGACGGGAGTGACATAATGCACCGTCATACCGGTCTCTGTCTCTCCTGCGGCCTTCACTGCCTCGTGGACGTGATGGCCCCACATGCCCTTGCCGCCATATTTTGGCAACAATGCAGGATGGAGGTTAACTATCTTCCGAGGAAAATTCTCAATAAGGAAATCGGGAATCAAGGGCAGGAAACCAGCCAGAACGATGAAGTGGATGTCGTACTTGTGAAGCAGGGGGAGCATCACCTCAGGGTCGTTCAGTTCGGTCTTTGAAACCACTACAGTAGGTACACCTAACTTTTCTGCGCGCACTATCGCATAGGCATCGGGTTTGTTGCTGATGACCAACGGGGTGGCAATCCGCTCCGAACCCTCGAAGTAACGGATGAGGTTCTCGCAGTTGCTGCCACTGCCTGACACGAAGATGGCGATGTTTACTTTTTCCACGATACTTATTATTAAAATCCCGCACCCCCAACGAGGATGCGGGACTTTTCACTATTCACTTTTCACTTTTCACTTTTTAAAAGTCCATGTGATCGAGCGAATCACCTAAATCCTTCGGCTCGTTGTTCTCCTGAGGAGTCTCAGGAGCCTGAGGAGCCTCTTCCTGATGTTCAGGACGGGGACGACGGTCACCATGACGCTCGCCTTTGTCACGACGATCACCACGATCACGACGATCACCTCTGTCGCGGCGCTCACCACGCTCCGGACGCTCACCGCGCTCACGGCGACGCTGCTGAGGCTCTACATAACCCTCGGGCTTCTCGATGAGCACACGATGAGAGAGTTTGTACTTACCTGTCTTAGGATCGATCTCGAGGAGTTTCACCTGGATGTGGTCGCCCTCCTTGATGCCTGCCTCCTCGACAGTCTCGAGGCGCTTCCAGTCGATTTCGGAGATATGGAGCAGACCATCCTTACCAGGCATGATCTCAACGAAGCAACCGTAAGGCATGATGCTACGAACGGTACCATCGTAAACCTCACCCACCTCGGGGATAGCCACGATGGCCTTGATCTTAGCAATGGCAGCGTCGATGCTGGCCTTGTCGGGTGCGCTGACCTGTACGTGACCCACACCGTCAGCCTCATCAATCGTGATGGTAGCACCCGTATCTTCCTGCATCTGCTGGATGATCTTTCCACCAGGGCCAATGACGGCACCAATGAATTCCTTCGGAATATCGAAGGCCTCGATACGGGGAACCTGCGGCTTCAGTTCTGCACGCGGCTCGGCGATGGTCTCAGTCAGTTTGCCGAGGATATACTCACGACCGGCCTTGGCCTGCATAAGAGCCTTCTCCAGAATCTCGAACGACAGACCGTCGCACTTGATATCCATCTGAGTGGCTGTCAGACCATCCTTTGTACCAGTGGTCTTGAAGTCCATATCACCCAGGTGGTCCTCATCACCGAGAATATCGCTCAGTACGGCATATTTCTCTTCACCGGGGTTCTTGATCAGACCCATAGCGATACCAGAGACGGGCTTCTTCATGGGTACACCAGCGTCCATCAGGGCGAGGGTACCGGCACAAACGGTAGCCATCGAAGAAGAACCGTTAGACTCCAGAATCTGGCTGACCAGACGAACGGTATAGGGGAAGTCCTCAGGAATCTGACCCTTCAATCCGCGCCATGCGAGGTGTCCGTGACCAATCTCACGACGACCTACGCCGCGCTGGGCCTTGGCCTCACCTGTACAGAACGGGGGGAAGTTATAGTGAAGGAGGAACTTCATGTATCCATGCTCCAGCACATCGTCAACGAGTTTCTCATCGAGTTTCGTACCGAGGGTACAGGTGCTCAGCGACTGTGTCTCACCACGGGTGAAGATAGCACTTCCGTGAGGCATGGGCAGGGGAGAAACCTCGCACCAGATGGGACGGATATCCGTGGTCTTACGACCATCGAGACGGATACCCTCATCGAGGATGCAACGGCGCATGGCGTCGCGCTCCACATCGTGGTAGTAACGCTCCATCATGGCCTCATATTCGTCCTTGGTGATCTCAGAGTCGGCAGTGATCTCAGGATGAGCCTCAAAGAATTTCTCCTTGAAGTCCTCGAGGATCTTCTCGAAGGCATCGGCACGTTCTTGCTTTTCAAGAGCCTGCTTGGTGACATCGTAGGCGGGCTGATAGCACTCCTTGTTCATCTGCTCGCGGAGAGCCTCATCGTTGACCTCGTGGTCGTACTCGCGCTTCACGTCCTTGCCGAGTTCCTTGGAGAGTTCAGCCTGGAGTTCACACATGGGCTTGATGGCATCCATCGCAGCCTTGAGGGCACCCAGCAGATCCTGCTCGCTGACCTCCTTCATCTCACCTTCCACCATCATGATGTTCTCGGCAGAGGCACCGACCATGATATCCATGTCGGCCTCCTTCATCTGATTGAAGGTAGGATCGATCACATACTCACCGTTGACACGGGCAACGCGGACTTCCGAGATGGGACACTCGAAAGGAATATCCGAGCATGCCAGGGCTGCAGAGGCAGCGAATCCGGCAAGGGCATCGGGCTGGTCAACA
>JAGCPV010000018.1 GCA_017965475.1 Prevotella sp.
CAACGATTCTTTTCATAACGATTCTTTTATAAATCTTCTACAAATATAACCCTAAAACAGCGAAAACACTACATGAAAACTGAATCTTTTAACAAGATTTATACAACAAGTAGCGTCTTAAATGTCTTAGCGTCTTTTTTTGTTCTTTATCATTTAATCACGAACTTTTCTCCATCCTTGATATACATCTCACCCTTGCGGGGGGTGTCAATCTGTCTGCCACTCAGATTGTACATCTTGTCAGATGAGGGCTGATGATGATCTGGTGACAATCTCGGGGTTGACAGCATATCCGTACCGCCATGGCGGATCTTGGCGGTAGAGGCTCCATGTTCATAAGGGTGGCTTATCCATAGACGGTCTCGCTCTTTGTCAATGCAAAGATTAGATGCGCAGCCATACCTAATGCCTGGCACATCCGTGTCCCATACCGTGAAATCTTTTCCATTGTACATCGCCACGCCGTGCTTTCCCTCAAAGCTAACCCATAACCTGCCATATCGGTCGAAGTCGATATTATTAATATAGTTCCCTGGCAGGACGAAATCAACATTGCTGATCCATTCCCCAGGCTCGTAGGTGGGAATAGAGGGGTCTGGCGTAAAAGGACTCATGAATTGATGCCATTCATCCTTGCCGTCCCATCGGATCAGACCGCCATGTCCTTCATCAATGTCTTGCGTGCCATATACTTCATTAAGGTGTATGGCCAACCAGAAGATATTGTTGTCGTCGATGGCAATACGGCTGATAGAGTTGGATCGCAGAGGCATCTTCAATGGTACATAACCTTCGGTTACTCTACTGAGCTCATCATCATATTGGCTGATATAACGTGTCCAAGTCTTTCCATCAAAACAGAAAAGGCCGTCACCTAACTCAAAATCAAGAATGATAGCTCTTCCACAAGACGTCCATAGACGGTCATCTTTGTCGAAAGCTACACAATAGACGCGGTTGGTGGTCAAGCCAGAGTTTTTATTATTATATGTCTTCCATGCTGTCCCATCAAAGCAGTAAAGTCCGTTGCTGGACGCTATCCACAGGCGGTTCTGGTGATCGCAGGCCATCTGGAAGATATCCTCCCCACCTAAGTGCGGACATCCGCTGCTTTCGTCATACGTAAGTGTATCTGTGGGCGTAATCTTGTACAGATAGAAATGCTCGCCCCAAGAATTAGCGACCCAGATATCTCCGAGGTTGTCTGTAGTGGTCTCGGATATATATTTCCCCTTAAAGAAATCCGTCTCGGAGCATGTCCCGTCTGGTGTCAGCTTCAGCAGTCCATGTCCACCACTTGTACCTGCCAGATAGTTCCCGTCATGATCGATGCTGCCCCCGCGCGTGAAAGCCATAATGGGGGGAAGTAGCCCTGGGAAACTGTTTAATGGTATATGTTCGAACTCTCCATCCTTAAATATCAATACTCCGTTATGACTGGCTGAGATATAGATGCCGTCATCATCCATGACCATGTCGAATAAATAGAAGAAAGGGCTTTGATGACGAGTGATCTGCTCCCCGTCATACATAATCAGGCATGATTCCTGTATGGCCCAGAAATTACCCTCTTTGTCTTCCGTCAGGTCTGTCATATTGGCAAGACTATTACCATTTTTGTCTGTCTGATATTCTGTAAAAACACCATTACTGTATTTAAGGAGTCCCTTATCACCAGTCATCCACATGTCCCCCTGATGGTCTTTGATGATCTCAAAGATTTGTCCAAGACCTTCATAAACCATTTCTATGCCGTTACTAGTCAGTTTAGCCAAGCCTTTCTTTCCTGGAATATTATACCCAGAAACCCAGATGGTCCCATCATCATCTGTCAAGATATCATTGATTCCCATCATAGTAACATCATCTCTATCAGGAAATGGATATCTTCCTGCAATTTCCCCATTGGTAAACTTCAACAAGTCTCCTAAAGAGCCTACCC
The DNA here is from genome assembly GCA_017965475.1 of Prevotella sp. Classification (GTDB taxonomy): domain Bacteria; phylum Bacteroidota; class Bacteroidia; order Bacteroidales; family Bacteroidaceae; genus Prevotella. The sequence goes on from JAGCPV010000018.1 coordinate 1,943, forward strand.
ATAGGTTGCCTTCCTGGTCTTTATCAATCGCTGTAATCCAGACTGTAGTATTTGGCTGAGTATATGATCGCGGATAATTAGAAATCTTTCCATCCTTGATCATGCCAAAACTGTTGTCATGTCCGCCATACCACAACTCATCGCCGATAACTCCAAGAAAAGAGATGTAATTGTCTGTCAGTCCGTCAGTCCGATTGATGAGTGTCTGTTGCTTGGTTTCTTTATCAATGATAATGATACCATAAGATGTTCCTACATAGATATTCTGCCCATCTACGGCGATGGGATAAATATCAGGAACATTGTCCTGAGACAATACAGGGTCGAAGTTCCTCCAGTCATAAAGAATGTTGTGATCCTCCTCTGCATATAATGGCAGGAGAATCATAAAAGAGATGATGAGAAAGAAAAAGTGTTTCATATTAATGTGAGTTTAAGCGTATTCTATACTTATAGAACCCGAAAACTACGAAAGACTGCCTCGCTCTTTGGTTATTTATTATTCTTTAACACTAATCCAGATGTTGATGCACCTAATGAACAGATAATATATTATTAAATAGTGTTAACGAAAAGCAGTCTTTTTTGGTTTTTCATATCTATAGATTGGAAGCCGGAATAAAAATGCTATATTTGCAGGCTTGGAGAACGTGAAAAAGTTATTGCTAATCATAGGGCTGACTATTATGCAGTTGGCTACAGGAAACGGATACGCGGAAGATAGGAATGCAGATCATCTGTATGCCATCATAGTCAATGGTGGTCGGAATCGCCTGACGAACCATGAGCGCTACTGGAACGATTGCGCTTTTCTCTATCGAACGCTGCGACAGACTTACCATATGCCAAAGCGAAATATCACAATCCTGATGAGCGACGGTGGTGCTGCCAATGAGGATATGCTGCGGGCTGATGGACGAGGATTCATCTCTTCGCCTGTTGACCTGGATGGAGACGGACTATCAGATGTAGATTACGCAGCCACCAAACAGACATTGATCTATGTGCTGGCTAATATGTCAAATTCTCTAGGGTCTGATGATCATCTGTTTTTATACTTCATAGACCATGGTGGCTCTGATGATGATAATGAGAATTCGTTTATTTGGTTATGGAATGAAGAAAGACTGAATGACTATACGTTGGCCTCGATACTTAATATGTATAAGGTGGCTACCATCAATATCCTGATGGGACAATGTTATTCAGGTGGATTTGTGGCAGACCTGATGCGCGAAGGCCGCATCATCGCCACTGCATGCAGTAGCAGTGAACAGTCATGGACTTGTCCTGATCGTCCTTACGACGAGTTCGTATATCATTGGACTTGTGCCGTAAATGGGGCTGATGAGACTGGAAACCCTGTGTATGCTGATATCAATGGTGATGGGGATGTTTCAATGAGAGAAGCTTTTCTCTATGCTCAGGCTCATGACCGTCTGCACGAAACGCCTCAATATGGCTCATGGCCTGAACAACTTGGAGAGCAATGGAGTTTCTCGCAGGCATTATCAGGCACTTTAGGCATTCGTGAGATAGAAGTCTCTGACGAGAACCCAATGGAAGTGTGGACGCTTTCAGGTCAGCGCAGGAGTCAGGCCGACGGGCATGCGGTTTATATCCAGCGAAAAGGTGGTAAGACTAAAAAGATTATAAGATAATCATAAAAAGATGTACGATATGAAAAAGAGTTTGATTCTTAGTATGATTGGGCTGATGCTCAACATTGTGACAGCATCGGGTGGTAACCCAGGCCTGGTGATAGGCGAGATGCGGATGGAGGGAAATGGCTGTGCCAAACTTGTCCAGCGCCTGCATGTGGAAGTGACCAACATTAACTCGGAGGAATATCGTTATTGGGCTTGGCGGGCTGAAAATGGTCAGGAAGAATATGGTATTTCTGAGGAAATTATTCTAGCACCTGGAGAAACCAAGTGGATTACTATTGATATGATATTTGAGAAAGAAGGCCATTACGATGTTTACGTTACAGAACCTGCAGCTGCATGGGAAGAGCCTTTATTTATCTATAGTGTTGATATCTCAGAATATAAGGCTCCACGCCTCAAAGGTGAGATACAATTGGATATGCTTGAACAGACAGATGGAGGTAATATCCTTTATGGCGACTTCAATCACTTCAGGATAACAGGAACTTTCACTGTCACCAACAAAGACGAATACACATATTTTGGTTGGGGACATAATCAAGTATTAGCTGATGGATACCCAATAGCCTGTTATGTTAATCCTTGTTATGACACAACTTTAGCAGATCCATTCTGTGGTCTGCTTGGTGAGATTAAACCAGGAGAAACTATCACCAAGGATATCCTTTTCGAATTTGTAACTGAACCCGAGGAAGACAAGGAATATGGAATCCAACTCACAGCGTATCCAGGTGAGATGTTAGCCAGCATTCCCTTTATAGTCAGGCAATGCACCAATACCTATTGGACTGCTGATGGACATGTAAAGCCACTGCCAGTCAAGGATAATCAAGTGTTGGAGATACCAGTAGAGGCGTTGACTGTAGATATGCGAGGACAGTATGAGATAAATACGATCTTCTCAGTGGATGTCTCGCAAGCTAATCCCAATTGTCTATATTTTCTGGGTTACCTTGATAATGTACCACAAGGTTTCTCATCTTCGCAGAATGTGATTCGTGACTACGAGGCAAAGATGATCACCATCGATGGAGATAGAGATTATTATAGTCCAATGTCTTTCAAAGCTAAGGAGGTCCTCTTCAATTATACACCAGAGTCTATTGATCCAACATTGAGTCAGATGACTAATGGAACAGTTGTATTACCATTCGATGCAACAAAGGCATGGTTGTCATTTGCCAACGACTCACCAGGCAACGACGCGGATTTCTATGGAAATACGCTTCAGATATTCAGATATAGTGGTGAAAACTCTGATGACGAGATCATTATCGAACCAGTGATGGATAAAAAGTTGAATGCGTATGAGCCCTATTTTATATCCTCGCCGCCATCTCCAATTGTATTCTATGCCGAAAACGCCATGATCCCCTCCACGCGCCCTGCTATGACTGAAGGTGCGGAATATGACTTTATCGGCTTTACCACGCAGATAGCTGCACCTGAAGGCGCTTATCAATGGAATGCAGACGATGATTGTTTTTATCTGAGCAATTTAGAAGAGAAGATAACTTGGACGCGTCCGTTCACTGCTATGATGTATGCGAAAAACTTTCCATACATATACGATAAACTGGTTTTATTCAATAAGAAAGAACCTAGTAAGATCGATGCCGTCAGTGTTGTTTCTTCCGAGAATTCAGCGGCTGTATATTCACTCAGTGGTCAACGGGTAGGAACCGCAGAAGTGAATGAGGGCAGACTGACCGCCAGTGGCCTCCGTCCTGGTATTTATATAGTAGGTGGAAAGAAAGTGATCGTCAAATAAGCAATGGCTGAACAGAGCGTAAGTCAAATCGTAGAACGGTGTCAGCAGGGGGATAGGGAGGCCTTCGGGCAACTCTATACCGTTATGGCTGCCCCCTTGCGCAAGGTATGTCATCGATATGTGGCTGATGAGAATACCGTCAACGATTTGCTTCACGACTCGTTTGTCCTGATTATCAGTAAGATCGACACTCTGAAAGATCTGTCGAAGGCTGAGGCCTGGATGCAGAAAGTGACGCAGAACCTTGCACTCAAGTACCTGCAAAAGCGTAAGCAGGAATCAGCCATCTTGCTCGATGATATGAAAGAACCTCTCGATGCAGCCTCTCCTTTACCGATGGCAATTACTTACGACGATATACTGAATCTTGTTGAGGCTTTGCCCAATAGTTATCAACGGGTATTCCGCCTTTCTGTGTTGGAAGGATTGGGCCATCAGGAGATAGCTGCCCTGCTCAACATTGAGCCTCATACCTCGTCAGCGCAACTGTTCAGAGCAAAGAAGATGTTGCGCCAATCACTGGCCTTACTGCTACTTGGTCTTCTGTGTATATCCTTGCCGTTAGGCTGGTACTGGATGACTGTAAATACAGACGATGAAGGCTCAGGGATAGCTCAATCAACAGGAACAGAAATCAAAGAGCCAACGCCAGCCCCCACGATAATTCCGTCTCATACGGACTCTTTACCCGTTGTGAATAAACTCATAGTTCGTCATATATTGACTGAGAAGGAGGTTGAACGTGTGGAGGTTGATACTATAGACATGAGTACGAAGACCGAACTGTCTGTTTCGCAGTCAGAGAGTCCTGTCATGCAACCAGAGCAGCCTATTTCTCAGCCAGAGCAACCTTCGTTACAGCCAGAGAAAACAATTCCTGCCAGGAAACGTCAGCAGGAGTGGTCTGTGCAACTGGCCTATAGTGGCTTCAATCATGATCAGTCGTTTAATCTGCCTTATGGCGAATATGGCATGAACGATCCGAAGATGGATACCATCACACACCATCGTATGCCGTTGACCATTGGCCTGTCTGTCAACAAGATGCTGAACCGCCAGCTCTCTATCGGCACTGGTTTGCAATATTCGCAACTTTACTCAGAGACTCAGGAAGGAAATACTTATAGTCGTGTTCAGAAGGAACAGCGTCTGCGCTATCTCGGTATTCCGTTGAGATTGTCGTGGCATCCTGTCATGACCAACCATTGGAGCCTCTATGGCACCACTCAGGCTATGATGGAACTGCCTCTGTATTCAACGCTGCAGAGAATCAGTATCGTGGGAGGCGATGAGATAGAGTCAGAGAAGTTACGCCTGAGTCCGTCTGTTCAGTGGTCGTTAGGCGTTGGCGTAGGTCTGGAATATCGTCTGACGCCCGTTATTGGCATCTATGCCGAACCTAGTCTTCAGTATTACTTCAAGACCAATGACGGGCTTGACAGCTATCGCACCAAGCATCCGGCAACCTTCTCCATACCTTTCGGCATCAGAGTTACCTTTAAGTAAAAATGTATTGGTAAACGTGATGGCTTACGACATGAACGATGGCGAAGCGGCGTAGCAGATCATGCGGATGGGGGTAAAATCAAGTGCTTCATGGGGTGTCCGCCCCATAGATTGTCGTTCAGGTACTTAAACCCCACTTTGGCATAGAGCGCCTCACCGTCAGGATTACCTTTATCTACCAGCAATCCTACTCTGGGCAAGTGTAACTGGCGGGCTCGCTCTCTGGTGGCTATCAGTAACTTTTGGGCAATACCCTGCCGACGATACTCTGGGAGTACGGCCAGCGAGTCGAGATAGAGTTCGCCAGCCTGGGTCTCATCGTCCATGCCTGTGTGATCCTTACCGATGTATATCTTGGCGGCCTCGACAAAAGCGCGCCGCAATTCATGCAGGCGACTGCCGTCATAACTTACCGATATGCCCACCACCTGTTGGCCGTCCATCGCCACCAACGTGTTCTTGTAACTGTACTGCGAATCCTCACGTTCCACAAGGTGGCACATCATCCGGTAGAAGTCCTTCAGGCTGTAGCCCTCACCACAGAAATACCGACAACATTCATCCGTCATTGCCATCATAATCAGATGGGCAATCTCCTTATTCTGTTCTTTTATAGCTTCTTTAATCTCTATCATCTGTTAATACAACAGCAGGAGGCCGGCGAGGGCGGCGTAGCAGATCATGCGGATGGGGTTGATCTTCAGGTAACCCGTGCCGAAGGCGGTGGCGATGAGGAGGGCACAACTGATAAAGAACTGCCAGGGATTTTCCATCGGGGTAGAGAAGTTCTCCTTATTACAGAGCAGCAGGGTGGCTGCTGCGAGGAGGCCAACGACGGCAGGACGCAAACCCGTGAATATCGATTGTACCAATGGGGTGTTCATATATTTCATGAACATGCGACTGATCAGGATCATCAGGATGAGTGAGGGCAGTACCAGGGCGAAGGTGGCGGTGGCAGAGCCGAGTGTCGCCATCAGGTGACCATAGCCAGCGTTGTGTATGGCCGTATAGCCGCAGTAGGTGGCAGAGTTGATGCCGATGGGACCAGGCGTCATCTGCGAGATGGCAACAATGTCGGTAAATTCAGCCGTCGATAGCCAGTGATGACTCTCTACCGTCTCGTGCTGGATGAGCGACAGCATGCCATAGCCGCCGCCGAATCCGAAGAGGCCGATCTCAAAGAAGGTGATGAAAAGCGACAGGAAAATCATGACTCTGTAGGTTTGATGTACATGCCGTATAGGTAGCCAGCGAGGGCGGCGATGATGATGATGTAGATGGGAGAGACACCGAGGGCCCAGATGGCGAGGGCGCAGACGATGGGGATCCAGATGGTGTACCAGTTGAGCTTGGCGCGCTGACCCAGACGGAAGGTGGGTACGGCGATGAGGGCCACCACGGCGGGACGGATGCCACGGAACATGGCAGCCACATAGGGGTTGTCCTTGAACTGGCTGAAGAACATGGCGATGGCGAGGATGATCAGGAATGAGGGTAGGGCCGTGCCGACGGTGGTGGCGATGGCACCACGCGTCTTGTGCAGCTTATAGCCGATGAAGGTGGCGATGTTGATCGCGAAGACACCCGGACAACTCTGGGCAATGGCTATCAGGTCGAGCATCTCGTCCTTGGACACCCACTGTTTCTTGTTGACCACCTCTTCTTCTATCAAAGGAATCATGGCATATCCACCACCGAGGGTGAATATGCCAATCTTAAAGAAGGTCTTAAATGATTCCCAGTAGATGTTCATTGGGCCTCGATCCATTTACGGGCATTGACGAAGGCCTCGATCCACGGGGTGACCTCATCGTTCTTGCGGTCGGCGGGGTACCAGGCGTTCTGCCAGGGGAAGACGGCACGTTCCAAGTGAGGCATCATGCAGAGATGACGACCGTCGGCAGAACAAATACCAGCCACGTCATAGTCGGAACCGTTGGGGTTGGCGGGATAGCCGTGGTAGTTGTACTTGGCAATCACGTTGTAGGCGCTCTCAGCCTCTGGCAGTGAGAACTTACCCTCTCCGTGGGCTACCCACAGACCGAGCTTGTTGCCGCTCAACGAGCCGAACATCACACTGTCGTTCTGAGGGATGCTAAGGGTGATGAACTCACTCTCGAACTTATGGCTATCGTTATGCAGCATCTTGGCGCCCTTGGCACCTGTCAGTCCGAGTTCGACCATCAGCTGACAACCGTTACAGATACCCAGTGAGAGGGTGTCTTTGCGAGCATAGAACTTATCGAGGGCTTCTTTGGCCTTCGGGTTGAAGAGGAAGGCACCAGCCCAACCCTTGGCAGAGCCGAGGACGTCGGAGTTGGAGAAACCGCCGCAGAAGACGATCATGTTGATGTCCTCCAGCGTCTCGCGGCCTGTGATCAGGTCGGTCATCATCACGTCCTTCACATCGAAGCCAGCGAGGTAGAGGCAGTAGGCCATCTCGCGCTCACCATTGGTACCCTTCTCACGGATGATCGCAGCCTTGATGCCTGAGGGCTGACGGCGATCGGCAGAGATACCATATTGGGCGAGAGTGCCAGTGAAGTCGTTATTGAACTTCATCTCGATGGGCTGCTGCTTGTAATTCTCGAAGCGCTCCTTGGCCTTGCCGTGGAAGCTCTGCTTGCGGTCGAGGAGGTAGCTGGTCTTATACCAGGTGTCGCGGAGGGCATCGATGGAGAAGGTCTTCTCTACATCGCCAGCTTTCACCACGATGGTGCGGGCATCTTCTACTGGATAGCCGATCTTGGCGAAGGCAATGCCCTGCTCCTCCATGAAGTCCTTGAAGTCCTGTTTGTGTTCGTCGCTGACCTGGATTACGACACCCGGGTTCTCGGCGAAGAGCGTCTTGACGATGTCGCCATCCTTGCAGATGTCATGGAGGTTGATATGCAGACCGCCGTTGGTATTGGCGAAGCACATCTCCAGCAACGTGGTGATCAGACCACCGGCAGAGATGTCGTGACCAGCGAGGATCCAACCCTTTTCGATGAGCTGTTGGATGGCCATGAAGGCATCGGCGAAGTATTCGGGGTTCTTGACGGTTGGTACATCGTCGCCAACCTTGCCCAAGCTCTGGGCGAAGGCAGAACCACCGAGACGCTGCTCGTCGAATGAGAAGTCGATATGATAGAGTGAGGCGTTCTTATCGTTGACGAGGACGGGAGACACCACTTTCTTGATGTCGCTGACCTCACCACCGGCAGAGACAATGACCGTTCCCGGGGAGATGATCTTCTCGCCATTGGGATACTGCTGAGAGAGTGAGAGCGAGTCCTTACCAGTTGGTACGTTGATGTGCAGGTCGCAGCAGAAATCGCTCAGCGCCTTGACACCAGCATAGAGGCGGGCATGCAAGCCCACCGTGGATCATATAAGACAACGGCATTATCTATTTATTTTGCC
>JAGCPV010000161.1 GCA_017965475.1 Prevotella sp.
CCCATCAAGGGTGCGCCCTATGTGTCGCTGGCTGATGAAGAACTGATTGACCAGATCGCTGGCGACGATATGGTACGAGGTTACACCGTCTCCTGCGGCGGCTTCTATGGTCCTCAGGGACGAGTGCTCCGTGCCGACATCGCGGATCCTAAGCAGAACGAGAAGATCGAGTCCTTCGAGTATGGTGGTATGAAGATCTGTAACTTCGAGATGGAGTCCTCTGCTGTGGCGGGTCTCGCCTCCCTCTTAGGCCATCGCGCCATGACTTGCTGTATGGTCATCGCCAACCGTTATACCACGGAGATGAATACAGAGTATAAGAACTCCATCGACACCCTCATCAAAAAGGTACTCGACCGCATCTAAATGAACGAAACGATCTGTGCCCTCGCCACTGCTCCAGGTGGTGCTATCGGAATCATCAGAATCTCAGGCCCTCAGACGCTTGAGATTCTTTCTCGTGTGTTCACCAAGAACCTCACGAACGCCGAAGCCAACACCATCCACTACGGACATATTATCCGTGGCGAAGAAATCCTCGACGAAGTCTTGGTAAGCGTGTTCCGAGCCCCCCACTCTTACACGGGCGAAGAGAGCGCAGAAATCTCGTGTCACGGCTCCCGCTATATATTAAATAAGGTGTTGGCGTTACTGATTGAGAATGGATGCAGGCAGGCTCAGCCAGGTGAGTTTACCCAACGCGCCTACCTCAATGGTAAAATGGATCTCTCACAGGCCGAAGCAGTGGCAGACCTCATTGCCTCCACCAATAAGGCGACCCATCAGATGGCCATGAGTCAGCTACGAGGTCATTTCTCCTCAGAACTCGCACAGTTGCGCGACCAGCTCCTGAAACTCACCTCGTTGTTAGAACTTGAACTCGATTTCTCCGACCACGAAGACCTCGAATTTGCCGATCGCAGCGAACTATTGGAACTCACCAAAAACATTGACAAACATATCATCCGTCTTGCACATAGTTTCGAGACGGGTCAGGCCCTCAAGCAGGGTATCCCCGTGGCAATTGTCGGCAAGACCAACGTGGGCAAATCCACGCTCCTCAATGCCCTCCTGAAAGATGATCGCGCCATCGTCTCTGATGTGCATGGCACCACGCGCGACACCATCGAGGACACGATTGACATCAACGGTGTCACCTTCCGTTTTATCGATACGGCAGGCATCCGTCAGACCCAGGATGAGGTGGAACAGATAGGTATCAGCCGCACCTATGCCGCCATCGAAAAAGCCCGTATCGTCCTTTGGCTCATCGATGCAAAACCCAGCGATTCAGAGGTTCAAGAGATGCAAGAGCGATGTCGTGATAAGTCATTAATTATCATACAGAATAAGATTGATGTATCAACTCACATCCTCCTGGGAGGAGGGGCCAGGGGTGGAGGAGATAAAAGTTGTCCCATCCTCTCTATCTCTGCCAAAACCGGCATTGGCCTTGACACTCTCGAAGCCGCCATTTACCAAGCCGCTGCCATCCCTACCCTTCAGGAAAACGACGTCATCGTCACCAACGCCCGTCATTACGACGCACTCATACGTGCTCACGAACATCTTCTTCGTGTTCTTGACGGTATGGCACGAAACATAAGCGGCGATCTCCTTTCCGAAGACCTCCGCTTAACACTTGATACCCTAGCCGAAATCACAGGTGGTCAGATCACCCCCAATGAAGTATTAGGAAATATCTTTAAGAATTTCTGCGTGGGAAAGTAGAATACGAGTTGGCTAACCTATTTCTTAATAACCTTCTTTTGGCCATTTTGAATGTAAATGCCGTCAGCCGTAATGCTCTCTATTTTCTGACCACTGAGATTATAGGTAGAATCGTCAGCAGAGCGAGTTAAGCTTGCTGCTCTGACTGAAGCACTGGAGTTTTCTTTTGTGAACGAAAAGCTCTGTCCGTCATAGGTTTTGACTTTCAGCGTTGTTGCAGTGAGTTCCTCGATGACTTGACGCTATTAGCACGGCTTTGGCAGAACTACAGGCTGACCATCGCCAACAGCCCAAACGAAAGCCGATAGGATTCATACAGCCTAAGGAAGACGTGACGCCTGGGAAAGAGAAGAAAGAGGAGCGAACAAAGGGGTGTGGTTCGTCTTCGGGCTCTGGCTCATACTCATCGAGCAGGGATGATGATGACTACGACAACATGCGAGACTTTGATCCTGCCTCAGAGGATGATATGGATGATAACGGCATGAGCCGCTATATGGATAATAATGATGAGGAGGGTTGGGATTAGCTTCCCAACTTTTATTGGTTTTTCTTGTATAATTCAGATAATATACTTATCTTTGCAGCAGAATTTTGAAAGTCTAACCCTAAAAAGATGCTTATGAAAAAGAAAAAAGCAAAAAAATTAGAGAAAAGTTGCTCAGTTGGTAAACTTTTAATAACTTTGCAGCCATGAAGCGGAAGATTATTGCTTACAAGGACTACTATAAGAAGTTCTTCGACGCACAAGATGCCGCTACGCAGGAGAAAATTCTCTATGGATTGCTCCTACTTAAGACTCAGGATCGCTTACCGTCAAAGTTCGTCAAACCGATACGTGACGGTCTCTATGAATTACGGATAGAATGGCAAAGCAATATCTACAGACTATTCTTCTGTTTCGATGAAGGACGGGTGGTAGTGCTCTTCAATTGTTTCCAGAAAAAGAGCCAGAAGACACCCACGAAAGAAATTAATAAAGCATTTAAACTGAAAGCAGAATATGAAGAAAGAAAAAAACATGGCGATATTTGATGTTGATGCGCAACTGGATGCTGCATTTGGTAAAGAGGGAACCCCAGAGCGAGCAGCTGCAGAGGAAAAGGCTAATGCTTTCTTTACAGGTCAGATAATCGAGGAAGCTCGTAAGAACGCTAATATCACCCAAGAAGAATTAGCCGCGAGGATAGGCACCAACAAGTCTTATATCTCCCGCGTAGAGACAGGCCGCACAGAGCCCAAGGTCTCTACTTTCTACCGCATCATCGCCGCCCTCGGCCTAACGGTGGAACTGACTCCCGCAATATAATATTCCTACAAAGGATAGAATTTTCATTTATATTAGTTAGTGCCAAGGCCTGACCCCAGCACTAAGTTATTTCCCTTCCATCAATGTGGCTGTGCGGACGCGGGAAAGGGTTTCTGGCGTCATCTGGAGATAACTGGCGATATACACCAAGGGAGCGCGGAGCACCAGCTGGGGCTGGTTCTTCACCAACTTCTGGTAACGATCCTGCGCACTCTCGAAGCGTAGCATATCTGCATGGTGCTGCGACAGGATGAGTGACTCTTCCAGAATCTTTCTAAAGAGGATCTGGATATTGACACTCTTCATGGCCACAGCCTCCAGTTCTGCCTTAGGAAGAGCGATGAGGATCGTGGGCTCAAGGGCCTTGATGTTCAGTTGGGAAGGCTGTTCACGGAACAGGCTCTCGATACACATCACGATAGAGTTCTCCGTCGCCATATATTCGGTGAGCTCCTTCTCGTTCTTATAATAATACTGGCGTACCAGACCTTTTACAATCCAATAGATGTTGGTACAGACGTCTCCTTCTTTCAGGATCAACTCGTTCTTGGCAAATTTCATTGGCACAAGAATGCTTTCGAGCAGGTCAAGCTCGTCATGTGTCATTGTGCTGTAACGACGGGCCAGTTCTCGCGCCACGTCTCTGGTTGTCAAACTAATACTTGGCATAGGTCTTTTTATATAAGTTTTTAGTCTAATTTCAATACTGCTAAGAATGCTTTCTGGGGGACTTCCACATTACCGATCTGTTTCATACGTTTCTTACCCCGCTTCTGCTTCTCCAATAGTTTACGTTTACGGCTGACATCACCGCCATAACACTTGGCTGTCACATCCTTACGCACCTGCTTCACCGTCTCACGGGCGATGATCTTGGCACCAATGGCTGCCTGAATGGCGATATCAAACTGCTGGCGTGGGATGAGTTCCTTGAGTTTCTCGCACATGCGACGTCCAAAGGTAACGGCATTATCCTGATGGGTCAACGTGGAAAGTGCATCAACGGGTTCTCCATTGAGCAGGATATCCAGTTTGGCCAACTTGGAAGGTTTGAAGCCGTCAACATGATAGTCGAATGAGGCATAACCCTTAGAGATGGACTTCAACTTGTCGTAGAAGTCGATCACGATCTCACCCAACGGCAACATAAAATGGAGTTCGACACGATTGCCGCTCACATATTGCTGATCTATCAATTCTCCGCGTTTATCCAGACAGAGGGTCATAATCGGACCAATATAGTCGGCTGCCGTGATGATCGAAGCCCTGATATACGGCTCCTCGATATGCTCAATCATCGTCAGATCAGGTAAGCCTGAAGGATTATGCACCTCTTTCACCTCTCCCTGTTTGGTATAGCACATATACGACACGTTGGGGACGGTGGTGATCACGTCCATATCGAACTCACGGTCTAGTCGCTCCTGGATAATCTCCATGTGAAGGAGTCCCAGGAACCCACAACGGAAGCCGAAGCCGAGGGCGACAGATGATTCTGGCGTGAAGGTCAAGGAGGCATCGTTGAGCTGGAGCTTCTCAAGCGAGGCTCTCAGATTCTCATAGTCCGTCGGATCGATGGGATAGACGCCCGCAAAGACCATTGGCTTCACTTCCTGGAAACCTTCGATGGCCTTGTCGCAGGGCTTTGCCACCTGGGTGATGGTGTCTCCCACCTTCACCTCCCGCGAATTCTTGATGCCGCTGATGATATAGCCCACATCACCCGTGCGCAGTTCCTTACGCGGGATCATGTCCATCTTCAGCACGCCGATCTCATCGGCATCGTACTCCATACCTGTGTTGAAAAACTTCACATGGTCACCTGTACGGATGACGCCATTGATGATCTTAAAATAGGCGATGATGCCTCGGAAGGAATTAAAGACGGAGTCAAAGATCAGCGCCTGCAAGGGGGCATCTTCCTTTCCTTCAGGATGAGGGATGCGCTCCACCACGGCATTGAGGATATCCTCTACCCCCTCCCCTGTCTTTCCTGAGGCCCGGATGATATCCGAACGGTCACAGCCGATCAGATCGATAATCTCATCCTCCACCTCGTCGGGCATCGCTGAGGGCATATCAATCTTATTGATGACAGGGATAATCTCCAGGTTATGATCAATGGCCATGTAGAGGTTGGAGATGGTCTGAGCCTGCACACCCTGTGTCGCATCAACAACGAGCAAGGCACCCTCGCATGCTGCGATAGAACGTGATACCTCGTATGAGAAGTCCACATGTCCTGGGGTGTCTATCAGATTCAGTATGTATTTTTCGCCCTTGTAGGTATATTCCATTTGGATGGCGTGGCTCTTAATGGTGATACCACGCTCACGCTCCAGATCCATATCATCCAACATCTGACCTTCCGTCACCTGAATGGTATTGGTAAATTCCAATAACCTGTCAGCCAGGGTAGATTTACCATGGTCGATATGTGCAATGATACAGAAGTTTCTTATATGATTCATCAAGAGTATATTCTTTGAAGTGCAAAGTTACAAAAAAAACAACGGAAAAATGATATTTTTGCTTTTTTTTGTAACTTTGCACCCAAAAATAGCATTCGTTATGAAAAAGATTTGGTTATTTGTTATGATTATTGGTCTGTTCACCGCTTGTCAGGAGTCGTTAGAGGATCGTTGTGCCCGTGAGGCTCAGGAATACACAAAGAAGAAGTGTCCCGTCAAACTGGACAATAACACCACGCTCGACAGTATGGTCTTTGAGCGGCAGACTCACACGCTGCACTACTACTACCGTCTGACAGGACTGGCAGACAGCGACAGCATCCTTCAGAAGATTGATGCTATCGGGTCATTGAAGCAAGAGCTGAAGAATACCACGTCGCTGAGAGTCTATAAGGAAAACAAGTACCGCTTTGCCTACACTTTCCATTCTGAGAAAGATCCTGAGAAGGTATTGCTCGACGTGGTTTTCACGGACAAAGACTATTAAAAAGAAATGCCCCTCTCTTTTGAGAAGGGCATTATTCTTGATGAGTAATCTTTTACTCTGCGATTTCCTCGGGTTTCATGTTGGTATAAACCGTCTGGACATCGTCGAAGTCCTCGAGTTTCTCCACCATCTTGTCAATGGTCTCGCGCTGCTCGGGCGTCACGTCCTTCAGGTCGTTGGGGATACGGGTGAACTCAGCACCTGTCACCTCGAAACCGTTCTCCTCCAAATGCTTCTGGATAGCGCCGAATGATGAGGGATCGCCATAGATGGTGATGCTGTTCTCCTCCTCGTCCTCGTCGAACTCATCTTCCACACCGTAGTCAATCAGATCGAGAATCATCTCGTCCATGTCCAGACCGTCCTTCTTCTTGAAGGTGAACACAGCCTTGTGGTCGAACAGGAACGAAAGTGAACCCTGTGTACCCAGGTTACCGTTGAACTTGTTGAATACTGAACGGACGTCGCCCACGGTACGGGTGGTGTTGTCGGTCAGGGTCTCCACGAAGATGGCGATGCCGTGAGGGCCATATCCCTCGTAGGTCACCTCCTTGTAGTCGCTCTGATCCTTACCCATCGCGTTCTTGATGGCGCGCTCGATGTTATCCTTCGGCATGTTCTCGCGCTTGGCATTGGCGATGATAGCACGCAATGTAGGATTGTTCTCTGGCTCGGGACCGCCTGCCTTCACGGCAATGGCAATCTGCTTACCGATCTTTGTAAATGTCTTGGCCATGTGGCCCCATCGCTTCAGCTTCGTAGCTTTACGATATTCAAATGCTCTTCCCATTGTTTAATTTTACTATTTTACTATTTCACAATTATACTATTTAATACCGTCGAGATGCTTGCGTGTACTCACAATGGAACTAATAGTTATCTTAAGCAGTTCCGTGCATTCTGTATATAGAGGTTTTACCCTATTCTCTGGTAGCATCCCAGTTTCCATAATCACCTCTAACCAATGACTCGTTTCATCAAGTTCTTCCTCAACCATCTTCAACTTATTCAGGAAATCTTTTTCTGACTTTCCCAAACATGCAGCACGATAATTGGCTGCAGGTGATGTGCCTGATCTGACCACTTGTGAACCAATAGCCCTTCCTGAGATTGTGTCGGGCATACTATCGACCATTTTGATAATCCTTATCGAGAACTTCTTGAATCTTTCCTTCAGTTCGAGCTCTGTCATATCAATTGTCAAATAGTAAATGGTCAAATAGTCAAATTACCTCAGTTCTGCGTTGAGTTGTTTCTTGAGGTTGGCGATGAGTTTCTGCATGATGGCGTCGATCTGCTTGTCACCCATGGTTTTTTCTTCGTCCTGGAGGATGAAGTTAACGGCGTAGGATTTTTTGCCGGCAGGGAGTTTATCACCTTCATAGACGTCGAAGAGTTCTACACGCTTCAAGAGTTTCTTCTCTGTCTGACGGGCAATCTGTTCGATCTGGGCAAACTCCACATTGTTATCCACCAGCAGCGCTAGATCACGACTGACGGCGGGGAACTTGGGTACCTCCGTATAGAGCACCTCATTCTTCTTAATCACCTTCATCAGGGCCGTCCAGTTCAATTCTGCGTAATAGACGGGATTGTCAAGGCCAAACTGTTTCTGAAGCTTCTTGGCAATGATACCCATCTCGACGAGCGTCTTACCACCACGATTCTCAATGGTCTGTCCAGCCGAGAAGATATCGTTCTCTGACTTCTTGCGAACCAACATACCTGGCTTCACACCAATACGGCGGAGGATATTCTCCACATAGGCGCTCAGCTCATAGAAAGTAGAATCCTCGTTCTGGTGAGCCCAAGAGCCTTCGACACGCTTACCCGTCACCAAGAGAGAGCAATGATACTGCTCTTTATAGGCCTGCATCGGATCGTCGTCGTTCTGCTTGGCAGGATCGAAGGTATATACATTTCCGAACTCGAAGAAACGCAGGTTCTGACGTTTACGGTTCACATTGTGCTGGATGCTCTCCAGACCACCAAAGAGCAAGGTCTGACGCATCACATTCAGATCGGTCGAGAGCGGATTCATGATCTTCACGCAGTTCTCTGCGGGATAGGCGTTATGACCCTCGTAGTAGGCACCCTTCGTCAACGAGTTGTTCAGGATCTCATTGAAGCCCTCGCCCACCAGTTGCTCACTCACGAGATTAGCCAGCTTGTGCTTCATATCCTCATCGCCCTTGATGACGAGCGATCCCTTCAACTGGGTGGGAATCTCCACATTATTATATCCGTAGATGCGCAG
Organism: Prevotella sp.; assembly: GCA_017965475.1. Taxonomy (GTDB): domain Bacteria; phylum Bacteroidota; class Bacteroidia; order Bacteroidales; family Bacteroidaceae; genus Prevotella. The sequence goes on from JAGCPV010000161.1 coordinate 8,256, forward strand.
GATATCCTCCACCACATCGCAAGGACGAGTGACATCCACACGATAGGCAGGAATCTCGAGTGTCAATCCCAGCTCGTTCTCGAACTTGATTTCCATATCGAGCGAACGGCAGATGTTCGTGATGATGCCAGGATTGAGGAACTTGCCCACCAGATTGTGAACATAGTCATATTTCAGTTCGACAATGGCGTTCTTGATGGGCTCCGGATAAACGTCGCAGATCTCCATAGACACCTTACCACCTGCCAGTTCCTGACAGAGGATAGCTGCCTGCTTCAGGGCATAGATCGTACCATTGGGATCGACACCACGCTCGAAACGGAAACTGGCATCCGTGCTCAATCCATGACGACGGGCACTCTTACGGATCCATGTGGGATGGAAATAGGCACTCTCAAGTACGACGTTCTTAGTGGTCTCATAAGTGCCACTACCCTTACCACCGAACACGCCAGCGATACACATCGGATCCTCAGCATTACAGATGGCCAGGTCACGATCAGAGAGCTTGTGCTCCTCACCGTCGAGTGTCTGGAAGGGTGTACCCTCAGGCATCGTCTTCACCACGATCTTATGACCCTTCACCATATCTGCATCAAACGTATGCAGCGGCTGTCCGTATGCCATCATGATGTAATTGGTGATATCGACGATGTTATTGATAGGACGCAGACCAACAGTCGTCAGTTTATTCTTCAACCAGTCTGGCGATTCCTTCACTTCACAATCTGTTACAGATACACAAGCATAACGCTTGCAGGTCTCCTGGTTCTCAATCACCACCTCAATAGGCAGGTCGTGGTTATCCACTTTGAAAGCCGAACAGTCAGGACGATGCATCTTGGTCTCGTAGCCATTACTCTTCAGCCAGGCATACAGATCACGGGCGACACCCCAGTGAGAGAGACCGTCGGCACGGTTGGCGGTGATGTCAACCTCAATGAGCCAGTCACTCTCCAGATGATAATATTCTGCAGCGGGCGTACCCACGACAGCATCCTCGGGCAATACGATGATACCAGAGTGATCATTGCCGATTCCTATCTCGTCCTCAGCACAGATCATACCATTGGACTCCACACCGCGCAGTTTGGATTTCTTGATCACGAACTCCTGATCGCCATCGTAGAGGACACAACCCAAGTCAGCCACGATCACCTTCTGACCTGCAGCCACATTAGGTGCACCACATACGATCTGCGAGGGCTCGCCCTTACCTAGATCAACTGTCGTCACATGCAGATGATCGCTGTTGGGATGAGCCTCACAGGTAAGTACCTTACCCACATAGAGGCCCTTCAGACCACCTTTGATACTCTGTACTTCTTCCAATGCGTCAACTTCGAGACCTGTCGATGTAAGAGCATCAGCAACCTGCTGAGCCGTCAGGTCAAAATCAACGTATTCCTTCAACCATTTGTAGGAAATATTCATTATACCGATTCTTTAGTAATTACTAACTGTGAAATTTCAGCGTGCAAAGGTACTAAAAAATCGGTATATACACAAATTTTTCCGAAGAAAAACTACTCAATACAATTCATCAGGAAATCTACGGCACCATTTATGCCGAATTTCCTGACATCAATAGCGATGTCGTAGTTGCGTGCGTCCGTCCAATCCTTGCCAGTAAATGTCTTCGTGTAGAGCTCACGACTATAGTCGTTATCCACCACCATCGCAGCGGCATCACGCAGGTCGAGACCATATTTCTCTGCAATTCTGCGCTTACGACAATCCTCTGATGAATGAACGAAGATCTTCAGGCAATTAGGATGGTTCTCGAAAATGTGGAAACCACAACGGCCAACGATCACACACGACTCTTCCGCAGCGATATGACGGATGGCTTCTGCCTGTGCATCAAACAACTCATGCGATGTCTGATCATGTTCTGTTCCATCATACTCAGCCTTACTCATGTAATTCTGATAGAAGTTAGTGAAATCATCGCGCCAGAGCGGATTGCGGGTTTCAATCTTTTCCATCGCCTCCTCGACAATGCGGTTGCGCTTAGCGACTTCATTCAGAATCTGTTTGTCGAGCAATTTTACGCCAAGCCTTCTGGCCAGCTCTGCTCCGATTTCATGTCCGCCTGTACCGAACTGGCGGCTAATCGTAATAACGAATTTTTCCTCCCTGTTCATGTTGCGTCTATTTAATTAGTTAAACATTTTTCTATGTGGCAAAGATACAAAAAAGATTTGGAACCTCCAAATCTTTTGCCTATTATTTTCACCTTTTTATAATTTTACCTTTTCAGTTATGCCGTAGGTACTCTGCACACATCTCCGCACAGCGTTCTCCATCAACACCTGCTGACACGATGCCACCAGCATAGCCTGCACCCTCTCCACATGGGAAAAGTCCCTGAATACGAACATGTTGCAGCGTGTCACGATCACGCAAAATACGCACAGGAGAGGATGTTCTTGTCTCCACAGCAATCATCACCGCCTCATTTGTCAGGAATCCGTGCGCATTTCGTCCGAAGGTCTTGAAACCCTCCTGCAATCGTCTGGATATCGACTTGGGCAACCAGAAGTGCAACGGACTGGAGATCAGCCCAGGGGCGTAGGATGACTTGGGTAAGTCATAGCTCAGTTTACCGTTCACGAAATCCGCCATTCGCTGAGCAGGAGCCGTCTGTTTCATATTGCCCTGCTGCCAACAGATCTTTTCGAGTTCCTCTTGGTAATGCATTACCTTCAGCACTTCATCGCCCTTGATATCTTCTGGTCTTATCTCAACCACCATACCAGAATTACTCCACTGTGTGCCACGATTAGCAGGACTCATGCCATTGACGACGATCTGTTCTTTATCTGTAGCCGCAGGAATAACGAACCCACCCGGACACATACAGAAAGAATAGACGCCACGTCCCTCAACCTGGGTCACCATCGCGTACTCTGCTGCTGGCAGATACTTTCCTCTACCTTGTTTGGAATGATACTGGATCTGGTCTATCAACTGCGATGGATGTTCGAGTCTGACACCCACCGCAATGCCCTTTGCCTCTATCTCAACCTTTGCTTCAGACAAATATCTATAAACGTCTCGTGCTGAGTGACCTGTGGCAAGAATTACGGGTCCTCTATACTCCCTGTCAGCCACACAGCCAACCACCTGATCACCTTGCAGAATCAACTGGGTCATTTTCGTCTGGAAATGCACCTCACCACCACAATTGATAATGGTGTTGCGCATGGCTTCAATCACCTTGGGAAGTCTGTCGGTTCCGATATGCGGATGGGCATCAGCAAGTATTGCCGTCGAAGCCCCATGCTGACAGAATACATTCAGAATCTTATCGGTATTGCCACGCTTCTTCGAACGGGTATAGAGTTTGCCGTCAGAATAGGCACCTGCCCCACCCTCGCCAAAGCAGTAGTTACTCTCTGGATCCACCTTCTGCGTCTTGGTGATATTGGCCAGATCCTTCTTACGGTCGTGCACATTCTTACCACGTTCCAATACAATTGGGCGAAGACCTAGCTCTATCAGTCTAAGGGCTGCAAACAGTCCTCCCGGACCAGCTCCCACGACGATGACCTGAAGTTTTCCCTCTACGTTGGGATACTCAGTTCTTATGTACTCATCGTCGTGGGGCTGTTCGTTCACATAAACACGAACTTTCAGATTAACGAATATCTGTCGCTGACGGGCATCAATGCTCCTTTTGAGAATTCTTACACCATTGATCGTCCTGACGTCGATTCCCTGTTCATCGGCAATCCACATCTTCAGCCTGTCTTCCTGTGCTGCCACTTCGGGCACCACCCGTATCTGATATTCGTTCGTCATCTACGGTTTAGAAAGGCAGATCGTCGGCACTACCCTCACCAGCAGGTTCCTGTGCCGGCGGGAAGGGAGCCGTTGCACCATCAGCAGGTGGGAAGGGACTAGCCTGAGGAGCCCCAACGGGAGCACCAGCCACTGGAGCGACCTGTCCGCGGACGATGTTATAGGCGCGAATCTCATTGAACCAACGGCCATTGTATTCATGGGCATCAATATCGAACTGTACGGTAATATCCTCTCCCTGTTGGATATTGAACTGTTTGATACGATCCTCACCGAAAAGACGGAATACGCATTTGCGAGGATACTGTCCAGGAATCTCAATGACATATTCCTGAGACATCCAGGGATTACCCGTACGATTAGACACACCACTGTTTGCAGGAAGTACTGCAATAATTCTACCTGTTAATTCCATTACTTAATTGTTTTTATTTGTTGATTTTTTCGTTTTCACGTGGCGAAATTACTAAAAATAGTTTGAATCGCATCATTTTCTCATAAAAATTTTGTTCATTACAACGTTTTTTTGTAATTTTGTGCTCAATTATTAAATATGTAATCAAGAACAAAAAAGAAACTATAAAACTATGAGATTTACATTATCAAGCACCGCATTGAGCAACAAGCTCTCTGCCCTCTCGAGAGTGATTAACAGTAAGAACGCCTTGCCCATTCTCGGCGATTTCGTATTCGAGATCAAAGACAATGTGCTGTATCTGACCGCTTCAGACAGCGAGAACGTAATGAAGACCCAGTTAGAGCTTACTGAAAGTGACGGCGACAGCCGTTTTGCCATCGGAAACCACGACCTGTTAGAGGCCGTCAAAGGATTCTCCGAGCAACCCATCACTTTTGAAGTGAACCAGGAGCAGAACCTCGTTAGGATCTCATACCAGAACGGACTTTTCTCGTTACCTATCGAGAACGCTGACGAGTTCCCCATGGCCCAGTCCGTGAGCGAGTACGCCAATACCATCACCCTGCCAAACGCCATTCTGGCAGAGAACATCAACCGTTCCATCTTCGCCACAGCCCAGGATGAGTTGCGTCCTGTGATGAACGGTATCTATTTCGACCTGACCCCCGATTGTCTGGCAGTAGTGGCCAGCGACGGTCATAAGCTCGTGCGCAATAAGATCTTTACCATCAAGAGCGAGCAGCCTGCTGCCTTTATCCTGCCGAAGAAACCCGCCAACCTGCTCCGTAACCTGTTGGGCAAGGACGGTGGTGACGTGACGATCCGTTTCGACGAGCGCAATGCTGAGGTGAACTACGGCGACGGTACCATCCAGTGCCGACTCATTGAGGGTCGTTATCCCAACTATAATTCTGTGATTCCTCAGAGCAATCCCAACGAACTGCGTGTGGATCGTCTCGGCCTGCTGGCAGCCCTGCGCCGTGTACAGCCGTTTGCCAACGACTCCAGCAACCTCATCCGTTTCCATGTGGAAGACACAACCCTGCAGCTCGACGCTGAGGACTACGACTTCTCAAAGACGGCTACGGAGCGTATGACATGCGAATATAACGGTCAGCCGATGAGTATTGGTTTCAAGGGTTCCTCTTTTATCGAGGTACTCAGCAACTTCGACTGTCCTGAGGTGATCATTCAGTTAGCCGATCCCAGTCGTGCTGGTCTTGTTCTCCCCTCTGAACAGCCGGAGAATCAGGATGTGCTGATGCTGATGATGCCGATGCTGATTAACGATTAGTGGTAACAGATGAAACTGAATCTGAAAAAACCGCTGGTGATCTTTGATCTGGAGACAACGGGTCTTGACCTGGTGAGAGACCGCATCATCCAGATATCCTATATCAAACTGCTTCCCAACGGTGAGGAACAGCGTGGTAATGAACTGATAAACCCAGAAAGACCCATTCCACAGGAGGTGGTTACCCTGACAGGTATCAGCAATGAAGATGTCAAGGACAAGCCTACCTTCAAGCAACTGGGACAGAAGCTCGCGGACATCTTCACAGGCAGCGACTTCGCTGGTTTCAATTCCAACCATTTCGACATTCCTTTGTTGGCAGAGGAATTCCTCCGTGCAGGCATCGACTTCGACTTCTCGAAATGTCGTCTGATCGATGTGCAGACCATCTTCCACAAGATGGAACGTCGTAACCTTGCTGCCGCCTATAAGTTCTATTGCGGCCGTAAGATGGAGGAAGACTTTGAGGCTCACCGTGCGGATCAGGATACAGAGGCCACCTATCGGGTGCTGATGGGAGAACTCGACAAGTATGCTCCCGGTGCTAATGAGGATCCCGAGAAAGTGCTGGAGAATGATATGGACAAACTCGCAGAATTCTCCAGGACGAATAACAATGTTGATTTCGCAGGACGTATCGTCTGGGGAGAGGTAAAAGATCGTAACGGCAAACCGCTACTTGACAAGGACGGTAACCCAAGACTGACGGAGGTCTTCAACTTCGGCAAGCATAAGGGACTACCGGTAGCAGATGTCCTACACATCGATCCCGGCTATTATAGTTGGATTCTTTCTGGAGACTTCACCTACAACACCAAACAGGTACTGACACGTATCCGTCTGAGGGAAGCAAAGATGCAATAAGACAAGTGATAAGTATAGGATGAATACACATCGCATTTTCTATATCACAAAGTGGTGGCGGAAAGTTCTGCCACTACTTTTCACTTATCACCTATCCATGCTTACCGCTCCTGCACAGGAACTCCAGGTGCGGATCAATATCAACCATAGCCAGATCCAGGGCACCGAAGTGGGTGTCTTCGAGAACCTGCAACAGACACTGGAACAGTTCGTCAACGAACGACAGTGGACTAACCTCCAGTTCCAGAAGAACGAGCGTATCCAGTGCAGTTTCAATATCACCCTCACGAAGTACATCCGTGAAGACAACCGCTTCGAAGGATCGGCACTGATCCAGGCAAACCGTCCTGTCTATAATTCCTCCTATACCTCCACCTTATATAATAATAAGGATGAGAATTTCGTGTTCGAATTTGCACAGTTTGATCAACTGAACTATGACGACGAGGTGGTAGATAATCAGCTGACAGCCCTTATTGCCTACTATGCCTACCTGATCATCGGTCTCGATCTTGACAGTTTCTCGCCGATGGGCGGCACAGACGTATTGCAACGCTGTATGTATCTTGTGAACAATGCCCAGAGTCTTGGTTTCCCAGGCTGGAAATCCTTTGAGGACAGCCGTAACCGTTTTGCGATCATCAACGACTACCTCGACGAATCAATGAAACCCATGCGACAACTCCAGTACGACTACTATCGCAAGGGTCTCGACGAGATGGCGAATAATGCGGAGCGCGGTCGTACACAGATCTCTGAAGCGCTGGAAAACAACCTGAAAGCAGCTCATGAGAACAAGCCCCTGAGTCTGGTGCCACAGATCTGGACAGACTACAAGAAAGACGAACTGTCAAACATCTATAAGGGCAAGGGCACCCAGAAGGAGAAAGAACGGATCTACGACCTGCTCATGAGCATCAATGCTTCACAGAGCACCGCCTGGGACCAGATCAGAAACTAGAAATCCTAGTAATACCAGAAATACTAGAATATGCTCAAAAGACTCTATATCAAGAATTTCACGCTGATTGACGAACTCGACATCGATCTGTATCCTGGTTTCTCCGTGATAACAGGTGAGACGGGTGCCGGCAAGAGCATCATCCTTGGAGCCATTGCTCTGCTCTTGGGACAGCGCGCAGATTCCAAGGCCATCAAACAGGGAGCCGACAGATGTGTCATCGAGGCGGGCTTCGACCTCTCGCATTACGACATGCAGGCCTTCTTCAACGACAATGATATCGAATACGACCAAGGCGACTGCATCATCCGCCGTGAACTGACGGCAGCAGGTAAAAGCAGGGCCTTCATCAACGATACCCCCATACAACTCACTTTATTGAAGGAACTTGGAGAACAGCTCGTCGATGTGCACTCCCAACACCAGAACCTGTTGCTCAACAAACAGGATTTCCAGTTGAGCGTCGTCGATATCATCGCTGACGATACGAAGGAGTTCACCCAATACCAGCAGACCTATGCCCAATATCAGGCGACAGCCAGGAAACTGGACACCCTGAAAGAAGATATCGAGCGTAACCGTCAGAATCTGGACTTCCTGCAGTTCCAGTACGACGAGCTGACACAGGCCAACCTCGTAGAAGACGAACAGGAGGAGTTGGAACAGCGGAGCGACATGATGAGCCATTCCGAGGAGATCAAGAGTGCCCTCTACGAGGCCGACAATGCTCTCTCCGCCGAAGGGACAGGCATCGTCGGATCATTGAGAACGGCCATCTCCGCCCTCAAAGGCATCGACCGTGTATTGCCTGATGCCATCGAACTGACGGAACGTCTCGACAGCAGCTATATCGAACTGAAGGATATCGCCCAGGAGATCAACGCCAAACTCGAAGATACCGATTTCGACCCTGCAGAGCTCGATGCCGTCAACAACCGTCTAGACAGACTCTACGACCTAGAGAAGAAATACCACGTGGAGACCGTTGGCGAACTGATTGCCAAGCGCGACGAACTGAAACAGCAACTCAGTCATATAGAGAACAGTGACGAGGCGCTGGCAGAGATCCAGCAAGAGATGACGAAGCTGCAAGCACAGGCTCAGAAAGAAGCCGACGCACTCACGAAACTCCGTACGAAAGCCGCCCGTCAGATCGAAAAGGATATGCAGGCGCGACTCATCCCACTGGGTATGCCCAACGTACGCTTCACCATCCAGATCGCTGCCGACGGTCTAGGCCGCAACGGACAGGATAAGATCGCCTTCCTCTTCAGTGCCAACACCTCTACCCCGCTCCAGCCCGTCTCGCAGGTAGCATCAGGTGGTGAGATCGCCCGTGTGATGCTCTCCCTGAAGGCGATGATCAGCGGGGCCGTCAAACTGCCCACGATCATCTTCGACGAGATCGATACGGGCGTCAGTGGCAAGATCGCTGAGAAGATGGCGGAGATCATGCAGGAGATGGGACAGCACGGGCGACAGGTAATCAGTATCACCCACCTGCCACAGATCGCCGCCCTTGGCACAACCCACTACCGTGTCGAAAAGGAGGAAACCGCCCAAGGAACCGTCAGCCGCATGAAGGAACTGACTACCGAGGGATGCATCACGGAGATTGCCCAGATGCTCAGTGGTAGTGATGTGTCGGAGGCGGCCATACAAAACGCAAAACAGTTATTACGATTATGAAAAGAATGACAATGATAGGTTGCCTGTTATTGGCAACAGTAGGTCTCTTCGCTCAGCCAGACTGGACGAAGAAAGCCACCAAATCCGTGTTCACCCTGAAGACCTTCACCGCCGACGGTGCCATGATCGCCAGCACCAACGGCTTCTATACAGGTACTAACGGTGAGGCCGTCAGCAACTTCACCCCGTTCAAGGGTGCTGCCCGTGCCGTCATCATCGACGCCCAGGGGAAGGAATATCAGGTGACAGGCATCCTCGGGGCTAACGATATGTACGACGTGGTGAAGTTCCGTGTCAACAATCCGAAGAGTCAGCCCCTCAGTATCAGCACAGCCGTTGCCCCCATAGGCAGCACGGCCTGGCTACTGCCCTATCATGAGGTGAAGAACGTAAACAACGGTCCTGTGCGTAAGGCCGAGACCATCTTTGGCGAATACGCCTACTACACTGTCGCCATGTCGATGACAGAGAATCTGGTGAGCTGTCCGCTGATGAACGATGCCGGTGAGGTGATCGGCATGATGCAGCAGCCCGCATCGGAGAAGGACACCCTGAGCTATGCCGTCAGCGCCCGTTTCGTCGATTCACTGAAGATCACAGGTATCACCTATCATGATGCCACACTCCAGCTGACACAGATCCATAAGGAACTGCCGACGGACATCAAGGAGGCCAACCTCGTGCTCTACCTCTCTGCCTCACAGATGGACTCCACCGCCTACGTCGCACTGATAGAGGAGTTCATCCGCCAGTTCCCCAACGTGCCTGACGGCTATACCGCCCGTGCTTTGCAGGAGGCTGACGGAGCAGACTTCGCCGCCGCTGAGAAAGATATGCAGCAAGCCATCAAGTGCGCATCCAACAAAGACGATGCCCACTTCATCTTCGCGCGTATGATCTATAACAAGGTCATCTACCAGAGCGACCAGCCCTATGACAGTTGGACACTCGACAAGGCCCTCGCCGAGATTCAGGCCGCCAACGCCATCAACCCACAGCCCACCTACCGCCAGCTGGAGGCCAATATCCTCTTCTCCCAGAAGAGGTATGACGAGGCCTGCAAGGTCTTCACGGATCTGGCAGCTACCGACCTCCGCAATGCCGAGATATTCTTCGGTGCCGCTAAGTGCAAGGAGATGCTTCGTGACACCACTGCCATGCTCGCCCTCATGGACAGCACACTGGCCACCTTCTCGAAGCCCTATCTGAAGGAGGCAGCCCCCTACCTCTGGGCCAGGGCTGAAGCACGCATCAATGCCGGCAAATATCGTGATGCTATCTCTGACATGAACGAGTACGAGACGCTAATGGCTGCAAGTGTGAACGACAACTTCTACTACGTACGCCATCAGACAGAGATCCAGGGACGACTCTACCAGCAGGCCCTCAACGACATCGACAAAGCCATCCAGATGAACCCGCAGGAGATCCTCTATTACGCAGAAAAGGCATCACTGGAGATCCGTGTAGGCATGTACGACGAAGCCATCATCACTGCTCAGGAGTGTATCGGCATCGATGCCAACAACAGTGACGGCTACCTCTTCCTCGGCCTAGCAAAATGCCTGAAAGAACAGAAAGAAGAAGGCATCAAGAACCTCCAGAAAGCCAAGGAACTTGGTAATCCCCAAGCCGACGCCCTGATAGAGAAGTACCAGTAATAAAAAAAGTGATGAAGCAATTCATCACTTTTTTTATTACTATTACTTGTCCTTGGACTTCTTAGATTTTTTGTCCTTCTTAGACTTCTCTTTCTTGTCAGACTTTTTGTCTTTCTTTTCCTTTTTGTCCTTGGACTTATCCTTTTTCTCTTTTTCCTTCTTTACCTTTTCCTTCTTTTCTTTTTTATTCTTTTTTGCCTTCTTGTCAGCTTTCTTATCGGCTTGCTCTTTCTCCGAGGCAACCTCGCTCTCCTGAGACTCCACCATCTGCGTGGCCGACGGTGGGATGATCAGTTTCAGACCCACATAGCAGATCTTGCTCTTGGGATTGGCATTAGCCAGTTCCTGCTCTGTGATACCGTATTTCTGGGCAATCGAAGCGAAGTCCTCGCCGATCTTCACCACATGCTCACGGCTTTGCGCCAGAGCAGTGGTGGAGATGCCGACCAGCATCATAAGGATTATAATTAACTGTTTCATAAGCTTTATCGTGTATTAATATTTGACAACCAAGAATTTCGACATACTCCAGAACTGGGCAGGATCAGTGATCGTCAAGATGCTCGATCCCTTCTCGTTCTCATTCTCTGTAAGCGTATAAGAGCCTGCAGGCACCTGTGTCAAGATCGAGGGTTTCTTGCTGGGGATCGTGAACGACTTCTGCTTGCGAATATCGATCTTGGTGAAGGCCGACATATTCACATCCTTCATGTCGAGCTTGCTCTTCTTCAGCACAGAACCGCCAGACAGCACACCAGCCTCCTTCAGTTGCTTCTTGGTACCGATGAGCACGTAGGCTTCATTCAGCATATCGCTCTGGGCAACGATAGCCTCGTCTTTGGCATTTGACTCTTCCTGTAAGGTAGCCACGTCGTTGCTCAGTTTCTCCACACTGGCCTTGAGTGTGTTGATGCTGTAATTGCTCTTCTCCAGTTCCGCAGTGAGTTGGGCGATGGCCTCGTCCTTCTGAACGATCTGGGCTTTCAATGACTCGACGGTCTTCAGCAACTTGGCATTCTGGTTGTTGTTGGCCTTCAGCTTATTCTCTAGTTCGGAAAGACGCTCACGCTGACGCTCAAGCACATCCTTATAGGCAGCGATATTCTGCTGGATCTGGTCTTTACGTGTGGCATTACCCTCACCAATCCCGCGCAGGACGGTACCGTCGAGATCCAACACACTGTCCATGCTGGCATTCACAGCATCCAGGAACAGATCCATCTCACTCATCTCTGCAAGTCGGCTGTTAAGAACATTTCTCAGTGAGTCGGCCTCAGGATTCTCTTGCTTACCTCCACAGGCGATAACGAACATGGCCATGGGAAGAACCAATGCTACATAAAATAACTTTTTCATAATCGTAATTTATTTAGGATATAGTAATTCTTCCGCAAAGATACGATTAAGTAACCAAACTACAAAATAATTCTCGATTTATTTTCATTTTTTGATACTGGGGTCAGGCCCCAACACTAAGTTTTTGTTGGGATTTCCATTTTTCCCTGCCATTTTCTTTTTGGGTTTCAGAAATAATCCATATCTTTGCAAGCGTATTCTTTGGAACACAAGATCTTTTGCGAAGGCTGCTCCTTCTTTATGTTAAACTGGAGCAATTTAATAAATAAGGATTGTTCCCTTAATAATAGCATACCCACTCTGTCAGCCCAACCTGGTCACATGGTGTCAGGCACGTTGTTATGAGGCACGTTGTTATGAATAAACAGGCAAGCCATCACAACCCCATCACCCAACCATTATCGCGCGCGGGCGCGCGTTAATAGGGAAACTTAAAAAATAACCCGCTCATCCCGCTCATCCCACCCGTATGGTTTTTTACTTTAGGTGTGGGATGAGCGGTATAAAAAGTAAGTATAGCAACTATAAATGCGCGCGTATATGCGCGCGTGTTGTAGATAAATTGTTTGATGGGTTGGGGGGCCAGCCATTGGGACATTTGTAAAGGTCACCTTTACGTCGCTAAAGGTCCCCTCTACAGATCAGGTGTAGTTTATGATAGTTATGTCATACCTATAATAGGTACACCATTTGCCTACTATGCGTATGCGCGTATATGTGCGTACATATAATTGCTATACTTATTTTTTCCTACACTCCCTACACCCAATCAAAAACTATCGGGGTGTAGGGAGTGTAGGAAGTATAGGTTGATTTTGGTTTATAACAACTACCGTGCGCGGGCGCGAGAGGTGGTTCTGTCCCGGGATATCAGTCGAGGCCAAAGAGGGATTTCAGGCCGGTATCGACACCTGAGAAGCCCATGAAGGCGAGGCTGAGGAGTCCTGCGGAGACCATCACGATGGCCATGCCCTGCATGCCCTTGGGGATCTTGACGAGTTCGAGTTGCTCGCGCATGCCGGCGAAGACCGTCAGGGCCACGCCGAAGCCGATGGCCGTCGAGAAGGCATAGACCACCGACTGCAACAGGTTGTAGTCTTTCTGGATGCAGAGGATGGCCACACCCAGTACGGCACAGTTCGTCGTGATCAGCGGCAGAAAGATCCCCAGCGCCTGATAGAGGGCGGGAGACACCTTCTTCAACACGATCTCGACCATCTGCACCAGTGAGGCGATGACGAGGATGAAGGCGATCGTCTGCAGGTACTGCAGGCCGAAGGCGTCGAGCACGTATTTCTGTACCAGCCAGGTGACGATGGTGGCGAGCGTCAGCACAAAGGCAACGGCTGCCGACATACCCAGCGAGGTTTCTATCTTCTTCGATACGCCAAGGAACGGACAGATGCCGAGGAACTGTGACAACACGATGTTGTTCACGAAAATGGCGCTAATGAAAATCAGTACGTATTCCATATCTTATGCGTTTCTGAGTTTATTGACGATGGCGATGAGGAAGCCGAGGGTGATGAAGGCACCCGGAGGCAGCACGAAGAGCAGGATGTTGTAGGTCTCGGGCAACAGGGTCAGTCCAAAGATGGAACCAGCCCCCAGCAGTTCACGGCATAGGCCGAGCAGCGTCAGTCCCAGCGTGAAGCCGAGTCCGATGCCGATGCCGTCGAAGAGCGAGGCCAACGGCGACTGTTTGGAGGCAAAACCCTCCGCACGTCCAAGGATGATACAGTTCACGACGATCAGCGGGATGAAGAGTCCGAGGGCCGCATCAATATCCGGCAGAAAAGCCTTGATGACTAACTGCAGGATTGTGACAAATGCGGCAATCACCACGATGAACACGGGGATGCGCACCTTGTCGGGTGTGACACTCTTCAGACAGGAGATCACGACATTGGTGCAGATGAGCACGGCCATCGTGGCCAGACCCATCGACATACCATTGATGGCAGAGGTGGTAGTGGCTAGCGTAGGACACATACCAAGCATCAGGACGAACGTGGGGTTCTCCTTGACGATGCCATTCTTGATAATTCCTATGTAATTCATATAAGGGGTTTACTTAGTAATCACAATTTCTAATTATTAATCTGCTGTGTGGCGCCTGTATGGGCATCGGCAGCGGGCGTAGCCTTATAGGCGTTATAGGCATTGTTCACGGCGAGCAGGAAGGCACGACTGGTAATGGTAGAGGCCGTGATGGCATTCACCTGACCACCATCCTTCGAGACGGTCAGGGGCTCCTTGGGATCCATGCCGATGATATCGCCCTTCTCGCCTTTCTGGAACCACTTGTCGGCCTTGGCTCCCAGTCCTGGGGTCTCGGCATGTTCAAGCAGCGTATAGCCGAGAATCTTACCGTCGGTATCGAAGCCCACGAGCACCTTCAGA
>JAGCPV010000019.1 GCA_017965475.1 Prevotella sp.
CCGCAAGGAGGTTGACAAGGCTTTTGCTGAATTGAAGAAGGAGGGAGCCATAGTGTCGCCTGTCCGCTGCAAGTGGCAACCTGCTTGAAATCGTAACTATAGAAGAATAAATAACCATAATATGGACATCAAAGCAGTAAAATTCCGCAAAGACGGATTCTATTCTCAGCCATTCGCATTTGGTGGTGAGGAAGGACAAGAGAAGTTTGACAAGAACATTCGCTATCGTGGCAGTCTGCAGAACTATCTCATTGATACAGGCAACGAAGTCATCTTGGTAGATACCGGTCTGCCTGCAGGTTTCCCCGATGGTGCACCAGAGGAGACAGCACCTATTTATATCGGTAAGAGCATCTGCGAATATATGGATGCTTTGGCAGCATTGGGATACAAGCCAGAGCAGGTTACAAAGATATTGCTGACCCACAAGCATGGCGACCATTCTGGAGAACTGAAAAGTTTCCCCAATGCGAAGATTTATGTGAATGCAGAAGAAATTGGAGCAGATGAGCTCAAGGACATCCCAAATATAGTGCCTGTTGAATTCACCGACGGCGCTTATTACAACTTCCCTGAAAGTCAGAAGATTGCCGATGGCGTTTACTTTATCAAGGCCAAAGGGCATACAAATGGCAACAGTCTTATCATCGCAGAGAACGAGGGCTTGTTCTATATGTTCCAAGGGGATATTACATACGTTGATGAGGCCCTTTATGCGAACAAACTCTCAGTGGTATTCGACGACCTGGCTGCAGCCCGCGAAACGATGGACCGCGTACGTGAGTTCATTCGCCATCAACCTACCGTATATTGCGGCACCCATACGCCGCAAGGCTATGAGAACCTGGAGGCCAAGCGCGTGATGGATCTGGACAATCCCGTGCCGACTGTATTGGCAGAGATAGATTTCTCCCAAAAAGAAGATTCCGGCAAGTATGTTTGCTCTGTCTGTGGCTATCTGTACGATCCTGCTGAACACGACGGTGTAGCTTTCGAGGACCTGCCAGATGACTGGCGTTGTCCGCGCTGCAAGCAGCCGAAGACAAAGTTCAACAAAACATAAAGCGTATCATCCATTAACTGATTGGACAGACTGTTATCCTATATTGTGCGAGTGGTGGCGTGGCTCTCGGGCTTCGCCAAGCCCTTGTCGCGCCTGGGGCTGTGCCGTTATGAGGAATATGCCAAGGGGCAACCATTGAAGATACTGCTTGTGGGGTACAACGGTGCCCGGAACACGGGGGCCGACGCCCGCGTGGTGGCACTGACCCAGCAACTGGAGCAGGCACTGGGCACCGAGGAGGCCACACTGACGGTAATGACACTCGACACGGAGAACGTCAGTGGATATTTCTCCAAATCTGTTCGCCTGCTGCACTTTACCACCGTTTTCGTTTTCTCGTTGCTGAGAGCCTGCAGCACCCATCACGTAGCCATCCTGTGCGAGGGATCGACGCTGACGCCGACGTTTGCCGATGCGCTCTGCGTGTTCTTCTGCGAGGCAGCCGGAGTTATGCGCCGTCAGGGGAAACCATGCATTGCCTACGGCTCGGAAGTAGGCAGGCTCGACGGATGGCTGGCACGCCTGAGCAGTGACCTGTGCCGCGACACCTATTTCATGGTGCGCACGGAAGAGTCGTTACAGAACCTGCAAGCCCTCGGACTGAGAGGACATGTGGGAACCGACACTGCCTGGACATTTCAGAACAGCGAGAGCGAGCAGTGGGCACATAAGCAGCTGATAGATGCCGGCTGGGATGGCAAACAGCCCCTGATGGGTGTGGCACCACTGAACCCCTATTGCTGGCCCGTGCGTCCTTCACTATGGCGCTGGCTGAAGGCAGTGGCAACCCGTGACTTCACGCAACAGTACGACAAGCTCTACTTCTTCAGCGACAGCATGGAGCGGCGCCAGCAGTTTGAACGCTACTTATCGGCAATCGCTTCTGCCACCAACCAATATGCAGAGGAGCATGGAGCCTTTGTGGTGATACTGGGCATGGAACAACTCGACACCCGTGTCTGTGAACAGTTGGTGAAGAGCATCCGACATCCGCATGTGGTGTTCACGTCGAAGACCTGCAATGTGTTCCGGATGACTGGTCTGCTACGCCAACTGAACATCCTGCTCACATCACGCTATCATGCCTCGGTGCTCAGCATGGCGCATGCCTGTCCCATCGTGGCGGTCTCCATAGACGCACGATTGAATGGTGTGATGCACGAGGTAGGACTGGCCGAGCAATATCTGCACCATGCGAGTGACACCCATCTGGAGGGCCGTATCATAGCCTCTCTCAAAATGGCTGATGAGCACCAGGAGGACATCAAGCAGAAAATAGAATGCCAACTGGCAATCTATAAGAACAAGACGATGGCGATGAGCCAATTTTTCAAAACATGGCTGAAGGAGCAGTTCTCATAACGGGTGCCACAGGACTGTTAGGCACAGAGGTGGTCAGTCGACTGTTGGCAATAACCAGCAGGGAGATCTACGCACTTGTACGTGCCGACTCAGAGACAGAGGCTACCAGCCGACTGCGCTCGTTCTGGTGGGATGATGCCGTTCTGGCCGATGAAGTTGGCAATCGCGTCCACCCCGTTGTGGGTGACATCACGAAACCACTTGACATCACTTTGCCCGCCGATATCACGCACGTTATCCACTGTGCAGCCGAGACAGGTCTTCAGAAGTCGCGCGAACATCTGTGGAACATCAATGTGGAGGGTACACGGCGAATGGTGAGTCTGGCA
>JAGCPV010000162.1 GCA_017965475.1 Prevotella sp.
CGGAGAGCCTGGAGACCACACAGATCCACTCCATAGCAGGGAAGCTCCCGAGTGGCACGTAGCTCATCTCCCAACGCCCGTTCCGTAGTCCCCATCATATCGTCTCACAGGTCGCCCTTACTGGCGGCACCAACAAACCCCGTCCCGGGGAGGTGTCCCTCGCGCATCATGGGGTCCTCTTTCTCGATGAATTGCCTGAATTCAACAAGAGTACCCTTGAAGTGCTCCGCCAACCCTTGGAAGACCGCAAGATCACCATCAGTCGTGCGAGGTACACCATCGAATACCCGTGCTCCTTCATGTTTGTGGCCTCGATGAACCCCTGTCCCTGTGGCTACTATGGTGATCCGACGCATCACTGTACCTGTACCCCCGGCCAGATCAGCCGTTATCTCTCCAAGATCAGTGGTCCGATGCTCGACCGTATAGACATTCATTGTGAGGTGCCGGTGGTGCCGTTCAAGCAACTCTCCCAGATGCAGTCGGGCGAGCCGAGTGAGAAGATCAGGGAACGTGTCATCAAGGCCCGCAGGATACAGGAGGAACGTTATCGTGGATCGAAGGGCGTCTATTGCAACGCACAGATGACGGAGCGTATGATTCACCAGTTTGCCGAGCCCGATGGGCCGAGCCTCGACATGCTCCGTCTGGCGATGGAACGGCTCAGTCTCTCGGCCCGTGCCTACAGCCGTATCCTGAAGGTGGCGCGTACCATCGCCGACCTCGAAGGCTCAGAGAAGGTGCAGAGCCATCATATCGCTGAGGCTATCGGTTACCGTAGTCTGGATCGTGGCGATTGGGCAGAAAGATAATCTGGTTTTTCTGGGTTATGTGGGAAAAAGTTCGTATCTTTGCAGGCAGATAAGGAAACGAATTCACAACATGACAACGGCAAAGGACATCATCAGTTATATGGAGTCGCTGCGGAATGAGGAACAGCGCGAGGTGTTGATGCGGTTTTTCAAGACCGCCGAGGGAGAATATGGCTATGGCGACGAGTTTCTGGGACTGAAGGTGCCCCAGACAAGGGAGGTCGTTAAGTTGGTGACCAAAGATTTCCCTTTAGGTGAGGTGCCTGAGTTGTTGATGTGCCGATGGCATGAGGCGAGGCTTTGTGGACTGCTCATCCTGGTGGAGAAGTTCAAACGGTTGGCTTCGAAGCGACTGGAAAAAGATGATGAGGCCATCCGAAAGCGCGATGAAATCGTGAAAATGTATCTCCAGTATGCAGAACAGGCGAACAACTGGGATCTCGTGGATCTGTCGGCTCCAGGTATTCTCGGCCACTGGCTGATGCTGCCCACGTATCTCGGTGACAAACGGCAGATTCTCGATGAAATGGCCCAGAATGCCTGTCTCTGGCGACAGCGCATGAGTATCGTCTGCACATGGATGACCTCTAAGATGGGTGACCCGTCGTGGTGCCTGCGTTATGCCGAGATCCACCTGCACCACCCGCACGACCTCATGCACAAGGCTGTTGGCTGGATGCTTCGTGAGATGGGCAAGCGGGTCTCTATGGACCTCCTTCGCGACTTCCTCCGCCAGCACGCCCACGAGATGCCTCGCACTGCCCTCCGTTACGCCATCGAGAAAATGTCGGATGAAGAACGGTGCTATTGGATGAAAAAATGAAAGAGATAGACAAGCGAGCAGAGATATACTTGACTGACGAGGAGATTGATGCCATGTACGACATGGAACTGACTGGCGAGAATGAGATAGTACGTGATATATTCCTTCTTGGTTACATGTTCACATACGGCACGAAGGAGTGGAACCACTAACCTATATAAATTAGGTGTGCTGTCAGACCTGGAACTGCGTAGCATAACAGGCCATGAGTCGCAGAAGAACTTTGAGGGCTATATCCGCATAGGTATATCGGAGCAGGCCCAAAGAGTGGGTGATAAGATCAAGGCCGCAAGAGAAGCAAGAACTGTCAACAACGACACTGCCAGCACCTTCAGAATCTACAAAAGACAGAAAATGGACACAAAATGAAAGTTTTTATCCCATTTTACTTGTTGGTATGAATATTTTTTGTATCTTTGCAAAAGTAATGACAGTTACTGTAATAACAAATACTATTTTAAGATATGAAGTTCTACGATAGGGAAAACGAACGACAGGTACTTGGCGAGGTTTTGCAGCAGAGCCGACGCGAAGCACGAATGACGGTGCTGATGGGACGCAGACGTATTGGAAAGACAGAGCTCTCGCATCGATGCGGTGACGACACCGTACTTTATTTCTTCGTAGGAAAGAAAGCAGAGGCGCTACTGTGCCAGGACTATGTACGTGAGATACGCGAGAAGCTGGATGCGCCAGTTCTTGGCACACCAACCTCCTTCTCCGAAGTATTCAGGTTTGTACTCCAGTTGTCTGAGAGCCGTCCGTTCACACTTATTATCGACGAATTCCAGAACTTCTTAAAGATAAACCCTGCCATCTTCAGCGACATTCAACGCGACTGGGACTTACATAAACGCAGCTGTCATCTGAACCTGATTATCAGCGGTTCGGTATTCACGCTGATGACGAAGATCTTTGAGGACAAGGAAGAACCATTGTTCGGACGTGCCGACGAGAAGATGACCCTTGAACCGTTTACTACCAATGTGCTGATGCAGATTCTGGCAGACTTCAATCCGAAATATACGCCAGAGGACTTGCTGGCTCTGTATAGCATTACAGGCGGTGTACCCTGGTATGTCACGCTTTTGCTCGACAAGGGCAAGACCACCAAAAATAAAATGCTGGCAGCACTGACTGAGGAGAACTCACTCTTCATCAATGAGGGAAGAAATATCCTCATCGAGGAGTTCGGCACAGATTACGTTACTTACTTCTCTATTCTGACTTGTATAGCCAGCGGCATGAAGACCCGTGCGGAGATAGAGAACGAGCTTCAGAATAACAACATTGGTTCCTATCTAGTGAAGCTGGAGGAATATTATAATGTAATCACCAAGTCGCTGCCCATCTTTGCCAAGGAGAACAGTAAGAAGGTACGATATGTGCTGAACGACTGCTTCCTGATATTCTGGTTCCGCTTCTTCTACAAGTATCAGGCATTGGTTGAGAACAAGGCTCTGAAGGCA
>JAGCPV010000163.1 GCA_017965475.1 Prevotella sp.
CCGTTATAGTTCTTGGCGAGCACGATGAGGTGGTAGCCTCCCAGGTCTTCCTTGGTATCTTTGAGGTTCATGTCACCACGACGGGCTACGTACATCTCACAGCCGAAGATGGGCTTGAAGGGTTCCAGTCCGTCTTTCTTGCGCTGTTTGTTCACGCCGTTGCAGATGTCATGAAATTCCTTAATGCCGAACATGTCGCCGTGATCCGTGATGGCCATACCCTTCATACCGTCGGCAATGGCCTTATCCACAAGCTTTTTGATGCTCGACTGTCCATCGAGGATAGAGTAATATGTATGTACGTGCAGATGTACGAAATCTTCCATCTTTTATGTTGTATCTTCTGTTTTTAAGCCCCAAAGATACGCCTAAATCTTGGAAATACCAAAAGAAAAACGTGAAAAGTTTGTAACTTACGTGAAAAATATGTACCTTTGCAGACGAATAACGAAACAATCATACAATCCCATGGGAGAGAGAATCAAGAAATTGAAGAAAATCCGTATTCACCGTGAGGGAACGACAGAACTTCTATATAGTGCCATTCTCATTTTTATTATCTGCACAGCACTTTGGTATGGACTCTATCAAATCAGTCCACTTGCCTGCCATATCGTCATGCCATTTATTACTGGCGTCTTGGTTGCGGTCTGGGCTATAGTACTGAATTTCTATCGTTGTCCGATCCGCTATTTTAATGGCGATACTGAGAAACTGGTTGTGGCCCCTGCCGACGGTAAGATCGTGGTGGTGGAGGAGGCCGACGAAAACGACTACTTCCATGACAAACGTCTGATGATCTCTATCTTCATGAGTCCTTGGAACGTGCATGCCAACTGGTTTCCTGTTGATGGTAAGGTGAAGTTCGTGAAGCATTTCGATGGTAACTACCATAAGGCTTGGCTGCCTAAGGCCAGTGAGGAGAATGAGCACTCCGACATCATGATCACCACGCCTGATGGTGAGGATGTGCTGGTGCGTCAGATCGCTGGTGCTGTGGCGCGCCGTATCGTCACCTATGCCAAGGAGGGCGAGGAGTGTTATATCGACGAGCACATGGGCTTTATCAAGTTAGGCTCGCGTGTGGATGTGTTCCTCCCGCTGACTGCCAGGGCTTGTGTTACGATGAATCAGCCCACGACAGGTGACCAGACGGTTATTGCGAAACTGAAGTAATATAAATAGGTAGAAAGTGAAGAAGCATATCCCCAATACGATTACCTGTTGCAACCTGATATCCGGTTGCATCGCCACCTATTGGGCGTTTCTGGCCGATTTTGATCTGGCCCTGCTGTTTATCGTGATTGGTGCCGTCTTCGATTTCTTCGATGGGATGAGCGCCCGTCTGTTGGGTGTCTCCTCGCCAATAGGCAAGGAACTTGACTCACTGGCAGACTGTATCACCTTTGGCTTTGCACCTTCAGCCATCATCTTCAGCTATCTCTGTTCGTTCCATATCCACACGCCTTTCCTGCCTTTCCTCGCCTTCATCATGGCGGCCTTCTCAGCCCTTCGACTGGCGAAGTTCAACCTCGACGAGCGTCAGGCACTGGGATTCATAGGTCTGCCCACACCAGCCAACGCCCTCTTCTGGGGTTCGCTGATCGCTGGGGCAGGGGCGTATCTGAACAACGTTCCCTATATCTGCTATATCCTGTTGGCAGGCATGTTCCTGAGCTGTTATCTGCTCGTGTCCGAGATCCCCATGTTTGCGCTGAAGTTCAAACACTGGGGCTGGAAGGGCAACGAGATCAAATATCTCTTTATCCTCTCCTGCATACCCTTGCTCCTCCTATTGGACATCACGGGTTTTGCAGCTATCATTGCATGGTATATTATCCTTTCTGCAGCAACCACTAAGAAATTAATTTAAAGCCTATACAGAGATGAAGACTATTATCGCTGCTATCGTTTTCGGACTGATCATCATTGCCATTATCGTGATGATCGTGATCAACTTCACTTATAAGGGAATCAGGAAGATCAAACAGGATGTAGAAGACAACTACTATCGCAGTCAGAAACTGAAGGAACAGAAAGAGAAGAATCCGTTCAGCAACGACTACTTCAAGAGTGCTGGTCCTACGAAGAAGGCACAGCCCAAGAGGGAGAAGCAGGAGCCCATCCAGACGGAGCAGCCCAAGAAGGACAAGAACCCCTTCGGCGACGACTACTTCAAGAGCGAGTCGGATGCCAAGAAGGAGCAGGAGCAGAAAGAGCAGGCTAAGCAGGCGCAGAAAGAAAAGATTGCCCGCAGTAAGACTACGGACAGTGGTGTGACGATTGTCGATGAGCGCGAAGAAAAGCGTAAGATATTCGACCATTCCGACGGTGAATACGTCGAGTTCGAAGAGGTATAAAAGAAAAAGCCCGCCAGATGGCGGGTCTTTTTAGTTGTGAACGAGTGTGCCGATTGGCTCACCGTCCATCACCTTCTTCAGGTTACCCACAATATCCATATTAAACACATAGATAGGCAGGTTATTGTCCTGACACATGCAGATAGCAGTCAGGTCCATCACCTTCAGTCCGCGTGCCAATACCTCCTTATAGGTGATCTCGTCGAACTTCGTGGCTGTGGGATCCTTCTCAGGATCAGCCGTATAGACACCATCCACACGGGTGCCCTTCAGCATCACGTCGGCCTCGATCTCGATGCCGCGCAGGGAAGAACCTGTGTCTGTGGTGAAATAGGGTGAACCCGTACCTGCTGAGAAGATGCAGACATAGCCAGCCTCCATGGCCTCTATGGCCTTCCACTTGGTGTAGAACTCGCCGATAGGCTCCATGCGGATCGCCGTCAGCACTTTGTTCTTCACACCCACGGCACCGAGTGCACTGCTCAGCGCCAGCGAGTTGATCACGGTGGCGCACATGCCCATCTGGTCGCCCTTCACACGGTCGAAACCCTTCTGGCTGCCAGACAGCCCACGGAAGATATTTCCACCTCCAATCACGATGCCGATCTGGACACCCATCTCGCTGACCTCCTTGATCTGCTTAGCATAGTCGCTCAGACGCTCAGGGTCGATGCCGTAGCCCTGTTTGCCCATCAGACTCTCGCCTGAGAGCTTTAAAAGAATCCTCTTAAATCTTGCCATATTCCTGTTATTAATAATGTATGAAACTTCCTTGAAAGCATAGATCCGTGCCTTTCCCTCCGTATCGAGTAGCACCAGACGGCCGTCGTCGAGCACGTTCAGCACCTTTGCTTGGAATCGTCCTTTGGCATCCTCGTAGTCATTATACCCATCCTTGCGATACAGAAGACTGCGGTAGGTCGTGGGGATGGCCTCATTCGTGTAGGCAGACTTCAGATGCTGGAGAAAGTCGTTGAGCAGAGTCTCGCGATCGACCTCATGCCCCAGGATCTGACGGAGCGAGACGGGGTTGGGGGCATCGCTCAGGAACACCTCCTGATTCACGTTGATGCCGATGCCGATGATGCTGTCCTTGAAGGTGCTCCCCTGCAGACGGTTCTCGATGAGTATGCCGCAGAGCTTCTGGTCACCATAATAGATGTCATTCGGCCACTTGATGCGCAATGGGGCAGGGGTGCCGAGATACTTCGCCAGCGTCTCACAGAGTGCGACGGATACGATCTCGGAGACAAGAAACTGTCTGTTGACGTGAATCTCCGTAGGGTGGATCAGGATCGAGAACGTGAGGTTCTTGCCGTGCTCCGACTCCCACGCGTTCGTACCGCAGCCCTTCCCCGCCGTCTGGTAGTCGGCAATGACCACCATCTCCTCCTGACCGTTTTCTTTCAGCCAACGGTTGGTGGAGTCCGTCTCGTCGATATGAATAATCTTAAAATCCATAATCCGTTTGCAAAGATAAGAATTTTTTTGTAATTTTGCAACATGATTGAGCAAGAACAGCAAAAAAAAGACGAACGCTATATGCAAATGGCCCTCGACGAGGCCCGTATCGCCTATGAGGCAGGCGAGATTCCCATTGGGGCCGTCGTAGTATGTAAGGATCGCGTGATCTCACGTGCGCATAACCTGACGGAGACGCTCTGCGACGTGACGGCCCATGCGGAGATGCAGGCGATCACGGCGGCTGCCAATACGTTGGGCGGGAAATACCTGACGGAGTGTACGCTCTATGTCACCGTGGAACCCTGTACGATGTGCGCGGGTGCCATCGGCTGGGCGCAGATCCCCCGTATCGTCTATGGCGCTATGGATGAGAAGAGGGGCTATCATGAGTACGCTCCCAGAGCCTTGCATCCGAAGGCTGTGGCGATAGGAGGCGTGATGGAGGAAGAATGTCGTCAGTTGATGGTTGATTTCTTTAAGTCGCGGCGTTAGGGGAGTAGGGTGTTTTCATGTTTCGAGGCCGCCTGCCTGATCCAGACGGAGTCCAGGGCCATGAAATTCTTTTTTTCGTCATAGATGCCAAGGACGAATCTGGTGGAACGCGCCTCTGTCGTCTCATTCGGCAGGACGGTGATAGGCCTGACATTTCCGTTCCACTCCTCAGCACGTGTTTTTTCCTCCGCTTCTGCCATCGTGCACCAACCTAATTTGAAGTAGCTGATATACAGTTTTCCTTTCTCTACGTTGGTCGCGAAGGTGATGTTCACCTCTCCGCCCGCCGCATCCACGAGGTATTCGCGGGAGTCGAACAGGGCGTAGTCATCCCGCTGCACCACCTGTATGGCCTTGCTCTTCCCGTCTGAGGTGATGATCACTTGGGCCTTGCGCAACTGTTTCGTACGGTTCTGCTCTGTGGAACGAACGGTGATAATGTTACGACCTCCGTTTCCCGTCTCTGGCGACACCTTCAACCAACTGTCTGAGGCTTTGGCCGTCCACGTACCACCAGCATTGAACATCATGTCTGCTGTCTGGTTGGCGATGGCGTGCAGGGTGTCTGTCTCATCCGTGATGACATAGACCCCACCCACCTCATCGGCGATGCAGCCCGTGAGGACGACGGCGAGGAGAACCGCCCAGAAGAGCACGTGTCTATGAACCTGAAAGCCTGACATGATTATTTGTTTGCATGCAAAGGTAGCAATAATTAATCAAACTCCACCCATTTTTAGTGATATCTTTTTCTGCGACCTGTAATAACGTAAATAACTTTCATTATCACTGATGGCACCATATTTATCTTACAATTTTAAAATCACATTTTTTATTGTCTTATACATATTCGTGTATAACTTTCTAAATATGAACATGTTAGATACTATGTATATGAATATTTCTTATACATAATTTTCGGCCACAGTAAAACAACTTGTTTTACTTTCTAAAGGACTCCTTTTCTGAGCTATTCACCTATCTCCTCCATAGTAAAACAACTTGTTTTACTTTAAGCCGATATCCTGTAGTAATCTAATCAGTTTATTTACAGGTGTTTACACGCCATTTTCAGAGGTATGTATAAGAATGTAATAGAATTGCACATATACATAGTATTTAACATGCTAATTATCAATTTGTTAAGTCAAATAATGATATTATGTATGTATTTTTATCATTTTCAAAATACTCTTGTCTGTTCATCCGTCTATCTCTTGCGTCGATTTGTCAAACTCAACCGAAATCGACATCAAAAGCTAGAAATGGACTATTGTCAATTGTAAAGGAATATTGTTGTTTTCGTCTTTCCGGCATTGTGCAAATCCTTTTAAGTATATTTTGTGATACACATTTTGTATATTCAAAAAGTTTTCGTATCTTTGCAGCAAAATCAGAATTAATTATGAACAATGCAGACTTTTGGGCTTCCGTCCACACCATCATTCAGAGGGCTTTACGTCTGAAGGCCTGCTAAAACTTGATAGTTATGCAGAACAATTCATTAGCGGACGGTTGGTTTATCAACGATTTTCACCGCAGGAACAGCATGGCTGCGCAGCGGGAGGTGCTACAAATGTCATTGCATCCCTGCTCGCGGGAGCAGAAACTGGCTCAGATAGCCAGGATTCGTCAGCACTCAGCGACTACCAAAGAGAGTGCCAACTTGGAGCGCAGCAAGAAAGCGTAATTGAACAATGGGCAAAAGCCGTCGGGGTATGGACTGAGGGCGTAGATGAACAGTTGCCTAAAGTCCTTGGCGAACAGATTGCCGAGGGTGGCGAGGCAAAGGTTTACGATCATGGATCTACGCTGATTAAATCCATTGGTCTTGATTACTTCATCCAACCCATCTTTGCTCTCGACCGCATTGCACTCCACAACACTTATTTCCCTGAGACACGATTAACTGTTCTTGGTTTTGGACGCAACAAGAACGGAGAGTTTAAGATCATCGTAGAGCAACCTTTCATCGACGGACAGCCCGTGAGCGATGAAGATATTGCAGACTATATGCGCCAAATGGGCTTTGAACTGAAAAATCCTCGTAACTGGACTTATGCGACTCCAGATATTTACCTCCGCGACATGCACGATGAAAATGTAATCCGCTCCAATAAGTCTAACACCATTTTCGTCGTAGATTGCGACATCCGTATCAATACCCCCGAGTTAAGGCAAGGCGGAACGAGAAAGATTTCGAATATTGTCCTTGTGAAATGAAATTATAGAAAGATTTACCACCCCACAACCCCACAAGTTCACCCCTCAACCCCCACAACCTCAAGACGTGAGATGGCAAAAGCTAAGCGTTTAAAAGCTTTATTATCCGCAATTGGAACAACTCTAACAAGTGTTAATGAACCATTTTGTGGTATATAGGGCAGTTTGTAAAACCTCGTTGTAGGGGCTAAGTGGTGCAAAAGTGGTGTATTTGAGATATAAGAAAATCGGCAAGTGGTTGAAAATCAATCGCTTGCCGATTATTCTTGGTGATCCGTTTGGGGCTCGAACCCAAGACCCCAACATTAAAAGTGTTGTGCTCTACCGACTGAGCTAACGGATCAACCTTATGGTGCAATCTTTCGAAAGCGGGTGCAAAGGTACAACGAATTTTTGA
>JAGCPV010000164.1 GCA_017965475.1 Prevotella sp.
AGCAGCTGTGGGGCGATCTCCGGGTATTTCACGCAGAGCAGGATCTTCTCGTCATCATCCTTGGGCGTGTCTCCCTGCAGATGGGCTTTCTCTTGGATGATGATCTGCTGGGCAGCGTGCTCGGTCATCAGCGTGCTGATCACACAGGTAAAGAGGATCATCATCACCACACCGTTGAGCATGATGTCGTTGATGAGGTATTCGCCGGGGGCCACCTCCAGACGCATGCCCACCATCACCATCGCGATGGCACCGGCGGCGTGGGCAGAGGTGAGGCCGAACATCATGTGACCGTCGGCCTTCGACAGACGGAACAGCAGACTGGAGATATAGGCGGCCAGTGCCTTTCCGAAGGTGCCGAAGAAGACGATGAGGAACACGATCCACACCATGTCGAGCCCTGAGAAGATCGTGCGGACGTTGATGAGCATACCCACACCGATCAGGAAATAGGGGATGAACAGGGCGTTACCGATGAACTCGATACGGTTCATCAGGGGCGACACGTGGGGGATATAACGGTTGAGGATCAGTCCGGAGAAGAAAGCGCCGAAGATGCCCTCGATGCCGATGAGCGAGGTGAGGGCCGCACTGAGGAACATGATACCCAGCACAAAGATATACTGCATCACGGCGTCACTATAACGGCGCAGGAAGTAGCGCGTCAGCTTCGGGATGAACAGGAGGCTACCCGCACAGAAGGCGGCGAACTTTAGGATGAACAAAGGCCAGAAGTACCAGTTCGTACCTTCGGTGAAGGCCCCCGAGAGGGCGGCAAGCATCACCAGGGCCAGGAACAGCGAGATCATCGATGAGCCGACGCTGAGGCTGACACTCGTATGACGCTGGAGACCATAGCGCCCGATGATGGGGTAGGCGATCAGCGTGTTCGAAGCCATGATACAGCCCAGCAGGAACGAGGCGGGGTGGGAGTAGCCCAACATGGTCTTTGCCATGACGTATGTCAGTACCAGCGGTACAAGACAGGTGAGCAGTCCGAAGATGATGAAGCGGCGGGAGTGCTTCTTCACACCCTCCATGTCCATCTCCAGTCCGGCAAGGAACATGATATAGTAGAGACCCACACGACCGAAGAGTTCGAAGGAGTTGTCGCGCTCCAAGATATCGAAGCCATATTGTCCGATGACGATACCTGCCAACACCATGCCGATGATGTGCGGGATGCGCAACTTACTCATCACGATAGGCGCCAAAAGGATAATCATCAACACCACAAAGAAGATCAGTGTGGGGTCGGTAATCGGGAAATATGAATCCAATATTGCCATTCTGTGTGCAAAGGTACGAAGAAAAATGATAATTAAAGATGAAAAATTAAAAATAATGTGTACCTTTGCAGCCAAATTACGAACAAATAGTTTTTTTGGAAAGATGAAAGTAGCAATTGTTGGTGCGAGTGGAGCTGTGGGACAGGAGTTCCTGCGGATTCTCGACGAGAGGAATTTCCCGATGGATGAACTGGTATTGTTTGGTTCTGAGCGTAGTGCCGGACGTAAATATACCTTCAAGGGTAAGGAGATTGAGGTGAAGCTGTTGCAGCATAACGACGACTTCAAAGATGTGGATATCGCCTTTACCTCTGCCGGTGCCGGTACGTCGAAGGAGTTTGCGGAGACCATCACGAAGTATGGTGCCGTGATGATCGACAACTCGAGTGCTTTCCGCATGGACGACGATGTGCCCCTGGTGGTGCCTGAGTGCAATGCCGAGGATGCCCTGAACCGTCCCCGTGGCATCATCGCCAACCCCAACTGTACGACGATTATGATGGTGGTGGTGCTCCAGCCTCTGGAGAATATCTCTCATATCAAGCGCATCCATGTGGCTTCGTACCAGAGTGCCTCTGGTGCCGGTGCCGCCGCTATGGCCGAACTGCAGCAGCAGTATAAGGAGATGGTAGAAGAGGGTGAGGTGAAGACCGTCAAGAAGTTCGCCCACCAGCTGGCCTATAACGTGATTCCCCAGATCGACGTGTTCCAGCCCAACGGTTACACGAAGGAGGAGATGAAGATGTTCAACGAGACGCGTAAGATCATGCATACCGATGCGAAGTGCTCGGCCATGTGTGTCCGCGTGAGCTCACTGCGCAGTCACTCTGAGAGTGTGTGGATCGAGACAGAGCGTCCCATCAGCGTGGAGGAGGCCCAGAAGGCCATCGCCGCTGCGCCGGGTTGTACGCTGAAGGATGATCCTGCCACACTGACCTATCCCATGCCGCTGGAGACAGCTGGTAAGGACGATGTCTATGTGGGCCGTGTCCGTAAGGACCTGAGCGATGAGAACGGTCTGACGTTCTGGCTCTCAGGTGACCAGATCCGTAAGGGTGCTGCCCTGAATGCCGTACAGATCGCAGAGTATCTGGTAAAGGTTGGTAATGTTAAGTAAGAGAAACATATTTTACAGGGCAGCCATCATGGCTGCCCTGTTTTTAATCATCGCCTGCGGTGGTGGAGATGATGACGGACGAAGGCTGGGTGAGACCATTATCGGCACCTGGCAGCGTGGCGAAGTCATCATCGACGGGGAGCCAGACCTGAATCCAGAGGACATCAACCTCGACAAGTTTGTCTTCCGTGCCGATGGCGATTATAACGGGATGGTCAGGAAGGGCTCCTTCGTTACGATGGATGCCGAGGACAAGACTGTCTTAGAGGGCAACTATAAATGTGACAACAGCACCCTAAGGTTGGAGAGTTCCCAACAGGTCATCGTCGCACAGGTGATGGCCTTCACGGATGATACGATCCAACTGCGCTATGTCCTCGAGAGCTATCATGTGACGATCTCGCTGACGCTTCGTAAAGTTTCCAATTGATTATTTTTCCTCTTTGACCTCTTCTACGTCGGCTACATGATAGATGCAGTCGTAGGTCACCTCACAGTAGGCAGAGAAATACCCCAGGCAACCACCTGTGAAGTTCTGGATGGGATTCGTGCCCGTGTTACCCATGATCTGCATCGAGTAGAAGTAGTCGTAGGTGCGCTGGTCGATGGCGCGGAGCTCCAGATGCAGACGGTCTCCCTCGCGGAGCATGTCTTCGTCGTCACTGTCTTCCACGCCGAAAGAAAACAACTGTTGCAGTTCCCCGTCAGGATCCACGTCATCGCGCTTCAACGCCCAGCTGTAGCCTGTCTCGTTCCGATACAGGTGGATGAAGTACCAGTTGTCCTGATTGGGGATGTCCTGGAAAAGCAGTTCCCCCATGAGCAGTTTCTGGTTCATGACCTTCTGCCAGATGAAGTGGAACTCGTTTATCTCAGGCATCTCCTGCATGGTGGAGGTGGAGGAGAAATGGTGTCCGTCGATCTCTACGTCGATCCTGTATTCCACGCCGGGAATCCCACTGATGATCGACTTGTAGATGCCGTTGCCCACGTATGACAGGGTTTCGCTGATGCCATCGCTGTCTGTAATGGTCACGACAGCCCCACTGATATCGCTCGTCGTGGTGTTGTCGGCCATGTCGTTTGTCATACTGATACGGGCCTGCATCCCACTGTTCGATACAGAGGCTTCCACGACGTAGATAGGCTCCACGTGGTGGTAGTCGATATCGATCTCCTTCTCGCAGGAGGAGAAAAGATATAATAGGTTTATTATATATACTACATTTATGATATGTATGATCTTTCTCTTCATCTTTCAGAACTTGATGTTGAATGCGATGGAGGGTACGATGCCGAAAAGTGAATACTGCACGGCACGGGTACGGTTGCCATTCTCGCTGTCCTCGAAATTGATCAGGTAGGGGTTATACCTGTTATACAGGTTATAGATGCCGAACACCCATTGCTGGGTACACCATGAGCGTTTCTTTGTCCAGATGGCGCTGATGTCCAGATGGTGGTAGTCGGGAGCCCTATAGCCATTGCGCTCGGCATAGTAGTATATCCAGTTGTCGATGAGCTGGTACTTGCCGCTGGGAGCCGTGAACGCCTGTCCACTGTTGAAGACCCAGGCCGCGTTGAAAGTCCATTTGTCGGAGAGTTTGTACATCGCCACGATGTTGATGTCATGACGACGGTCGTTGTTGGCGTCATACCAGTTGCCGCCATTGATGCCCTCAATGCGGGTCTTCGTCCACGAAAGTGTGTAGGCGAGCCATCCCGTCAGTTTACCCATGTTCTTACGGGCGCAGAACTCCACACCATAACTCTTGCCCTCGCCGGGCAGCACCAGACGCTCTATCTCGATCTCACTGCCGAAGGACTTACCGTCGCGGTAGTCGATCACGTTGTCCGTCTTGCGGTAGTAGGTCTCCACAGAGAAGTCGTAGTCCTGGGCGTCTGTCATCAGATAGAACCCCGCACTCACCTGGTCTGCCACCTCCGGCTTGATGATGTTACTGCTGATGGCATAGCGGTCGAAGGGGGTAGAGGTGCTCTGATTGCGTAGCGCATGGATATTCTGTGAGGTACGGGCGTAACCCAGTTTGATGCTCGTCTGCGGTGTGGGCTGGTAGCTGATGCTGGCACGGGGCTCCAGTGTGGCGTAGGTCTTGACGATCTCGTTCTGCTTGTAGTTGTAGTACCAGCCGATGTCGCCGTTGGGCTCGATGTCATAATAGAATGAGCCTCCAAGGGGGGAGAAGGTGCTGAGCCGCAGACCGAGAGAGGCAGAGAGGGCTTCGGAGAAGTTCATCGTGCCATTGAGCCAGACGGCATTCTCCCATGCGCGCCGTTCCTCCTTGTCGTATTTGTTCACGATCTGCCACTCTGCCGACTTCACGTTGAGCAGCGATGACTGGAATCCTGCCTTCAACTGGTGCTTGCCGAGTTCGATGTGGAAATCCTGACGGAGACTAGCCTGACGGATATGTCCCTTGTACCAGAGGTGGAAGCCTGCGAAATCGACACCGTTGTCCGTCTGGTAGCTGCTCCAGTAGATGGTGGTCTGGGAGTTTGAGCCCCCGTTGAAGTGGTGGAGCCACTTCAGACTGGTGGTCAGGTTACCCCAACGGATATCGGCCATATCTTCTACGGCCGTCTTGTCGTAGCCCGTGAAGAAGGTGAGGAACAGCTGGTTGCGGGCGTTGAGCATCCAGTCCATCTTGACGTTGATATCATAGAAGTAGAGGGAGTTGTCCTTGAAGTCTTTCGACAGCTTCAGGAACATATCCATATACGTACGTCGGGCTGTGATGAGGAAAGAGGCTTTGTCCTTGACGATTGGACCCTCGAACGTGCCTTTGGCAGAGAGCAGTCCGATGGTAGCACCACCATGCCAGCCCGTCTTGTTGCCCGTCCTGCCCGTGACGTCGAGTACAGCCGAAGAGGCCCCGCCGTATTGGGCGGGTAACAGTCCTTTGTAGAGGGTCGCCGAGGCTAGGGCGTCATCGTTGAAGGCGGAGAAGAGTCCTGCCATGTGTCCCACGTTATAGACGGGTGCATTGTCGAAGAGCACCTGGTTCTGGGCGGAGGTACCACCACGCACCTGGAAACCGCTGGAGGCATCGCTCTCGGACTTCACGCCAGGCAGCAGCTGGATAGAGCGCATGATGTCGTTCTCACCAAACAACTGGGGTGTCGCTGTCAGGTTCTCTATCTGTATCACCTCGGCACCTGTCTGCACGTTTTGGATGCGCTGACGGGCAGAGTTGGATGTCACCACCACCTCGTCCAACCGCTCTGTGCGGATGGAGTCCTCTTCTGCGATGACGCTCAGCGAGAGTGCGGAAAGTATCAAGTTTAGTATAAACATCCGTGCAAAGGTACGAATAAGCGAGTAAAATACCAAATTAATTTGGATATTATCAAAAAAATTTTGTATCTTTGCCGCATCAATCATCAACAGAACAGCATTATGAAGAAGATTTTTGTGGCCTTGATGGCCGTGGTGGCCTTATGTGCCTGCAACAGTGGAGAGAAGGATCTGAAGTATCGTGGCTTGTCGATGGCACTGCCTTTCGAGGCTTTCATCGATTCACTTCAGGCCCGTGGTTTTGCAGTCGATTCGGCAAAGTCGGATTCGACATGGGAGCGTGTGTCGATGGCAAAAGCTGATGAGAAGTTCCGTCTGATGCTCGCTCAGAAAGACGGTATTCTGGTGGCTCTGCAGGAGAACTACAAGATCTCCACCAACGACAGCACCCGTCAGCTCTGGCAGCAGATGCGCGACGATTTCGAGAAGGAACTTGGAGCATGGCCCAACTGCCCCATCCTGAAGGATGACCATAAGGTGGCGAAGTTCGAGACCGATGGCGGTTTTGTCACGGTGACTTTGGAGAACACATACAAGCCGACATTCTCCGTCCTTTACGAGGTGAAGAAGTAGTAAAAAGGAAATCGGGATGCTAAATGGCATCCCGATTTCGTCAGATGATTGTCAGTGTGTAGAGATACACGACAGCGGCGGGGATGGCCAGGAGTGAGGAATCGAAGCGGTCGAGCATACCGCCGTGGCCTGGGAGGATATTCCCACTGTCCTTGATGCCGAGGGTACGCTTAAAGAGCGACTCGATGAGGTCGCCCCACGTGCCGAAGATGACCACCGTCAGTCCGAGACCTGCCCACTCGATGGCGGAGAGCTGCAGGTCGTTCATGTTGTACTGCTCTGTCAGATACCACACCAGCACGGCAACTGCCATCACGAGGATCCCACCGCCGATGCTGCCCTCCCACGACTTTCCCGGAGAGATACGAGGAAAGAGCTTATGCTTACCCAACAGGGAGCCGCAGAGGTAGGCGCCTGTGTCGTTGATCCAGAGGAACACGAACACGGCGAGGGGTATGTGCCAGGTGTAGATAATATCACTGCCCACGGAACGGAAGGCCAGTACATTGAGCAGTGAGAAGGGCAGGACGATGTAGAGCTGGCTCATCATGGTATAGGCCCAGTCGTGGATCGGATCCTCCTGCTTCAGATAGAGCTCAGCCACCATCAGGTAGATCAGGGTGATGAGGTAGGGGATGAACACACCCGCAGAGGTGATGCCGCTGTTATAGCCCGCCATGGCGAAGAAGAAATACACGCCCGCCACAGTTGTGATCATCCTGTTGACAGTGATGCCCCCACGATCGTTCACCAGTCCGGTAAACTCCCAGACCGTGAGGCCCGTGACGAGGGCAAAGAGCAGGATCATAGCCTCTGCACGCAGAAAACAAGTGATGATGGCGGCCACGAAAAATACCGCCGTAATCGTTCTGACGATAAAATTCTTCATATCCCTTTATTGTTCTTCTTTCTTTTCTTCCTCGTCGTCAGCCGGAGCCTCTTGCTGGGCGGCAGCCTCGGCTTCCAGTTCTTTGGCGCGCTCCTCGGCCATGCGCTCGGCATCGGCCTTCATCTGGGCTTCGAGCAGTTCCTCGGCACGGCTCGTCCAAGGACGCTTGCCGAAGATCTTCTCGACATCCTCGGCGAAGATCACCTCACGATCGATGAGTAACTGTGCCAGTTGGGCATGACCGTCCTTGTGCTCCGTCAGAATCTGTTTGGCGCGCTCGTACTGTTCGTTGATCATACGCAGCACCTCGTCGTCCATCACCTTGGCAGTGGTCTCAGAGTAAGGCTTCTGGAACTGGTATTCAGCATTGTTATAGTAGCACACGTTGGGCAGCTTGTCACTCATACCCGCAAAGGCGATCATACCGTAGGCCTGTTTGGTGACACGCTCCAGGTCGTTCATCGCACCCGTGGAGATATGACCCACGAAAAGTTCCTCGGCAGCACGACCTCCGAGCAGTGAGCACATCTCGTCGAGCATGGCCTCCTTTGTCTGGAGCACGCGCTCCTCAGGCAGATACCACGCTGCACCAAGGGCCTGACCACGGGGCACGATCGACACCTTCACCAACGGATTGGCAAACTCCGTGAACCACGAGATGGTGGCGTGACCAGCCTCGTGGATGGCGATGGAGTGCTTCTCGGCTTGTGTCATCACCTTCGTCTTCTTCTCCAGACCACCGATGATACGATCAACGGCATCGAGGAAGTCCTGCTTCTTTACCGTCTGCGAGTTATGACGGGCGGCAATCAGTGCGGCCTCGTTACAGACATTGGCGATATCGGCACCAGAGAATCCCGGCGTCTGACGGGCGAGGAAGTCGATATCCACGCTATCATCCGTCTTCACGGGCTTCAGATGCACCTTGAACACCTCCTTACGCTCGTTGAGGTCGGGGAGATCCACATGGATCTGACGGTCGAAACGACCAGCACGCAACAGGGCGGAGTCGAGCATGTCGGCACGGTTCGTGGCAGCGAGGATGATCACACCCGAGTTGGTGCCGAAACCGTCCATCTCCGTCAACAAAGCATTCAACGTGTTCTCACGCTCGTCGTTACCACCCATGGCGGGGTTCTTAGAACGGGCACGGCCCACGGCATCGATCTCGTCGATGAAGATGATACAGGGAGACTTCTGCTTCGCCTGCTGGAAGAGGTCACGCACACGACTGGCTCCCACGCCGACGAACATCTCCACGAAGTCGGAGCCGCTCATCGAGAAGAAAGGCACACCAGCCTCACCTGCGACAGCCTTTGCCAACAGTGTCTTACCCGTTCCCGGAGGACCCACAAGCAGTGCTCCCTTGGGGATCTTACCACCCAGGTCGGTATATTTCTGGGGGTTCTTCAGGAAATCCACGATCTCCTGCACCTCCTGTTTTGCACCCGCCTGTCCGGCCACGTCCTTGAACGTGATACCCAGGTCGCCACCCTTCTCGTACATCTTGGCCTTCGACTTGCCGACGCTGAACACACCACCGCCGGCACCCATGCCTCCACCACCCATACGGCGCATGAAGAAGATCCACAGGCCGACGATGAGGAAGATCGGCAGGAGGTTATAGAACAGCATGTTGAACATCTCGTTCTCCTTGCGGTTCTCATAGGTGAAGTCACCCGTAAAGACTTTGTCCTCGCGGGCTTGGTTGATGAACTCCTCCACCTGATCCGTGCTTCCGAACTCCACCTCCACATAGGGCTCGGCACCCGTCTGCTGGGCACTCTGGTGGAACACGTCGCGGATATGTTCCGGCTTGACGAACATCTTCAGGGTACCCTGTCCCTTGTTTACCACGATCTTTGAGGCATAGCTGTGATTCACCATGTCCTTGAAGTCGGAGTAGGATGCGCTCTTGGCCACACTGCTGTTCTGCGGACCACCGCTGGAGAAGTATAGCAGTCCCAGGGCGATGA
This sequence comes from Prevotella sp., assembly GCA_017965475.1. Classification (GTDB taxonomy): domain Bacteria; phylum Bacteroidota; class Bacteroidia; order Bacteroidales; family Bacteroidaceae; genus Prevotella. Next base: position 9,161 of record JAGCPV010000164.1, read on the forward strand.
TGGCCACCACGTAGATCCAGTTCATATTGAATCTGGGCATGTTCATCTTCGGACCATTCCCCCCGTTATTGTTCTGTATCTGTTTATTATCCATTTTCAATATTCAATCTTCAATGTTCAATGATTAATCAAGGTCGGGAATTCTCTCCAATGGCGCATCCTCCCAGAGGTGCTCCAGATCGTAATACTCCCTGACGTCGGGCAGGAAGATATGCACCAGCACGTCGCCATAGTCCATGGCCACCCACTGGGCATTCTCCAGACCCACCACGTGGGTAGGCTTTTCCTTCAGTCGTTCACGGGCCATATCGCCGATGGATTCCGTGATGGCTTCCACCTGTGCGGGCGAGTTGCCCGTGCAGATGATGAAGAATCGGCAGATGGTACCCTCAATCTTTGTCAAGTCGGCAACCACGATGTTGCTCCCTTTTTTTTCCTGTATGGCTTCTGTGATGATTTTTACAAGCTCCATATATAATATATAGGTGTTCAAGTTGCAAAGTTACTGTAAATCGTGCTAATTGCAAAAGAAAAGCGTAATTTTTGCGCTTTTTTATAAATTTTCGGGCAAAAGTTTTGGCAGTTCAAGAAAAAGTAGTACCTTTGCACCCGCAAATCGAGATTTGCACCTTCAGTGGGGTATGGTGTAATGGTAACACTACAGATTCTGGTCCTGTCATTCTTGGTTCGAGTCCGAGTACCCCAACAATAAGGAGTCCTTATTTCAGAATAAGGGCTCCTTATTTCAAATTAAGGACTCCTTATTTCCCGAAAAGTACCATTCCCACTTCTTGACTTTGTCCATTCAGAAGACTACTTGATCCTCTTTCCGAATATTTCGCACAGCAGGAATATATCCCCGTCATCTTTGATCCTTACGTTTTCCCAATGGAAGCTGTTGGCAGTGATGTCGGAGAAAATCCAGAAGGCATTCTCCTCGGCCAGTACTTTACCAACGAGCTTGTCGCCCTGTTTGGTGAAACACAGTCTTTTCATGGCATGGTCGCAGGTGTAAACTACATCATAACACCGCTCAACCTTATTGAACATCCTGAACGAAGAGCCATATTCACCATCAGGCTGCGGCTCGGCTTCCTTCGTGGCTCGCGAGGGGAAGATGAAGATGTCCTGTATGCCTGTGCCCTCCAGAATCCTGCGGAAAAGCCATTCTCCCTTGACGTGGCGACTGCGGCCTTCTTCAGGCTCGTCATAATAGTCACAGTCCCAGTCTCCTATAAGTGGCGCAAACCAGTCGTATTCATCAGGAATCCTGTCGGTTTTGTCGCTCAACAATGCTTCAGTAAAACTATCCATCATAATACCTGTTAATTATTGGTTGTACTGTTCAAAAATATCGTAGTCCTCGTTGTAAGCGGGGGAATGGATAGACAACAGGTTGAGTACGGAATGGAAGATATAATGCTGCTCTAGTACCGATGGCAATTCACCTGCCGTGACGTCCTCTTCACTTGATGTGGGCTTGTAGTGTCTGAAACCGTCCGATATCCATACCAAGAACGGTATCTCATACTGCACTTTCGGGGCCAGTTTCATAGGAAGCCCATGCATATACAACTTATTCTCGCCAAGTGATTCGCCATGGTCGGAGATGAAGATCATGGCACTCTTCCAATCCGTCATTACGCGCAGGGTGTTGATGAGGCTGTCTAGAAGGAAATCGGTATAGCGGATGGTGTTGTCGTACGCATTGATCAGCATGCCGATATTCTTCTCGCCCTCTTCGATATTCCTGGCCACGGGTTTATATACCTCAAACGCCGTGGGATATTTGTCTGCATATTTCGGACCGTGACTGGTGCTGGTATGCAGGATGATCAGTACTTTGTCCTTGGGGCTCGACTCTATCCGTTCACGAAGGCCAGCGAAGAGTATGCCGTCATAGTCTGCATTTTCATCTGGATATTGGGCGGCAAGGTCGGTATCGTTGAGATATTCGTCAATATGGATGGGCGGTTCTCCCCAGTTGGATGTGCGCCACGCCACGTCAACGCCTGTCCGATAGGCATAGTTGGGCAGCAACTCATACAGGTCGCCGCTGTTCTTGGGTTCAAGGATCGCCTTACTGCCAGCAGTGGTGTAGGTGGCACATGCGTTGGCCTGGTACACCTTCAGGCCTTCCTGCTTGGACAACAGCGGATTGGTATCGCGCTCGTAGCCGTAGAGCTGGAAATTGGCCTTTCTGGCTGATTCGCCGATGACGAGTACGACCACAGCCTTCTCATGATCTGCGATCGTGCCGTCGGGAAGTTTGATCTCCTCAGCCTGTTCGTCATGTTGAAAACTGATCACACGACCAGTATTCACCACGTACGACCAAGGCTGCAGCAGTCCGCCCAACTCTGTATCGTGCTGACTGATCCAGAGCGTCTGGCTGATGTTCAGTGATGCCACGACGAGGACAATGGCCAATGCACTGCCGCAATAGACGGCCATTCTCTTGGCCTTGCCGAAGACCACTGGCTGTAGCAGACAAAACAGGGCAGGGAGAACGCCACTGATCAGGATGGAAAGCCATAAGGGCCAACTGAAGAATCCTGAGGCCTCAGAGTATCTGGTGTTGAATACGTTCTCGATGGTTGTCGCATCTATCATCACACTGTAGGTGTAGATGAAATACACGGCCGTCGCGTTGATGATGGAAAGGATCGCCAACAGGATGCGTCCGACCATTCTCATCAGCCACATCATAAGATAGGTCATCATGAAGTTGAGTGCCAACATGATGACCACTAGCGATGCCAGCAGGAATAGTTTCCCACCTATCGTTTCATTGGTGTTCTGAGCGACATAGTTAAAGAAAGGTATGTTGTATAGCAACAACGTCCCTATGCTAGCGATACATGAAAAAGTAAAAAGTGAAATCCGTTTCATACTTCATAATCAATGAATCCCACCAATCGGCGGGATCCATCTTGTTTATTCTTTTTCCTTGTTCTCTGCGTCGATGGCTTTGATCTTCTCGCGGACGAGGTTCATGTCGTCTTTGAGTTTCTGAACCTTGCGATTCATCTCATCGATGAGGCTGTTGCCTTTCTTCGAACTGGCGTTCAGGAATCCGAGGTTATTCTCGTAGGTTTGTACCTCCTGTTTGATGGTCTCATACTGACGGAACAGACGGGCACGCTCGTTGTCGAGGGCATTCTCCCCGCGCTCCGCCACTTGCTTGAGGTTCTGCTTGAAGTTGCTCAGACGACGCTTGGCCACGGAGATGTTCAGGTCCTTATAGAGCTTGTCGAGTACGGCATGGTATTCTTCATATATCTTGTCTTTCTCTTTGAAGGGCACGTGTCCGATGGCATTGTATTCCTCCACCAGCTGTTGTACCTTCTCCTGGATATTGTCTCCTGCCTCCTCTGCGACAGCCTTCAACTTTTCGATGACGTCACGTTTCTTGTTCAGGTTACCATACTCCTCGCTATGCTGTCCGGCTCCAGCGGCCTTGCGGGCCTCGAAGAACTTATTGCAGGCGCCGAGGAACTCCTCCCACAGCTGGTCACCCAGTTTCTTGGGCACCATGCCGATGGTCTTCCACTCTTTCTGCAGGGCGATGAACTTGTCGCCAGTCGATTTCCAGTCGGTGGAATCCTGCAGGGCCTTGGCCTTTTCGATGAGGGCACGCTTTTTGTCGGCATTATCCTTGAAGGTATCCTTCAACGAGCGGAAGTACTCTGCCTTACGTCCGAAGAAGTCGTCGCAGGCGGCACGGAAACGCTCGAAGATCTTGACGTTCATCTTCTGAGGTGCGAAACCGATGGTCTTCCACTGGGCCTGCAGGTCGATGATCTGTTTTGTGTGCTTCTCCCAGTCGCCGCTACCTTTGTTCTCTGCTGCGGCGATAGCCTCCACCTGCTCACAGAGGGCCGTCTTGCGCACCAGGTTGTCTTCCTCCTTGGCACGGATACCTTCGAAATGACTCTGATGCTTCTTGTTGATGACGGTGGATGCGGCCTTGAAACGGTTCCATATCTCTTCGCGCTGCTCCTTGGCCACAGGACCGATCTCGCGATATTCCTGATGCAGTTTCTGCAACTGGTGGAAGGCGCTGATCACATCTTCCTCGTCAGCAAGTTTCTCTGCGACCTCGCACAAATGGGTCTTGGCCTCCATGTTCTTCTTGAAGTCCAATTCGCGTGCCTCACTATTCAGGCGGAGCATATCATAGAACTGCTCAACGTACAACTGGTAGTTGCGCCACAATTCATTAGCTTTCTCAGCGGGAACGTTCTTGATCTCGCGCCACTGTTGCTGGAGAGCTTGGAATTCCTTATAGCTCTTGTTGGCATCTTCAGGCGTGGTGATCATGGTCTTTATCTTATCGATGATAGCCAGCTTCTTCGTCAGGTTCTCCTGCTTTTCTGCCTCTTGCTCCTTGAAGATTTTGGCGCGCTTCTCTTTGATAATGCCCATCTCGGCCTTGAAGGCCTCCTCAGCCTCGTCAGGTGTGATCTGATACTGCTCGGGGTCGCCTCCTCCGTCGATGTAAGCCTTCAGCTTGGCTTCGCGCTCGGCAATGTGCAGTTTGTAGAAGGCGGTCTTCAGATAATCGACCTCGTCCTTCTGGGGCGCCTCTTCACCATGAGCGATTTCCCGTACTCGCTCCAGGATCTCAGCCTTGGTCTCATAAACCTTTCGTGGCTGTTCTTCCTCAGCTTCTGCGGGGGCTGCGGCTTCTTCGGTTTCTACTTGGGGAGTACTCTCAGCCACCGGCTCTTCTACTGGTGTCTGGGCAACCTCTTCCTTGATTTCTTCGTTCAGACCCTTTTCAAGGGCATTGTCTTGAGAGTTCATCATTTAACTTTTTTAGTTATTGACCATTCCTATTGATGATGCTATGCATCACCGCATTTGGGGTCAAAGGTACTAAAAAAGTCAAGAATAATACCTTATATAATGTTAAAAGATGCTAAACAAGCCTTTTGTGGCGGAAAAACCACCATGCGATGCCTGATATAGCCACGGAAACAATCATTGCAAAGATAAATCCCCACGGTTTTGACTCCATGCCGTTCACGAGGTTCATACCGAACATGGAGGTGACAAGCGTGGGTATCATCATGAGGATGGTCACTGATGTCAGAGTACGCATCACGGTGTTCATATTGTTGTTGATGATACTCTGGTAGGTGTCCATCGTCGATTCGAGAATGTTGGAATAGATACTGGTGGTCTCGCGGGCCTGTGTCATCTCGATGTTCACGTCCTCGATAAGGTCGGCATCCAGTTCGTCGATCTGGAGTTTGAATTTCAGTTTCGAGAGCAGGGTCTCGTTGCCTCGGATAGAGGTTTGGAAGTAGGTGAGCGAGTCCTGCAAGCGGCTGAGGCCTATCAGACTCTCGTTGTTCACCTCACGGTCGAGGTTGCGCTTGGCCTTGTCGATGAGCATGGAGATCTGCTTCAGACGCTTCAGGTACCAGACGGCGCTGCTAAGGAAGAGGCGGAAAATCATATCGACATGGTCGGTGAAACCTTCGTTACGCTTCTGCTGAAAACTGACGAAGTCGATCATCATGTTCGTCTCATAGTAGCAGACGGTGATGGTGACGTCGCGCTTGTGGATGATACCCAGAGGTACTGTGGTATAGGGTGTCCTGGACCGTATCTCCTTGACGTAGGGAATACGGAGGATGATGAGCATCCAGCCGTCGTCGTACTCATAACGGGCACGCTCGTCGGTATCGCTGATGTCCGACATGAAGTAGTCGGGAATATTGAACTTCTCCTCGAGTTCGCGCTGGTCTTCTTCGGTGGGGCATGTCACCTGTATCCAGCAATTGGGCTGCCACTCTGTGAGCTGGCTCAGTCCGCCTTGGGTGTTCCAGAAAGTCTTCATTTGGCTAATCCTTTTTTCGTTCGTGAAATGGTTTTAGCGGCAAAGGGATTAGCAGCCTTGCCACTCTCCCCCGCCTTTACAAATCGTAATTATCCGCCGGGTAGTCGTCCATAATGTTGTTAATGTTTTGATTTATCGGGTGCAAAGGTACGAATAAGTAAGCAAAAAACCAAATTTTAAGCTGACTTTTCTTTGTTTTCTCGCCATAAAACTGTCCATGAGACAGATGGTAATTATTTTTGTCGCTCCTTAGCCCAGATGACGTATTCGTCATGTACTGGTCGTGGATAGCCATCAGGATCCCAGCTGTTTATCACCCAATCTTCTGCAGTAAAATGGATCCTAACCAAAGCAATATCAGAAGTTGGTGACTGCCATATCATTTCTGGGTAGATGGATTGGTAATTGCTACCTACTGCATATTTTTGGTAAATGTCATTGTCAATGCCGAATTTCTCGTAGAAAAGTTTGTTGATGTCATCTTTCTCTTCTGTGTACATTGGTGAACCGTAGGCCTTTGTGAAATAACTGACAAGATTACGCCGTTGTTGTTGGAAATAGGCATCATCTAAGTTGATAGGTGACTCCATGAAATAGACGCTCATCTGAAAAATGTTCACCAGTCCACCTTGGCCTGGTCCAGTATCGAGATCACTCTTCCGTAACATAAAGGTATAACATACATTACTGTCAAAAGGGTCCTCAATATTTTCAGTGACCTCCTTCGAGTAGTCGTGTCCTAAGAAAGGCATGGTGTCGCTGACGGTAATGTTGAAAGTGTCTGCTCCCACTAATTCTCCATTATGGTACCATTGGAGAATCGACTTGTATTCACCAACCTTTGAGAATAGGTACTCAAATCCACCACCCATGTATGTGGGATCATAGTTACTCAGAGTGAATCTCATATGGTGGGGAGTACCGGAAAGTTTCCAGATAACGGAATCGTAAGGATTGGTGGCTGCTATTTTGAAATAGTCCCTGGTCTCATCACGCAGACGGAATCTCGCTTTCTGAAAGACTTCCAGGTTATTGCCCTTATCGACATACAGCTGAAACATTTTCCAATTCCTCTCTGCATGTCCTTCATCATTGTCCCCGCAGCCAGCCAATAGTGATATGATAAATAAAAAACATAGACAATATCTCATAATCTTATCTATTTTAAACCTGGTATTTTTCGATGCTCCTTGTTTCGACACAGTCCAAAAAACCTGAGCCGAAACGTTACTATTGGCTCAGGCTAAAATGATGAGTTCACTTATTTCTCAGGGATATCCTCGAGTGTCTTCTTCAGCAGAGTCCAGAAGGGCTCGACGGTAGCGATGAGGGCGCGCTCTGTGGTGGTGTGGGGCGACTTCATCGTAGGACCGAGGCTCACCACGTCAAGGTGGGGATACTTGCCGAGGATGATGGAACACTCCAGTCCGGCATGATCCACCTGGATGATACCGTCCTGTCCAAACAGATCCTTGTATTCTTTCAGCAGCAGGTGCAGGATGGGTGACTCGGGGTTGGGATCCCAGCCGCCATACGAGCCAGCCGTCTCCACCTTCATGCCTGCCATGTTGAAACAGCTCTCCAGAGTTTTGACGATATAGTCTTTCATATCTTCACGGCTACTGCGGGCAAGGATCTGCAGGGAGGCTTTGCCACCACCTATATTAATAATAGCGAGGTTGCTGGATGTCTCTACGACACTGGGGTAGCTGGGGATCATACGGATCACACCGTCGTGACAGCCATAGATGGCGTTGATGAGGTTGTCCTGAATCTCTACGGGCACTTCCATCTTCGGGGTCTCCACGTCCTCGCAGATCACCTCGATGCCACTCTCGATACCCTTATATTCGTCGGTGAAGTCCTCAAGCCAGTCTGCAGCGAGTTCCTTCAACAAATCTACATTCTCCTTTGGCAGTGTCAGTACAGCCTCGGCCTTGAAGGGGATGGCGTTACGCATGTTACCGCCCTGCCAACTGGCTAAGCGGGCCTCACACTCCTCAATGGCTTCGCGAACGATACGCACCAGCAGTTTGTTGGCATTGCCACGGCCCTCGTGGATCTCCAGACCAGAGTGCCCGCCACGCAGACCCTTGACGGTGATCCTAACGGCAGCATCGTCAGTGTCTGTCTCCACCTCTTTATAATCGAGGATAGCAGTGACGTCGATACCTCCTGCAGAACCAATGACAAACTTGCCCCACGTCTCTGAGTCAAGGTTCATGAGGATGTCTCCGTTCAGTTCACCTGCGGGTAGGGCGTTGGCACCAAACATACCTGTCTCTTCGTCAGCTGTGATGAGTGCCTCGATAGGGCCATGTTGCAGCGTTTTGTCCTCCATGATGGCCATGATGGAAGCCACACCGAGTCCGTTGTCAGCGCCGAGGGTCGTACCCTTGGCCTTCACCCATTCACCATCGATCCAAGGTTGGATGGGATCTGTCTCGAAATTATGGGTTGACTCAGGCGTTTTCTGCGGCACCATATCCATGTGGGCCTGTAGGATCACACCCTTCTTGTTCTCCATGCCTGGTGAGGCGGGCTTGCGCATCACGATATTGTCAGCAGGATCCTTGAAAGCCTCGACACCAGCCTCTTTGGCAAAGTCGAGCAGGAACTGTTGGATTTTCTCCAGATGTCCGCTGGGACGTGGAACTTGTGTCAGTGCATAGAAGTTCTTCCAGATGCACGCTGGGTTCAGATTCTTAATGTCGCTCATACTATTGTTGTTTTAGATTGATACGTTTCGTAAGAGAGAGGGCGGCCCACGCATAGATGCCGAGGGCGACGACGAGCATGGTTTGGACGGTATGCACGATCAGTACGAAGAACAGGGCGTGCTCGTCGGCTACGCCGTAGAGGATCAGCATAGTCTTCACAGCAAAGTGCCAGGGTCCAGCACCGTTAGGTGTAGGTACGATGACGGCGATGGAACCTACTACAAAAGTTACCATCGCACACGACAGACCCAGATGCGCCGTGAAGTCGAAGCAGAAGAATGTCAGGTAATAGTGCAGGAAGTAACTTACCCAGATGGCGAGGGTGAAGATGATGAACAGCGGCAGGTTCCTGACATCTTTCAGTGAGGTGATGCCTTGCCAGATGTCATGAATGGTGGCTTTCACCTTACTATATATATTAAGGCTGCTGAACAGGATGTGCAACAGGATCAGGATGGCGATGATACAGACGGCCACGACGAGGTAGCCCGTCAATGAGAACTTCTGCAGGATAGTATCCAGACTGGTGCCCGTTTGCTCAAAGAATGTGCCAAAGATACTGAGTTCGAAAAGGAGGGTCAGTCCTGCGACGCCGCCCATCAATAGAGTGTCGATGGCGCGCTCAGTGACTACCGTACCCAGAGCCTTGGAGAATGATACACCGTCGTAGCGCTTCAGCACACCACAACGGGTGAACTCTCCCAGACGGGGGATGATCAGACTGACGGCATACGACAGGAAGATGGCATTCAGACTTGTCGAGGTACGCGGGTGCTCGTCGATGGGCTCCAGTGTCTGTTTCCATCGCCAGCCTCGGAACATCTGTGCCAGGATGCCAAAGGGGAAGGAAAGGAGCATCCATGTCCAGTCCATCTCATCCGTCATCACATGCATGAATCGTCCGAAATCCTCGCCACGGTACATCCAATAGAGAATGGCACCTCCCAACAGGATTGGGAAGATGATTTTAGCGGCTTTAATGGCGATGGTATTTGTCTCCATGGGGACAAAGGTACAAATAAAAATTGACACTAATCAACTAAATGCTTGTTTTTCTGGTTTTCTAACCCATAAAACTTGTCTGTGTACGCAAACAATCGTAACTTTGCAGCATAATAATAAAGGATAACATATTTAAGAAAGGAAAAGATTATGGCATTGGTATTTCTGATTACATTCGTCATTGCCCTTTGTGCCTCAGAGGCCTTGAAGGTTAATAATGACATGAATCTCAAAGTTAAGTAAGGATTTTAGAACTTAGAAAGCATAGATGAAGGCGGGTAGGATGTGAATCCTGTCCGTCTTTTTTTTGTGTTTTATTTGGTATTTCGCTCATTTATTTGTACCTTTGTCGGCATGAAACAAGTACGTCCTAAGAAGAATCTCGGCCAGCATTTTCTCACTGATCTGAATATTGCCAAGGCCATTGCGGATACCGTTGATGCTTGTCCTGATCTTCCTGTATTGGAGGTAGGACCTGGTATGGGTGTTATGACCCAATATCTCGTGGAGAAACCCCGTCCCTTCAAGGTGGTGGAGATCGACCGTGAGTCGGTGGCCTATCTCCGTGAGCATTTCCCCCGCCTGGATAATAATATAATAGGTGGAGATTTCCTCAGGATGGACTTGCGGGAGGTTTTCGATGGACAGCAGTTTGTGCTGACAGGAAACTATCCTTATGACATCTCCTCTCAGATATTCTTCAAGATGCTCGACAACAAGGATCTCATCCCCTGTTGTACGGGTATGATCCAGCATGAGGTGGCCCTTCGTATGGCTTCGCAGCCAGGCAACAAACAGTATGGTATCCTGTCTGTCCTGATTCAGGCCTGGTACAATGTCGAATATCTCTTCACCGTCGAACCAGACGTGTTCAATCCTCCTCCCAAGGTGCAGAGTGCTGTTATCCGGATGACACGCAATGAGGTGACGGATCTGGGCTGTGACGAACGGCTGTTTCGTCGTGTGGTTAAGACGGTCTTCAACCAGCGCAGAAAGATGCTCCGTGTCTCCCTCCGTCAGATTTTCAGTAGTGATCATCCCGCCTCTCCTGAGTTCTTCGAAAACGAGATGATGACGCGCCGTCCGGAGCAACTTTCCATCTCCGAATTTGTTGAACTCACCAACAAGGTGGCTGTACAATTGTAGGAAATACACTTCATTCTGACTGTTATCGAGCACAATTAACGTGTGTTCGCACACAATCCGCTTGACATACATCAAAAGAAATGCGGTTTTTATGCAAAAACAGGTCATAATCCATGGTCTGTTTCAAAAATCGTCGTACCTTTGCATCGTCAAAAGAAAAGAATAGGTTTTTAGTTAGAGTTAATATTTAGTTAGGTTTTTAGGTTTTATTAGTTAAGATTGGCAATAGGTATTTCTAAGGCGTTAGGAAGAAGATTGCAAGTAAGGATAACAGACGCAGTGGTGACACTCCGTTTTTTCTCAGAAAAGGTTTTTAGTTATTCATAGATTGTTGGTGCCGCCCTTGAGTCGTTGATGACCCTTGAGCGGCTTTTTTTATGTCCATAACCCTAAGCCTTTATTCTCAGTTTCTCACTCCATCCACCTTTAAAGAGTCGGACAAGGAAGATGCAGCCACGGAAGAACAGTTCGATGGCCATCGCAGACCAGACACCTTTCAGACCGTACTTCGGGGCGAGGCTGGCAGCAAGTGTCAGGCGCACGAACCACATCGAACAGAGACTCATCGCAGCAGGAATCATCGTGTCACCAGCACCGATGAACACACCGTTGGCGACGATGGCAGCAGCAAACATCGGCTCTGCCCAGGCCTCGATGCGCAGTACCTGGGTGCCTTGGGCTATCACCTCCTCCACGGGTGACATGATGCTCATCAGTTCTGGGGCGAAGATCCACATCAGAATACCCATGAAGGTCATGACGGCGATGCCAAGACCAACTGACATCCTGGCAAACGAGCGCGTCAGCAGTTTCTGTCCTGCGCCAATACCCTGTCCTACGAGGGTTGTGGCAGCCTCGGCGATCCCATAGCCCGGCATATAGCAGAGGCTCTCGACGGTGATGGCCAGCGAGTGGGCGGCGATGGCGATGGTGCCCAACGGAGCGACAATCATCGTACTCACCACATACGCACCTCCCATCAGCATGTGCTGAAGTCCCATGGGAGCACCGATCTTAATGGCTGTCTTGACGGTGTCCTCCTTGGGTTTGAACGAACCAGACCGTCCTACAAGTGACAACATCTTCGAGCGACGAAGCAGGAACCAGAGCATCAGTACTGCGGTAATCAGCATCGCTACGCCCGTTCCGATGGCAGCTCCCATCACTCCCATATCCAGGATATATATAAATAGGTAGTTGAAGCAGACATCCATCACGCACATGCCAATATTGAGGATGGAGGGAATCTTCATGTTGCCAGAGCATTTCAGCATCGAACCTGCCAGTCCTTCCATCTGGAAGAAGATGCCAGCGAGGCCGAAGATGGCGAAGTAGAGCGAGGCATCGTGGGCAATCTCCTCCGTACCACCAAGCCAGTAGGGGAGGAATGGGGCGATGATGACAGATGTCAGTGTGATCATCAGGGCCCAGATCATACAACAGACGATAGACTGTCTGAGTACCCGCCGTGCTGCCTCGAAGTCATTGGCGCCAATGAAGTGGGCAACTTGTACGGAGAAACCCATATTCGCCGCTGAAGCCAGTCCGCCCATCAGCCAGCCTGTTGTCTCCACCAGTCCGATGGCCGCAGAGGCCTTCGCACCCAGATGGCCAACCATCGAGGCATCGATGAAGAACATCACCGTTGCGGAAATCTGTGCCAGGATCGAGGGAATACTCAAACTGACGATCAACCATAGCTTCTCGCGCTGGGTCATCGTGCGGCCTTCCCGGATATAGGATAGTAGTAGCTCGCTGTTCTTCACCTTCATAACGGGGACAAAGATAGTGCAAATCGGACAAAATACCAAATAATTTCAAATTTTTCACTTTTTGTTTGGTGATGTTCCGATAAGTGCGTATATTTGCACTGCATTGACGCAGAATAGAGAAATATGGAGAGAATAGACTTAAACGGCAAGACCATTTTTGTGACAGGTGCCGCAGGCTTTATCGGCTCGAACCTGGTGAAGCGGCTGATGAAGGAAGTGAAGGATGCCACGATCATCGGCATTGATAACATGAACGACTATTACGATGTTTCCCTCAAGGAGCATCGTCTTCAAATGTTGGGAAATGGGTGGACCTTCATTCGAGGCGATATTGCCGACAAGTCCACGATCGATGGTATCTTCGAGAAATACAAACCCCAAGTCGTGGTGAATCTGGCTGCTCAGGCTGGTGTCCGTTATAGCATCACCAATCCCGATGCCTATATCCAGAGTAATCTGATTGGTTTCTACAATATCCTGGAGGCCTGTCGTCATTGGTCTGTGGAGCATCTGGTATATGCCTCTTCGTCGAGCGTATATGGGTCGAACAAGAAGGTGCCTTACTCGACGGATGATAAGGTGGATAACCCCGTGAGCCTCTATGCAGCCACGAAGAAGAGCAACGAACTGATGGCCCATGCCTATTCGAAACTGTATAATATCCCCTCTACAGGACTGCGCTTCTTTACAGTCTATGGTCCTGCAGGACGGCCTGATATGGCATATTTCGGCTTTACCAACAGGTTGGTGAAGGGCGAGACTATCCAGATCTTCAACTATGGCAACTGTATGCGCGACTTTACCTATGTCGATGATATCGTCGAAGGTGTGGTGCGCGTGATGCAGGGTGCTCCTGAGAAAAAGAACGGAGAGGACGGTCTGCCGTTGCCGCCTTATGCCGTATATAATATAGGTAACAACCAGCCCGAGAACCTGCTGGACTTCGTGGATATCCTGCAACAGGAACTGATCCGTGCGAAGGTGCTGCCTGAGGACTATGACTTCGAGGCCCACAAAAAGTTAGTGCCTATGCAGCCTGGTGATGTGCCCACGACCTATGCCGATACCTCAGCGCTGGAGCGTGACTTTGGCTTCAAGCCGAATACCAGTCTGAGGCAGGGACTCAGGGCTTTCGCTGAGTGGTATCACGAGTTTTACGGCTAACCAGATTCTTGAAGAAGTGAGAATATCTCTGCTGCTCCTCAAAACTGAGGTGCTCTCCATCTGTCGTCAGATAATGTGTCGTGTCTGAAGGGAGATAGCAATATTTGTCTTTGGGGAATACCTCACTCACCTTTTTACGTGTCTGCTCAAACTTACTCAGATGGGAGATGTTCTCATTAACAGGCATCTCGAAGAAGACAACCTTCACCCCTTTTTCTTCAAGACTGTCTATCAGTCCTTTTACCGTCTTCACTCGTTCTTCCGACACTTCATAGTGATAGATACTGTCTTCATGATGCAGCTGTCTGATACTCTCGTTCAGGATGTTCATATCTACGGCCGCAGCGCCAGCCTGAGGATTGACATTGCCAGACTTCAGGGCCAGGGAGGCAAGCAGGCATATCGGCTCGTATTGCTCGCGTAACGACGGAATCCAGTGCTTGATCCTTGGGATAATACCCTCCGTCAGTTTATTGACGAGCTCCTTGTTTCCTTCAGTAAAAAGCAGATTGGTCTCCACAAAGATATACTGAGGTAACTGATCCTTGCTGCAGATGATCCGCAACCCGTCCTCGACAGCGCATCCTCCGAATGAGACGGACTTAATCGACGGAATACTGTCGCGGATGATCCTGGCAGATAATGAGGTTCCCACCATCGCGGAATCCACATGATCGGCATAGAGGAATGACTGAGCCTTGATGAGATTGTCCTGCCACTGATGGGTCGCCATACCCATTGTGGGGTTAATCCGCACGATCAGATCATGCAGGATCACCAGGACAATGAAACATAAGAGGCTCTTCTTGATCATATCTTTAGAATTGGAAATAGACAAACGAACTGGCACTGCCGCTATTGGTCAGTATCAGGAACAGCATGATGCCGTAGAGGATATAGTCGAAACGGAGCACATATTTCCTGACCCAACTTCTGTCTTTATAGCAATAGAGGGCATGATATAGGGCAATGGGTGTGGCATAGATGATGATAGGCAGGAATTTCGGATCGAGGAAGATCACAGAACCATAGTTCCTGAAGATGCACTCGACATATAGCACGGCCTCGCTGAAATTGGGCAACATGAAGAGCAGCCAGCCAAATGATACCAATACGAATACGAACGTGATGGAGAGCCAATGCGATATGCTCGTCCACTTCCCAATCGAGATGCAGTTTTCCCTCCTGCCGCAGATCATTCTCTCGATGACTAGACACAGCCCGTGATAGGTTCCCCATACAAGATAGCTCCACGCAGCACCGTGCCACAGGCCACCAAGCATCATCGTCAACAGCAGGTTGAGATAGGTGCGCGCCTTTCCCTTCCTGTTTCCACCTAATGATATATAGAGGTATTCCATCAGGAACTGTGATAGTGTGATGTGCCATCGTTTCCAGAATTCCCTGAATGACGAGGCGATATAGGGGAAGTTGAAGTTCGTGGGCAGCCGATAGCCGAAGATGGCTGCAACACCTATGGCGATCAGGGAATAGCCCGCGAAGTCTGCAAACATCTGTACGGAATAGCCAAACACCATCAGGATCAAGGTTCCTGTGCCACGAAGTTCGAAATATGGATAGGCCATCCAGAATGTGAAGTCTTTCAGGTTGTCCGCAATGACCATCTTCAGGAAATAACCCACCACCAGCGACTTGAAGACAAACTCCCAACTGATCTGCCTGAACGCTTTTGGCGCGATCTCATCGAAGAAGTCCTTGGATTTGGCGATAGGACCAGCCAACAACTTCGGGAAGAAGCAGATATAGAGTAAGGTCTTCTTAATATGTTGCCAGAAAGACGGCTGTGAAGCAGGATCAGGGTTGTCGAATCGTCCTCGATATGCATCCACGACCAGACTGATTCCGCTGAATGTGTAGAACGAGATACCCAGTGGGAGAGGGAGCGTGCAAAGGAACTGTCCGACTCCGGATCTGATGTCAAGGAATGAGGTGGAGATCAAACCACCGTATTTGAACAAGCCCAACAAGCAAAGGTTCACGACAACGCCCATTGTGGCATAAGTACGGGCATGCTGACGATACATCGTGCCGTAGCTCGCAATGGCATTGAGGATACCAGAGGCGATGAGCAGGAGTAACAATCCCAGACTGTCGTATGCATAAAACAGGAAACTCGCAATCAACAGCACATACAATTGTTGCTTTTTCAGGAATGGCAAATAATAAACAATCGCCGTAGCGATCACCAGTCCAACAAACAGCCAAGAATTGAAAAGCATAGCTCCCTCTTTATACAATTTGATGCAAAATTACGGCAAATCTTTGATTCTTCCAAATTATAGGCGCATTTTCTCGCAATATCCCTGCCAAAGAGGGTCTTTATCTTTGCTCCTTGAACTTCTCGCCGTTCCACTTAAACAACACCTCGTGGGTGCCATCCTCTGGATGGATGACGCGAAGGCGGATGTCCTTTCCCTG
>JAGCPV010000165.1 GCA_017965475.1 Prevotella sp.
AAAACGTCGCCCTCAGCCGGATAGTTGGCCATCGAGTAAGCACGGATAGTGTCCTCGGGGTTCTTACACTTCAGCGGGAACAAGCCGAACTTCTCCCAACTGGGCAGATACTCATCGCCAATGAGCGACTTGTCGAAATCCTTGTCGTAGTCGATGCAATCGAACTTAGGAATCTTAATCTGGGCGTACGATCCAGGCAGGAAGTCCATGTGCTCGCCAGCGGGCAATTGCACCTTGAACTCCTTGATGAACGTAGCCACGTTCTTGTTGGAGATCACGGTACACTCGTACTCCTTCACGCCAAGGATCGACTCATCAACGTGGATCTTCAGGTCACCCTTCACCTTGCACTGACAACCGAGGCGCCAGTGGTCCTTGATCTGCTTACGCGTGAAGTGGGGCTTCTCGGAGTCGAGGATCTCCCCACCTCCTTCGAGCACCTGTACTTTACACTGTCCGCAGGAAGCCTTACCACCACAGGCAGAGGGCAGGAAGATACCATTCTGGTTCAGAGTAGCCATCAGGTTGTTACCCTGAGCTACAGAGATGGTACGGTCACCGTTGATCTCAATATTCACGTTACCCGAGGGCGAGAGATATTTCTTCGCTACGAGCAGGATAATCACCAGCAGGATGATTACCAGGAGGAATACTCCTATACTATATGCTATAAACTGTGCCATACCTTATCAAATATTTAGTCCAGAGAAACACATCATCGCCATGGCCATAAGACCGACGGTGATAAACACAATGCCGAGACCCTGCAAGGGCTTGGGAACATCCGAATACTGCATCTTCTCGCGGATAGCACCCATGGCCACGATAGCCAGCGTCCAACCAAGGCCCGAACCGAAGCCATAGACCATTGCATCCCAGATAGAGGTAATAGCCTGCGAGTTGGTGGGTTCCATGAGAATGCGCTGCTGCATGAACAGCGATGCACCCATGATAGCACAGTTCACGGCGATCAATGGCAGGAAGATACCCAGGGCAGCATAGAGCGATGGCGAGTACTTCTCGACCGTCATCTCTACCAACTGCACCATACCGGCAATCACGGCAATAAAGAGGATAAACGACAGGTAACTGAGATCAACTCCCTCAGCGAGGCAGTCAGGACCGAGCACCTTGGTCTGCAACAGATAGTTCACGGGTACAGTCACAGTGAGCACGAAGGTCACGGCGAGACCAAGTCCCAGTGAAGTCTTTACCGTCTTCGACACAGCAAGGTAGGAACACATGCCGAGGAAGAAGGCGAAAATCATATTATCGACAAAGATCGATCTGAATAGTAATGATATTGCGTGTTCCATAACTTACTTCTCCTTATAAAAATATGCACGATGAACCCAAATCACACATCCAACGAGAATCAGCGCCATAGCCGGCATCGTCATCATACCGTTGTTCATATAGCCGAAGTCGTAGCAGGCATCGGGGATAATCTGGAAACCCAGCAGCGAGCCACGGCCGAGTAACTCACGGACAGCACCGACGATGACAAGGATCATAGCGTAGCCGAGACCGTTACCCACACCGTCGAGGAACGAAGGCCATGGCTTGTTCTGCATGGCGAACGCCTCCAGACGACCCATCAAGATACAATTGGTGATAATCAGACCGACATACACAGATAGTTGAACGCTGACGTCGTAGGCGAAAGCCTTCAAGATCTGAGAAACGATGGTCACGAGAGCAGCAACAACCACCAACTGCACCACGATACGGATGCGGTTAGGGATGGTGTTGCGGATAATCGAGATGATCACATTCGCAAAGGCGGTAATAACCGTCACAGCGAGACCCATCACGATGGCAGGCTTCAGCTGCGAGGTCACAGCCAATGCCGAGCAGATACCGAGTACCTGGCCGAGGATGGGATGGTCGAGGTTCAACGGATTCGTGAAAGCCTCTTTATTTTGTTTACTGAATAATGCCATAGTTTATTCCTCCTCTGCTTTAGGTTCAACAGCTGTGGAATCAGCAGGCTCTTTGGTGCACATCATCTTTAAGAAGAGTTCGACGGCATTCTTACCTGCATCCTTCAGTCCAGCCTTAATCATATCGTTCACACCATTAGAGGTCAGGGTAGCACCCGTCACAACATCAACCTGAGTCGTGGGATCCTCCACTTTCTTCACCACGGCAAGGGCCACATCCTGAGTACCATCGACAAAGACCTTCTTGCCAATAAACTTCTCCTGCCAGGCCTGAGAGTCTTTGATCTCAGCTCCCAAACCAGCGGTCTCACTTTCGTGATTGAAGTAAGCACCATAGACTGTAGGCGTCTCATCACCGTGGATGGAGATATAGCCGCTGATGCCGCCCCAGAGTCCCATACCCTTCAGAGCGACTACGAGGATATCCTCACCGTCGATCTCACAGAGGTAGTACTTCTGTCCGTCCTTCTCTGCTTCTTCCTTCACGACCTCGGCATACTTGGCTTCAGCTTCAGCGCCATCGAGATCACGGATGTTCAGCGAGTAGAGGATCTGCTTCTTCACATCGAGGGCCACATTAGCATCCTGCATCGGTTTCAGTGCCTGATAGACGAAAGCCAACAAGAAGGCCACGATGATCACAAGTATCGCACTATATAAAATAATGTACGAGTTCGAATTAGTGTTCAGTTTCATTTGGAACCTCCTCTCTTCAAACGTTTCGAAATGTTACGAGCCACCACAAAGTGGTCGATCGTAGGAGCAAACATATTACCAAAGAAGATGGCCAGCATCATACCCTCAGGATAGCCGGCATTCATCACACGGATGATGATGGCCATCGCACCGATGAGGAAGCCGTAGATATACTGACCTGTAGTGGTGCGGCACGATGTCACAGGGTCGGTAGCCATAAACACGGCACCGAAGGCAAAGCCGCCCATCACGAAATGGTGCCACCAGGTCATCGACTGACCCGTCTGCTCGAAAATGACGGCCATAAGCGCACCGCCCACGAAGACGGAGAGAATCGTGCGCCAGGAGGCGATGCCCGACCAAAGCAGGATAACAGCACCGATGGCGATGGCATAGATCGAAGTCTCACCGATAGATCCAGGGATCAAACCACAGATCATGTCACAGATGGAAGCATTGGGATCAATACCCTGAGCCATCTGTCCGAGAGGCGTTGCTGCCGTGAATGTGTCGGGCAGGTCGTTACCTAATCCGAAGATCGAGTTCTGGGCCACCCATACAGTGTCACCCGTCATCTTGGCGGGATAGGCGAAGAACAGGAACATACGGGCAGCGATAGCAGGGTTGAAGATGTTCATACCCGTACCGCCGAAGATCTCCTTACAGAAAATCACGCTGAAAGCGCAGGCCAAAGCCAGCATCCACAGCGGACAGCCGATGGGGATGATCAGTGGGATGATGATACCCGAGACGAGGTAACCCTCCTGGATCTCCTCACCCTTCCACTGTGCCCAGGCAAACTCAATACCCAGACCTACGATGTAGCTGACGAGGATCTTGGGAAGTACGGCCAGGAAACCAAAGAAGAAAATCTCACAGAACGAGGCTGTGGCGAGTGTGCCTGCAGCAGCATAGTTCTGATAGCCGATATTATACATACCAAACAGCATGGCGGGCATCAGGGCGATCACCACCATACTCATAAT
>JAGCPV010000166.1 GCA_017965475.1 Prevotella sp.
GATCAGGCAACTGATCGTGAGGGACAGATCGCAGGTATCCCCCGTGGTGGTAAGGTAAGCATCCGCGTGAAGGCAATGAACGACGGCAACAGCCAGATGCTGCAGTGGATGTTGGCTCCGAACGACCCGAGAGACTTTACCTGCAAGTTCTACAACACGGTTGACGGCTCGACGATGAAGGAGCTGAAGGGCACAGGCTGCTACTGCATCAACTACAAGGAGAAGTGGGAAGACGGTGAGGAGCACTTCGAGGAGATGGAGTTCGTTTGCCAGAAGCTCGAGAACGGTGCCGTCAGCTACGAGAACCCCTGGAAGTAAACAAGTAACTGTTACGAAAAAGCCTTGGCGACTGCCAAGGCTTTTTCTGTTTTAGTAAGTCATCTTCGGCTCAAGCTCTTTGGCTTGGTCAATCATCTTCTGAACCTCAGCAATAGAAGGTACGCGACCACAGATGTGGAACTCGGCGTTGATCTCCTCCAGTTTCGGCTGCAGGTTCTCTGCCACGCGGTGGCGAAACTCCTTGACGGTATCCACACCAGCCTTCTCCAGCAACTCGGAGAACTGTGGGCCTACGCCGTTGATACGGAACAGGTCGGCATGATTTGTCCAGCGCAGGATCAGTTTCTCGCTGATCTCCGTAGCATCTGCCAATGCCTTGCGGCCCTTGGGATCAGCACACTTCTCCAGCAATTCACTTACTTTGTTGATACCTGCGGCTGTCAGTTTCTCTGCATAAACGTCGCCTACACCTTCGATGTCGATAATCTTGTAATCCATAATCTGAAAGTTTTTAGTTGATAGATAAAACGGTTTTGTTGGGGCAAAGATACAAAAAATCTGGAATAAACGGTGAATTATGAGGCTTTTTTTGTATTTTTGCAACAAAATAGTGAAAGTGATGATGATAGCCTTATATATTTTAATAGGTATAGCAGTAGGTGCCGTGGTGCTTTACCTGCTGATGGACCGTCAGATGGATACACTCCGTATTTCTGGTGGACAGAAAGATATAGAACTCTCGATGAAGAATGAACAGCTGAATTCCGCCACCAGTAGGGTGGATCATCTGGAGGCAGAGAACAAGACGCTTCATGCCAAGGCGGAGACGCAGGGTAGGGAGTTGGAACTTGTGCGCCAACAGATGGGAGAGGAACTGAAACGGCGCGACGAGCAGTTCCAGGAGCAACTTCGTACGGCCCGTGAGCAGTTGCAGAATATGGCCCAGCAACTGTTGGAGGCCAGCGCTTCGAAACTGAAGGAGCAGAACACGGAGGCGATGACGGGTATCACCCAGCCGTTGAAGGAGGCTATTACGAACATGCAGAAGGCCATCAACGAGAACCAGAAGGAGAGTGCGGCACACTCGGCCTCCTTCCGTGAACAGATGTTGCAGATGATGCAGCAGACCCAGCAATTGGGGGAGAAGACGGAGGGCTTGGCTAATGTCCTGCGTCGCGATAATAAGGTGAGCGGTAATATGGGTGAGATCATCCTTGGCGATCTTCTGGCTTCGCAGGGACTGACGGAGGGCATCCATTACGAGGTGCAGGCTCGGCTCCGCGACGAGCTGGGACGTCCACTGAAGAATGATGAGACGGGTAAGGAGATGCAGCCCGATGTGATCCTGCACTATCCGCAGGGACAGGATGCCATCGTCGATTCGAAGGTGTCGCTCGTGGCTTATGAGAAATATGTCAATGCAGAGACACCAGAGGATAAGGAACGCTACCTGCAGGATCATATCAAAAGTGTGCGACAGCATGTGAACGAGTTGGCCCGTAAGGATTATTCGAAGTATATCAAGAACGGGCGCGAGACGGTGGATTTCGTGATCATGTTCGTACCCTTCGAGTCGTCATTGCAACTGGCATTGGCGAATGATCCTACACTTTGGCGTGACGCGTTCGAGAAGAAGGTCTTTGTGACGGGTGAACAGAACCTCTTGGGTATCCTCCACATGATCCATATCGCCTGGGTACAGAACCAACAGGCAGAGAATCAGGAGAAGGTCTTTGGGTTGGCTGAGCAACTGCTGGATCGTCTGGGTGACTTCGTACAGCGCTATAATGATCTCGGCGTCAAACTGGAGGCTGTGCAGAAAGCGTACGACAATGCGAACAACAAACTGATCACGGGTAGGCAGAGTGTGGCACAGAAAGGACGTGAGCTCGTGGATCTCGGTGCCAAGGAGAATGCGAACCGCAAGATCCCGAAGCCAGACCCTGAGTTGTTGTTAGACACTGATCATCTGTGACAAAGAAATGAAAATATATATTAGTGAGGATATATGGGACTTTGATTTAGAGGCGGCTCTGAAGGAGATTTCTGAGCAGCGGCGGGAACAGGCTCTGAAGTTCAGACATGAACAGGGGCAGCGTCTCTGTGTACTCGCCTATCAACTCCTGAAACATGGACTGCGTGAGGCATACGGTATTTCCGAGAATCCCATCTTCGAATACAATGAACATGGCAAACCCTCGATCGTTGGTCATCCTGATATTTTCTTTAACTTCAGCCATTGCAAGGAGGCTGTTGTCTGTGCTGTCAGCGACCAACCCATAGGTGTTGATGTGGAGGGTTTCCGCGAATATAAAGAAGGACTTGTGCACTATACGATGAACGACGAAGAGGTGTACGAAATAGAATCCGCTGAGCAGCCTGAAATGGCTTTCATCCGTCTCTGGACGATGAAGGAAGCCACGATGAAACTGATTGGCACGGGCATTAGCAATGACATGAAAACGGTGATCGATACACAACGCTATCAATATACGACTGTAGAGAAAGACCGCTATGTCTATACGGTCTGTGTGTATCGTGATTAAAAGTTGATTCTGGTGGTGAACTCAAATGTGAATGGCCGGATAAATGTTCCTGCCATGACGTAGTCCTCATATTGTCTGGCATCTGTTAACAGGTCGGCGGCAGTGATCTTACCACTAGCACCTTTCTGATTCAGGATGTTTACCACGCTGGCTGCGAAACTCACATGGCGGTTCAACTTATAATCCACACCTCCAAAGGTTTCCCAGCGTCCGTTGAAATACAGTGTATTGGTCTTGTTGATATACTGCCTGCTGAAATACCGGGCACTCAGCCAAACGCGCCAGTCGCCGAAACGGTAACTGGGCTCGATCTCCAGTTCCATCTTCGAGAGGGCGGTGATGGTCTTGTCTGTGAAGTTGTATTCCTCTGTCACACCGTCGCTAAAGGTGGGGGTGATCTTGAAGTTCTTGTACTTAGGGTCGCGGATGGTAAACATCAGATGAATGCTCAGACCGTCAATGGGGGTGATCATGGCATCTGTCAACCAGCCGAGTGTGGCCATGTCATAATAACAGGATGGCGTAAACGACTCACTCATGCCTGCCTTCATGTCGCCTACGTCTTTGGTGAGCACATGACTGAGGTTAGGTCGCTCTTCCGAGTTCTTCATGGTGATATAGGTCATCTGTGAGGTAAGGTCTATCCATTTGTTTTTCCAATAGATGCCGCCTCGGAAATACGTGGTTGGCATACTCTCCTGTGAAGGATAATTGTAGGAGCCGTAATGGAACAGCTGGGAGTGGATAGTGGCGGTGGAGTACTCTGCCAGCAAACCGAAGCCAGACACCAGTGCGAAGCGCGTACTGCCGACAACGGCATAGTTGAAATGACTGTCGTTGAAATGATTCTTGACAACGCTCTCATCTGCCAGACTAAAGCCCACATGACGGGCATTACCCGCCCACACATCATTGGCAGCGTAACCCTGTACGTTGATGAACTCTGCCCTGACACCTGCATAGAGCCACAGACGACGGGAGACGTTCCACTGGTCAGACAACAGTCCGAACAACTTATGCTCATGACCGTCGTAGTACTCGGCGTATGAGTTGTAGGAGTAACCCTCGCTACCGTTGTGCAGTAGTTGCTTAGGGTCTTTCTTCACCTCGTGGCCGAGCAGGTACATGGAGGTGTTGGTACCGCCATAGTTCAGCCAGTAATCTACCTCTGCGAGCCAGTTGTGACGGCCGTCTTTAGACTGTCCTGTCAGTGCGCCGTTGGTCATCCACGAGTACTCGAAACCATCGAAATGTAGCATACGACGCGTCTGTACCTTACCCACGTATGGCGTTCCGTCCTCATAGGTGAAACCACTTTCCACGGTGGCATCGCTCACGCCCATCACAGAAGGACAAGAACGGAAGGAGTGTCCGTGTTTGTACTTGCTGTGAACAGCCAGTTTCATGCCATTGTCCCAGTTGTAATCCAGTACGAAGTTCAAGTTGTGGACCTTATTTGTGTTAGCATCATCGATATCCTGTTCCTCCATCTTTCCTGTCACCACATCTAAGTATTTCACCATGTTGTTGACAGGACGGTATTGGTCGATACCCAACTTGAAACCCTCGTACTCCTTCACGCTACCATCGCCCACAAAGATAAAGGGACCGTAGTTCTCGATGATCTCCTTGAACTGTGAATACTGGTAGATGAGACCTGCCTTCCCCCTGCCTTCGTTCCATGTCTTGGAAACGGCAACTTTGTAGAAATGGGCGCTCTCCTGCAGACAGGTCATATCGAGATGGTTGCTCCCGGGGTCAAAATTGTGGTAGGTGCCGATGCTGATGCCCAAGCCCTTCCCCATAGGTGTAGATACATTGGCATCCACCATTTGACGACCATAGTGATTGAAGGTGTAATCCAACTTCCCCTCGAAACTATCACCTG
This sequence comes from Prevotella sp., assembly GCA_017965475.1. GTDB lineage: Bacteria > Bacteroidota > Bacteroidia > Bacteroidales > Bacteroidaceae > Prevotella. The sequence goes on from JAGCPV010000166.1 coordinate 4,714, forward strand.
CCAGTTTCGACTTGCTATCTACGCTATAGGTGATGACACCATACTTCAAGGCCATGTCCTGTGGCCCCATTGTCTGCACAGACTCATGGCTGACACCGCTATGCCATGACTTATAAGGATAGACCTGGTAATTGTAGTAGGATACGGGCAGCCCATCCTCATAGATATAGGCATAGCCAGAAATAGGCAGACCTAAGGAGATCTGCCGTGGCTGTGATGCGAAGTCCGCATTCATCAGCACATTTCTGTTCTTGTCGCCCGAAGAGCCTTTTGTACTATCGGCAATAGCCTCCTGGGCCATGACGTTTATAGGCATAGTGATACTTATCAGAGTAATGGCTATTGCTCTTGATAAGTTCATATGCATATAAGGTCTATGGCGTTTTGTCTTATTTAATAAGGTTGCCGAGGATGTCGCGGGTCAACTCCCTTGTGACGGAGCGGGTGGCGGCACTGGTGGCATTCTTCACCACACGACCGGTGGCCGAGGTCTTTGACTTCGTCTTCTTTCCCGTCACCTTGTCGCTGACATAGGTACCGAGGATAGTGGCCAGGGTGCCAGTGACGGCGGTGATGATGGCTTTCCACACCTTACCCATGATACCAGACTTCTTCTTTCCGCCCTTGGTTTTCTCCTCTGCCTTGGCAGCGGCTTCCTCCTCTTGGGCTGCGAGTTGCTGCTCAGCCTCCGCCATCAGCACCTCGAAGGCACTCTCGCGATCGATAGGTGTGTCATACTTGCCGAAGATGCGGCTCTGCTTGATGATATCCAGACGCTGGCCTTCCGTGACGGCACCGATCTGTGACAACGGGAACAGGATCTTCGCACGTTCCACAACATTGGGGGCACCCTTTGCATCGAGGAAACTTACGAGGGCCTCACCCGTCTCCAGGTTCATGATGGCCTCGTCGGTCTTGAACTCAGGATTAGCACGGAAGGTGTCGGCAGCGGTCTTCACGGCCTTCTGGTCCTTCGGTGTGTAGGCGCGGAGGGCATGCTGTACACGGTTACCGAGCTGTCCGAGGATATTCTCTGGGATATCGTTAGGACTCTGGGTGATGAAGTAGATACCCACGCCCTTGGAACGGATTAGACGGATCACCTGCTCAATCTTGTCGAGCAGTGCCTTCGAGGTATCGGTGAAGAGCATGTGAGCCTCGTCGAAGAAGAACACGAGTTTCGGCAGTTCCATATCACCTACCTCTGGCAGGGTGGAGTAGAGTTCGGAGAGCAACCACAGCAGGAAGGTGGAGTAGAGCTTAGGTTGCATCATCAGCTTGTCGGCAGCCAGTACGTTCATGATACCCTTGCCGCCTTCTGTCTGCATGAGGTCGTAGATGTCGAAGGAGGGCTCGCCGAAGAACTTGTCGGCTCCCTGGGTCTCCAACTGGAGCAGGGCACGCTGGATGGCGCCGATGGTCTGGGCGGAGATGTTACCGTACTTCGTGGTGTATTCCTTGGCGTGCTTCGATGTCCAGTCGAGCATAGCCTGCAGATCCTTCAGGTCGAGCAGCAGCATACCGCGGTCGTCGGCGATGCGGAACACGATGTTCAGCACACCGTCCTGCGTCTCGTTCAACTGCATGAGGCGCGAGAGCAGCATCGGGCCCATCTGTGAGATCGTGGCGCGCATCGGATGGCCTTGTTCGCCAAAGACATCATAGAACCTCACGGGACAGCTTTGGAACTCAGGATTCTCGATGCCGAACTCGGGCATGCGCTTCTCGATGAAGCCGCTGAGCTTACCCGTCTGCGAGATACCGCTCAGGTCGCCCTTCATGTCGGCCATGAAGCAGGGCACGCCTGCCTGGCAGAATGTCTCGGCTATCACCTGCAGGGTGACGGTCTTTCCTGTACCTGTGGCACCGGCAATGAGTCCATGACGGTTGGCCATCTTACCTTCAATGCTGAGCGCTCCGTTGGCGCAATGGGCGATATACAGCCCTCTCTCCTTGTCTAACATAAGATTTATAGTTTTAAAATTTTCTGCAAATATAGTGCAAATCGCGCGAAATACCAAATATTATTTGTATTTTTGCAGAAAAATATGCGAAACATGAAGAAGATGAGGTTATTAGCCGTCTGTCTCCTGGTGGGAGCAACGGTAGAGATGAAAGCGCAGTTCGGTCCTCAGAAGGACATGGACAGCAAGTATGCAACAGAGTTGATCCAGCCTGGTACACAGGCTCCGGACTTTACGATGCAGACGCCCGACGGCAAGAAGTTCCAGTTTGTCAAGTGGGCGAAGGGCAAGACCGTCGTGCTCGATTTCTGGGCCTCATGGTGCCCAGACTGCCGCAAGGACGCCCCTGAGGTGGTGCGGATGTATGAGGCTTACAAGCAACATGGCATCGAGTTCCTCGGTATCTCGATGGATACCGATGTGGAGGCTTGGAAGAAGGCCATCAATCAGTTTGGCATTGCGTATCCGCAGGTCAGCGAACTTAAGAAGTTCAAGGAGACGGCCATCGCTCAGGCCTACGGTGTCAAGTGGATTCCCTCTATGGTTGTCGTAGGCCCTGATGGTGAGGTCAAACTCTCTACGGTGCTCACCTATAAGGTTGATAAATATCTCAAGGAACTCACTACGGGTGCTTACCTTTCAGCTCCGAAGGGAAAGCGTCTTTGGATCGATGGTGACCACGGTCGTCTAATGGCACTCATCCAGAAGCCGGAACTTCAGCTAGGGGAGAAGTGTCCGATGGTGGTGTTCTGTCATGGCTTCAGTGGTACGAAGGACGGCCCGATGTTCGAACTGATCTGCGACACGTTGCTGGCACATGGTATCGCCAGTATCCGCTTCGACTTCAACGGTCATGGGCAGAGCGAGGGCGAGTTCAAGGATATGACGGTGCCCAACGAGATAGAGGATGCCAAGAAAGTGGTGGCATATGTGCGCGACATGCGGGATATCAGTGATGTGGCCATCGTGGGTCATTCCCAAGGTGGTGTGGTGGCAGCGATGACGGCTGGAGAACTCAGTGAAGCATTAGGCGAGCCTGCCTTCAAGGCCGTTGCCCTGATGGCCCCTGCTGCCGTACTCCGTGAGGATGCTATTCGTGGTAATACGATGGGTAAGAACTACGACCCCTTCGATCCTGGTGAGTATGTCGAACTCTATGGTGGTTTGAAACTTGGTGCCAACTATATCCGCACGGCCTTCTCACTGCCTATTTACGAGACGGCAGCCAAGTATCAGGGACCAGCCCTTATCATTCACGGTAATGCTGACCGTGTGGTGCCCTACACCTTTGGTGAACGTTTCCATCAGATATGGCCAGGTAGTGAGTATGTGCTTCAGGAGTATTTCGATCACGGCTTCTCACAGAACATCTACCGCTCCACCGACATTGTCGCCCAGTTCCTCCTGAAACAACTGAAGTAAGAGAACATGAAGCCTTACCGTAAGGTTCTGACATTATTGCTTTTGGGTGTACTGCTTGTTGGCTGCTCCCATCGCAACTATCCCGACTTAGGCACCTGGCACTTCCCCCTGCCAGGTGCCAAGGTCATCAGTCCTTATGGTCAGCGTGGCGGACGGATGCATACGGGTGCCGACCTCAAAACCAGGGACAGGGATAAGGTCTATGCCGTTTTCGCTGGTGAGGTCATCTTCTCCGACAAATCCTCTGGCTATGGCAATCTGGTGCGTATCAAGCATACCAACGGCTTGGAGACCTATTATGCCCACAACTCGAAGAATCTGGTAAAGAAAGGTCAGCACGTCAAGGCTGGTCAAGTGATAGCCCTTGTTGGTCAGACAGGCCGCGCCACCACCCCTCATCTTCACTTTGAAACCCGCGTCAATGGAAAACCCCAGAATCCCGCCAACTATTTTGACCTCGCCAACGGCGTCCTCCGAAAATAATCAATAATCAGCAATGAAAATCGATAATGATTGACATGGAGAAAGGAAAGGCTTTACGCGTGGCGAGTATTGACGCGATGAGGGCAGTGACGATGATGCTGATGCTGTTCGTCAACGATATCCCTGGGTTGAAGGGGGTGCCGCACGGCCTGTTTCATGCCGCTGCCGACGAGGATATGCTGGGATTCTCTGACATCGTGTTTCCGGGCTTTCTTTTCTGTGTGGGTATGTCGGTGCCCTTTGCTATCGATAACCGATTGAAAAGAGGCGATTCGTCATTCGGCGTGTTGGACCACATCCTGTGGCGCAGCTTTGCCCTAATCGTGATGGGTGTCTTTACGCTCAATCTCGATTCGGACATCAGTTGTATGTCGTATCTCGCGTTTTCACTGTTGATGATTGCCGGTTTTTTCCTGATCTGGACGGATTACGCTGGTACGCCTCTGAAAGGGAAGGGCATCCTCATTAATTGTCTGAAGGCGTTTGGCAGCCTTATACTGATAGGTATCATCGCCTGGTGTCATATCCATAATGAGCACTTCCGTACGGGTTGGTGGGGAATCCTTGGACTGATCGGCTGGAGCTATCTGGTGACATCGCTCGTGTATCTGATAGGGTGCCAACTCAAGGATTGGGCGATTGTGGCCATTGCACTGGCTATTATAGGCGTCGTCATCGTGTTCGTGCCAAGCGGATGGTCTGGGCATGCGCTCTGCATCGCGGGACTCGCAGCAGCCATGATGATGAGGCAATACAGGCGAAAGGAGGCTCACCTCCAACTGATATTGGTGTTCTGGGCTATCGGCTTTGTGATGCTTGTGGCAGGCATCTGGGCGCATCAATACTGGATTATCTCCAAGATACAAGGTACGCCCACGTGGGTCTTCTTCTGTCTGGCTTTGTTCTTCCCTTTCATGACGCTGCTCTACTGGCTGATGGATGTGAAAGGCCATACGTCGTGGATGTGGCTGATAGCGCCTGCTGGCACGGCTACGCTTACGTGCTATCTGCTGCCTTACGTATGGTATCCCGTTGTTGGCAAATTGGGGCTGTTCCTTCCGCAAGGGGGGTGGTACGGCGCGATGGGCATCGTCATCTCTTTGGCCTATTCGCTTATCATCATTCAGAATGCCAGATGGATGCAGCGCATCGGTCTTGTGGTGAAGTTGTAATTCTTAGATAGAAACTAAAAACCCCGCTCGGACTTGAGCGGGGGTTTTTATTGGGGATTGGATTAGTTGTATTTCAGAATCTGTCCCGGCATCAGGCGCTTGTTCTTGCTGATGCGGTTAGCACGACAGAGGGCATCCACTGTGGTGTGGCACTTGCGGGCGATAGACTGGAGGGTCTCACCCTTCTTAACCTTGTGGTAGTGGGCTGCCTTGGCGTAAGAAGCTTTGGGAGCTGCTACTGCGAGATCGGAATCCTCATCGTCAGCGCTGACCTTACTACTGCCACCAACACCACGCAGGCGAGTAGCCTGTGCAGACTCGGCAGCATAACGGTTGCGACGGAAGTTGTAGAAATCGCCTGTGACATCCTGATTGTGGAAGTCGAACATCAGGGCAGGGTTCAGAGCCACACCGCAGAGACGAGTCTCGAAGTGCAGGTGAGAACCTGTGCTACGTCCTGTGTTACCACCAAGTCCGATAGGATCACCAGCCTTCACTTCCTGATTCTCTACGACCAAGTGCTTCGACATGTGTCCGTAGATAGTCTCCAGACCATTGTGGTGACGGATGACGACATATTTACCATAGCCCTTGGGCTCGTATTTCACGATGCGGATCTTACCACTGAAAGCAGCTCGGATGGTGTCGCCCACATAAACCTTGATATCAAGACCCTTGTGCTGGCGTCCCCAACGGGCACCGAAGTTAGAGGTGACCACACGACTCGGTGTCGGCATGCAGAAACCGCGGAGGTCAATGCGGAAAGAGTCGGGCAGTGCAGTCTCACGATGGGCATATACGTTATTCCAGTCCTGGTAGAGATCGGCAGAGGGATTATATCTCTCCTCTTCAATAACCAACCTGTTAAGAACGATGGAATCAACGGCTTTCATTTTGCGGTCGATGGGAGCCTGTTTTGCCAACAGATCCTGAGCTGTGGCAGGTGTTGCTGCTACGGCTGTCAACGCACAAAAGATAAATTTCTTAATACTTATATTCATACGATTGTATATGTTCAAATGCAAAAAGTCGATGCAAAGTTAGTGATTAATACTGAAAATATGCAATTATTAGGTGTATTTTGTGCACTTTTAACACTTTTACCCCCATTTTTAGGGTTTCTACTTTAGTAGGATGTTGCCCTGAGCGTCAATGAAGGCTTGACTCTGGGGGATATCGTTGGCACTCAGATTCCTGATTTCGCGGGCGACACTTCCTGTGGCATCCTGACGGGGACCGACGCCGCGAGTCTGCAGGAAAGAGTGGATCTTCCCGTCGATGAACGAGCCGTCGGCATTGATGTTGATCTCTACCACAGGGGCATAGCCTGAGATGCCTGTCAGACTGACGTTGTAGGGTGTGCAGAAGTTGCCGAGGCTGTAAGCGATGAAACGGTCCTTATAAACCTCCATGGCACGAACCACATGGGGACCGTGTCCATAGACGACATCTGCGCCGTGATCAATGCAGAAGTGCGCCAACTGACGAAGACTACCACGGTTCTCTCCCAAGAAAGTCTCTGGACCGTTGGGAAGGTGGCTCTTCGTACGTCCCTCAGCACCTCCGTGGAAGGAGACGATGACAAGGTCGCAGCTGTTGACGAGATCATCGACAATACGGCCAACGGTATTGAGATCAGTATGTTTCAGCGTGTAACTGTTATGTCCGAAGGCGCAGAGTCCGATCTTCAGACCCTTACGCTCGATGACGGCACTCTCCACGCGGCCTGCGATGCCAGAGTAAAGGATACCTTGCTCATTCAACACGCGCTCTGTCGATTCGATGCCCTCCAGACCGAAATCGTTGGCGTGGTTGTTGGCCATGCTCAGGAAGTCAAAGCCGGCTTCCTTCAGCAGATGTCCGTAACTGGTAGGGGTGCGGAAGGCATAGGAATTGGGTCCCACACCCTTGGTGCTTCTTCCACCGTCACAGATGGCTCCCTCGAGGTTGCCTACGGTGAGATCGGCATTCACCAGCACCTCCTTGGCATCGCGGAAGAGGTCTCTGCCCTCGTTGGCAGGGAGCATAATACTGGGGAAGGTGGTACCCATCATGATGTCGCCAGTCATGGCGATGTTCAGGGTTTGGGCATGGAGGGGGATAATGCCAATGATGGCGAGAGTCAGACTAAGCAGACGGATTCTCATAAGGCACTCAGTTCAAGGATCCTGCGTGCACCTACATATCGCTTGGCATAGTTGGAATCAGAAGAGCTGCTGAGCTTCACACCACTCTTGCTACTGGCATGGATGAAGGTGAACTCAAGCGTGACAGGATCGACATCGACCACAATACCCACGTGACCTACGTTATGACCAGAGTGAGGACTGGTGAAGAACACCAGATCGCCGCACTGGATCTCGTCACGACGGATGGGAGTGTTGCGGGCATATTGGTCGCGTGAAGAGGCACCTACGAAGATGCCTGTTTGCTGCTTATAGACGTAACTTGTAAAACCAGAGCAGTCGAAAGCACTCGGCCCCTTGGCACCAGAACGGTAGCGCGTGCCGAGATGAGAGAAAGCCTCTTCTATCAGCATCTCCATCTGATCGAAACCCTGGGCGTCGTTACCATAGAGGAAATCGAAATTGCCGATCTCTTCTTCCTCATACTGGTCTGGAGACTGCACAGGCTTCTTTGTCTCTCCATTAGCGATCTCGCTCATGGAAAACAATATCAGCAGGACAGATAAAAAGACTTTCTTCATGACTGCGGTTTGGTTTTATTCGAAAAAGATTGGTGCAAAGGTAGGCATAAATTTTAGAAAACGTGCACAATGCTGGTGCGTGTTAACATAATTAGGGTAGTTTTAACACCTATACCCTGATACTTGACATTTCTTAAAATTTAAGAAATAGCCGCCCAGTTGATGTTGGTCTTGCGGAGTTGGCGCAGACGGTTCCAGAGCACTTGATAGCGTGGTGACGTACAGTCCGGATCCTCCTCGATGATCTTCTGTGCCTCATCACGGGCCATCTGTACGAGTTGTCCGTCACGGGCGATGTCAGCGATCTTCAGGTCGAAGGCCATACCACTTTGTTGGGTACCTTCGAGGTCGCCAGGACCGCGCAGTTTCAGGTCTGCCTCGGCAATACGAAAACCGTCGTTGGTCTCGCACATGATATCGATGCGCTTACGGGTGTCCTCACTCAACTTGTAAGGGGTGACGAGGATACAGTAACTCTGGTCTGCGCCACGTCCCACGCGTCCCCTGAGCTGGTGCAACTGCGACAGTCCGAAGCGCTGGGCGTCGAGGATCACCATCACGGAGGCGTTGGGCACATTCACGCCCACCTCGATGACGGTGGTGGCGACAAGGATCTGTGTCTCTCCACTTACGAAGCGCTGCATCTCCTCCTCCTTCTCACTGGGTTTCATGCGTCCGTGCACCTTACTGAGACGGAACTCTGGGAAGGCCTGTTTCAACACCTCGAAGCCGTCTTCAAGATTCTTCAAGTCTGATTTCTCACTTTCCTCAATGAGGGGAAAGACGATATATACCTGACGTCCTTCATTGATCTGCTGACGGATGCCGTCGTAGAGCGTGGTCATGCGGGAGTCGAAAACGTGGGTGGTTCTCACGGGTTTACGCCCCGGGGGCAGTTCGTCGATGACGCTCACGTCGAGGTCACCATAGAGCGTCATGGCAAGGGTACGCGGGATAGGGGTCGCGGTCATCACGAGCACATGGGGTGGGTTCTGGCTCTTTGCCCAGAGTCTGGCGCGCTGGGCCACCCCGAAGCGGTGCTGCTCATCGACAACGACAAACCCCAGACGGGCGAACTGCACCGTATCCTCAATGACGGCATGCGTGCCCACAAGAATGTTGATGGTACCGTCGAGCAGTCCCTCCAGCACTTCCTCGCGCCGTTTGCCCTTCACGATACCCGTCAGGAGGGCCACACGCAGGTTCATATCCTTGAGGAAGCCCATGATCGTCGTCAGGTGCTGTTCGGCGAGAATCTCCGTAGGTGCCATGATACAGGCCTGATAGCCGTTGTCGATGGCGATGAGCATCGACATCAGCGCCACGAGGGTCTTGCCAGAGCCCACATCACCCTGCAACAGACGGTTCATCTGACGCCCGGATCCTGTGTCAACCCTGATCTCACGGATCACCCGTTTCTGCGCCTCTGTCAAGGGGAAGGGCAGGTTGTTCTTGTAGAAGGTGTTGAAGGCGTCGCCCACGCGGTTGAAGACATAGCCGCGGTATTTCCGACGGTGGTCGCTGGCATACCTTACTATATTAAGTTGCACGAAGAACAGTTCTTCGAACTTCAGTCTCACCCTTGCCCGCTCCAGATCCCTGGGGTTCTGGGGATAGTGGACGGTGCGCAGGGCCTCGTCGCGTCCCATCAGATAATGGGGACCCGTGATGAAGTCGGGGATGGTCTCAGGCAACGGAGGCAGTTTCTCCAGCATCGCCCGTGTCAGTTTCTCGATATTGCGCGAGGAGAGCCCGCGTTTCTTCATCTTCTCCGTGGTGGAGTAGTAGGGCTGCAGACCCATCGTGGAGAGTTCGAGCGTATCGGCTCTGTCGATGTCGGGATGGGTGATGTTGATGCGGTTGTTGAAGACCGTAGGCTTGCCAAAGACCACATACTCCACACCGATCTTATAACTCTCTTTGGCATATTTGCCACCTTGGAACCACACGAGGTCCGCGATTCCCGTACCATCGGAAAAATGGGCGACGACACGTTCCTTACGCGGCCCCATCTGGAAGGTCTCGAAACTCAGGATGTGTCCCACGATCTGAACGAAGGGCATGTCGCCCGTCAGGTCGTGGACGGTATAGACTTTGGAGCGATCGACATACTTATAAGGGAAGTACTCCAGCAGGTCACCATAGGTGTGGATGCCGAGTTCGTCACCCAGAATCTTCTTCCTGTTGGGACCCACACCAGGCAGGTATTGTATGTCTTGATCGAGGATATCCATCAGATGAGTACTTCTGCTATCTTGAGGTCGTAGGGCGTAGTGATCTTGATGTTTTCACGATTACCCTCGACGAGTGTGATCCGATGGCCGTATGACTCCACCACAGAGGCATCATCCGTAAAGCCATCGTTATAGGGCTGGCGATTGGCAGCCTTGAGCAACTGGATGTCAAAGGTCTGTGGTGTCTGCACGAGGCGATATTGATCGCGAGGGACGGTTATAGAGGTTGGATTATCTGGAATATCCGGATTTTCTGGAAGTATCTTCCTCACCGTTTCCACGACGGGGATCACGGGGATCACGGCCTTCTTCTCACGCGCAGTCTCGAAACAGTTACGGATCACCTCGATGCTGGGGAAGGGGCGCACACCGTCGTGCACACCTACCACACCCTCCGCATCATCCGGCACGAGGGCGAGACCGTTCTGTACGGAGTGGAAACGTGTCTCTCCGCCGTTGGCGAGCTGATACTCCACCTCGAAATGATATTCCTCGCACAACTGATGCCAATAGTCCTGCTGGGCCTCTGGCAATACGAGGATGATCTGCAGATCCGCCGAGTACTCGCGGAATCTCTCCAGCGTGCGCATGAGAACAGGTTTCCCGCCAATGGGCAGGAACTGTTTGGGAATATCGCTTCCCATCCGCAGACCCTTCCCGCCTGCTGTGATGATGATATAGTCCATCAGGCCATCAGGTGTTTAAAGCGCATGCCTTCTGCAATCTGGTCTGAGGTCTGCTTGTTCACGAGCTGAGCCAGGATCTCGTAGGCATAGGGGAAGGCGGCAGCAGGACCCTCACCCGTGGTGACGTTACCATCGACGGTGACGAGATCGCCAGTATAGTCGGCCTCATACAGTGCCTCCTCGAAACCAGGATAGCAGGTGGCTTTCTTGCCGTCGAGGATACCTAACGGGGCGAGTACGACGGCGGGTGATGCACAGATAGCCGCAATCTTCCTGCCTTTCTCCTGTTGGGCGAGCAGCGCCTGACACACGCCTTCGTGCGCATAGAGGTTACTGGCTCCTGGCATACCACCTGGCAGCATCAGCAGGTCGGCATCCGAGAAGTCACAGTCCTCGAACAGCGCGTCTGTCTGGATCCCCACGCCGTGGGCAGACTCGACAATGGGATTACCCGTCGTACTGACGGTGACCACGTTTACACCACCACGGCGCAACACATCGATGGGAATCAGGGCCTCGACATCCTCGAAGCCGTTAGCGAAGAATACATAAACTTTTGCCATAATTTCCAATTTTAGGGTTTTCTGCTTGCAAAGATAATAAAAAATCTGTGAGAATCTGCGGATTATCTGTCTTTTTTTGTATTTTTGCAGCCATAAAAGCAAGATTATGGAACATCGGAAGTTGAAATTCGCCCTTTTCGGCAATATTTATCAGACGAAGAAGTCTGCATCGATCCAGAAAGTGCTGTCCTGTCTCTCGGAGTACGGCGCAGAGTTGTATGTGGATATGGAATACTATTATTTCCTGAAGGATTCCCAACGACTGGAGGTGAATGCCAAGAAGGTGTTCGTGGGCGATGATTTCGAGGCCGACTTCGTGATCTCCATGGGTGGCGACGGTACCTTCCTCAAGGCTGCGGAGCGCGTGCGCCAGAAGATGATTCCGATCCTGGGTGTGAATATGGGACGTCTGGGATTTCTCGCAGACATCAACCCCAACGACATAGAGAGATGTGTGAAAGCCCTCTACGAGGAGGACTACTCGATAGAGAACCGTGCACTGATCCAGGTGGAGACGGATGGGGAGCAGCTGGAGGGCTATAACTGTGCCCTCAACGATGTGGCCATCCTGAAACGCGATACGGCATCGATGATCTCCGTGCGTGCCAATATCAACGGCCAGTACCTGAACACCTATCAGGCTGATGGACTGGTGATCTCCACGCCTACAGGTTCTACCGCCTATTCCCTCTCCAACGGAGGTCCGATCATCGTACCTGGCACGAAGGTGTTCTCGATGACGGCTGTCGCTCCCCACTCACTGAACGTGCGCCCCATCGTGCTGCCCGACTCTGCCGTCATCGAACTCGAGGTGGAGAGCCGTAGCCATAACTTCCTCGTGGCCATCGACGGACGCTCAGAGAAGTGCAAGGAGGGCACGAAGATCACGTTGCGTCGTGCACCCTACGATATCAAGGTGGTGAAGCGCGCAGAGCATCGCTACTTCAACTCCCTGCGCGAGAAGATGAGTTGGGGTGTGGATGCCCGATAAATAATTCCGCTTATTTGGTGATGATGCGACAGGTTTTCAGGACCGTGCCGCCCATTTGTCGCGAATCTGGCAGACTGTCGCAACTAACTGAGAAAGAATGTGAAGAATTATTTGGAATCAGATGAAAATCCCCTTACCTTTGCATCAGATTTCTGATTCATACATAAGTTTGGTTTTAGTTAGTTGTTTTCATTTGTTTGTTAGATTTTGCTTATCAATTAGTAATTTAGTAATGATGAACACGAACAGGGCCCGCAGTGATGCGAGCCCTGATTCATTATAAGGTAATTCGTCCCAGTGATTCAAAGATTTCTCACATATTCTTTGGAAGTCTCAAAAATAGTTTTTATCTTTGCAGTGTCAATTTGTTAAACGTTCTAATTTTAAGACTATGAAAAGAATCAATTTGCCATCAGTGAAGTTTCCCGTAATTTATGTACGGAGTTTTTTTTCTTTGTTAAAGTTGCATAAGAAATAGGGAATAATCAAATAATTATTATATCAATAACGAATTAATTATTAACTTTGCAGCGGTTATTATCCGCTCAATTAAAAATTGAGTAATATGCCAACCAAAGAAGAAGTCAAAAAGGCCTATAGGAACATCAAATTACTTTTGAAGGCCGTTGAAGAAGATCAAAGTATTCCTGAATGGAGGAAACGTCCGTTGATAGACAAAATATTGGATAGGATGCTTGATATCCAGAAATGGTTAAGCGACTATTTAGATGAAGAAGATTACGAATTATAAAAGTTGAGATTATATGCGAAACATTATTGATTATATTGAAGAGCCCAGATTCAAGAGTCTGATGCTTGAACTGAGTAAGTCGAACAGCAATGAAGATGTCGATAAGATCATTAGGAACTATAATGATCTCAATGGCAACATGACTGAAGCGGAAAAGGAACTACATGGTTCAAATGTTGCAGTTGACATTGATCGAATTCTCAAGGTTATTGACGAAGATCTTGAATACTTGAAAGCAGAAAAGATCCGCAGTGCGATGGGTGATCTCGGCAATGCCATATCGTTTGCTTATATTGCTAAGCACTACTTTGGAAAATCCCAATCTTGGCTTACTCAACGTCTGAATGGTAGTATGGTCAATGGGAGAACTGCCAGATTCAACAAGTCAGAGTTGATACAATTTCAGAATGCCATCCACGATCTGGGCCGCAAACTATCAGCGATAATATTGTTATAGTCATCAGTGGAATTGGATATCATGATTTGTGATTTCCATTCTTCAGAGACAAAATGATTATGTTGAATACCTTTGTTCTTATTTTACCTCGAACAAAGGTGACTGCTACTTTTTATGTGTTCCTTATTCTACAAGTTTAATAAAGTAGTCGTCAACCTCATTTCCACCCACAAGTATTAATTTGTTCCCATTTACAACAAATTGAAATCCTACATAATCATTCTCTTGTTTTTTTTCATTAAGTGTTTTAAGTAGCATTTCTGTAAGATTCTTTTCAAAGTAACGAATTAAAGAATCATCTGAGATGTTGTTTTTTTTCCATGAATATGACTTGAATTCTTCTTTGTCTATCTTTACAACAGCGTTTGTAATATTGGCCGAATACTTATTACCATCTTTGGAAAGAGTGGCATGACATTGCATTGTACAAGGGAATGTGCAGGTAATGTAGTAATCTTTATTGCCTTTCGACTTGCCATGATACCGCTCCGAATACTTTCCATAAATAGATCTCGTAAAGTTATTTCCATCAATCACTATTATTTCTTTTTCACACGAATCTAAAGGCTTGAGGGCCTTGTAAGTACCAGAGATATCTTTTTGGCACGATACAAGTAGTGCGCATACTATTATTATCCCTAAAATATTCTTCATCACCAGCTTATAAACCATTCATGTACTACGCTTATTGTTCTTTACTTAATTCATAGGCTCTGTTATCTAACCACCCAAGTTGTACAATTCAGCAATCCACCTTCCTGAGCCACATCGTTGTAGTCTATCTTCTCGATGACTTTGTCAGGGAAAGCCTTCTGGATAACATCAAACGCCTTTTGGTCTTCTTCTCTACCAAAGACAGGCATTACAATCAGGTTTCTGACTTCCAGATAGTTAACATAAATACCAACGGCACTATATGGATGCTTGGGGTCTTTTGGCACGAAGAACGGCACATCGATATATTTCAAATTGTATTTGTCAATAACCTTTTTCATGCCATCCTGCCAATACTTATATTCCTCAGCCATCGTATTTCCAAGTATGGTGTTCTTGTTTACGAATCTCACCATACCATCAGCATGCCCTGTCATATCATCGTTTTCTGCCGGTATGATGATAATCTCGCATTCCAAAAGTCTGCTTAGTTCATTAACAAGTTCTTCTTTATCCATATCAGGATTCTCTGAGAATATCCTATTGGAAAGGATTGCCCTGCCATCACAAATCAGCACGTTGCCACCATCAAGGTTGATGTCGGAGAACTCAGGTTTAAAGCCGTTTAACTCGCATACATCTTTAACGTCAGAACGAGATTCCTCCCATTCCTTGTTGTCTCGCAGATAGCTGGGATCGTATTTGAATTGGATTAACTTACCA